>NZ_JBEPPY010000002.1:0-310997 GCF_040547575.1 Marinobacter sp. MBR-99 | reverse complement strand
CTGCCCGTCGGTAGTTGGGGTGTGGGGTATTTTTCTGGCAGGGAAAAAGATGTCTGAGCGAAGCGAGTTGTTTTTCCCAGAAGAAAAATACCCCACACCCCACGTACCCGCCCGCAAACCCAAAGGCTAGGAGCCCATGCCGAAGCCCGAGCCAGCCCCTTAAGCCGAAACGGAGCGAACCGACGCCCCCTGCTCCTGAAGGGCCACATCCACAACGGTATGCAGCTTCTCCAGCTGAGAGCGTAACATGGCAATAGGCCGGCTGCCGGAAAGGGTGAGGGCGATGTCCAGGTGATCATCGGCAGACTCCATAGACATACGCGAAATCTGGAACCCCCGAACCCGAACCACCTGACAAAGCCGCTCCAGCGCCGCCGCCTCCTGGTTCATCCGACAGTTCAAGGTATAACTTGGCAAAGCCGTTTGCGCTTGCGGGTTCATGCTACGTACTCCTTGATGGTGGTGCGACGGTTCTCGTCAATCATGTCTCGGTTACTGGCGCCGGGTTTCACAATCGGCCAGACATTCTCCTCCCGGCTGATGGCCACGTGCAGCAGCATCGGGCCGTCGTAAGCCAGAATCGTCTCAATGCCCCGGCGAATCTGATCCGTGCGCTCAATATGCAGGGCCGGGATATCAAACGCCCGCGCCATGGCCACGAAGTCCGGGTTGTCGTCCAGGTTGATGTGGCTTTCCCGGTTGTTGTAGAACAGTTCCTGCTGCTGTCGCACCATGCCCAGGCATTGGTTATCCAGAATGATCAGCTTGAGCGGCAGGTTATAGCGGCGAATGGTGGCCAATTCCTGGGCGTTCATCATGAACGAGCCATCACCGGTGACATTGATGACCGTGCCGCGGCGATTCGCAAACTGGGCGCCGATGGCCGCAGGCAGGCCGAACCCCATGGTGCCCAGGCCGCCGCTGGTCAAGTGGTGGCGCGGGTGATTGAATTCGTAGTGCTGGGCCACCCACATCTGGTGCTGACCAACGTCACAGGCGATCACCGTGTCATCCGGTGCAATGCGTGAAAGCTGACGGATAAACGCGGGGCCGGTGATCGGCGCCAGGGCTTCCTCGTTGTCCGCAGCCTGGAAGCCGCCGGTGGTGTGCCAGGTTCTGCATTGCTTCTGCCAGTGTGCAATGGCCAGTGGCTTCTCCTTCAAGGCCTCGGTGAACGCAGTCAGTATCCGGTTCAGGTCACCCCGCAGGGCCAGGTCTGCCGGGCGCAGTTTGTTGATTTCGGCGGCATCGGCGTCGATGTGAATCATTCGGGCATTGGGCGCGAAGCCGTCCAGTTTGCCAGTGGCCCGGTCGTCAAGGCGGGCGCCAACAACGAGCAGCAGATCGCACTCGTCAACCGCCTTGTTGGCGGCCCTGGATCCATGCATGCCCAGCATGCCGAGGTTGTTCGGGTTGTTCCTGCCCGGGTTGCCGATGCCTTTGAGAGTAACGACGCCGGGCAAACCGGAGATGTTGGCAAAGGTACGGAAGTTATCTTCAGCACGGGCCAGGGAGACTCCGCCGCCACTGTAGAGCAGGGGACGTTGGGCGGAGTAAAGCATGGCCAGTGCATCGGAAATATTCGGGCACTGGGCGTCCGGCTGTGCAGCCGGTGTGGCGAATGGTGCACTGATCTCTGTCAGCTGAATGTCTTTGGGAATATCGATCCATACCGGCCCGGGCCGGCCGCTCTGAGCCAGGGTGATGGCTTCTTCCATGATGACAGGCAGGGCCTCAGCGTCGTCCGCCAGGTAACTGTGTTTCACGATGCCCAGGGTCATGCCCAGAATGTCGGTTTCCTGGAAGGCGTCGGTGCCAATCAATCCGGATGGAACCTGCCCGGTGATCACCAGCATGGGGATGGAATCCATGTAGGCATTGGCAACGCCGGTGATCAGATTGGTAGCACCAGGGCCGGAGGTGGCGATGCAAACGCCGATCTTGCCACTGGCGCGGGCAAAGCCGTCGGCCGCCAGGGCGCAGGCCTGTTCGTGGCGGCACAGCACGTGCTCCACACCCACATCGTCCACCAGGGCATCGTATAGCGGCATGATGCAGCCACCGGGATAGCCGAATACGGTATGGATGTTATGGCGGTGGAACGCTTCAAGAATGTGCTGTGCGCCGTTCATGCTCGTTTTTCCTTTTTTCTTTGCCGCAAAAAAGAAACCCCCGGGACCTTTCGGTGCCGGGGGTTTCTGGTGTCTTTGTCAGGTTGTCGCTATCTCAACCGCTTGTCCACGCAAAAGTCCCCGGACGGTACCACGACCACCAGGACTAGCTTCACGATGACGACTACAGCGTTGAGATTCATAAAATCGACAGTCTGCTCTGAATTGATTCAAACAATGTGTGTAGAATCTAACCCACGTTTAAATCCGGTTGCAACTGTTTATTGCCGAAAATGTGGCTGCGCCCACCTACCGTGGGTTGTCGGGCCCATCAAAAAGAACGATCCCTTGGCGAGTGTTACATGACGAAAGCAAAACTGGGCTCTCTTGGGCTGTCAATTCTGATCCTTGTACTTCTGGTTGTCTGGATGGCGACTGGCGATGTAAAAGTTGCCAGTAACGAGGCGCCGGATGAGCCACAGGTGCGGGATGCAGAGCGGACTCGGGTTGAAGTTGAGACCCTTGAGGCCTCTCGTTATCAACCAATCCTGAAACTGCAGGGGCAACTTGAGCCCTGGCGCTCGGTCGTGATCGGTGCGCGGGTAGCCGGAACCGTTGAACGGATGAAGGTAGAGCTGGGGCAGAGCGTTCGTGCCGGGCAGGCGTTGTTGCAGCTATCTGTTGACGGCCGGGACACGGTTGTAGAGCGTTGGCGCGCCAACATTCAAAAGCTGGATGCAGACCTTGCCGCTGCGCGCCGGTTGAGGGCCAACAACCTGGCGGCCGAGACCGACATTCTCAGGCTGCAGAGCGACCTGGCTGCGGCCAGGGCGGAGCTGGCGGCGGCGGAACTCGCGGTGCGGCATCTTCGCCCTGAAGCCCCGTTCGACGGCGTCGTTAACCGAAAAGATGTGGAGCAGGGCGATCTGGTGCAGGTGGGTACGCCGATGCTGCAGCTGGTGCAGATTGACCGGCTTAAAGCCACCGGCAGGATTCCGCAGCAAACCGTAAAGGATGTTCAGCCCGGGCAGGCAGTGGAGGTTAATCTTCTGGATGGGTCGCGACTGGCCGGCGTTGTCAGTTTTGTTGCCAGCGCTGCCAGCCCCGAAACACGCAGTTTTGCTGTTGAAATTGTGGTTGAGAATCCCGAGCAAAAACGTGCGGCCGGTGGCACTGCCAACCTGAACATTCTGTTGCCCGAGCAGGATGCGATTTTTATCTCACCGGCGTATTTAAGTCTGGACGATAATGGCCGACCCGGCGTGAAATATGTGGATGATAGCGATGTTGTGGTCTTCCGGAACGTCCAGCTCCTGAGCGTATCCACCAATGGTGCCTGGGTGTCTGGCCTGCCGGAACAGATTAGTCTGATTACCCGTGGTGGCGGTTTTGTGGCTGAGGGTGAACAGGTTGAGCCGGTTGATCGCTCTGACCAGCGGGGTTGAAAGCTATGCGAGCGCTGATTTCGGCGGCCATGGACCGCAGCCGCACAACCCTTTTGCTGTTCCTGTTTCTTCTGTTGGGGGGTATGGCGGCCTATCAGGCGATTCCCAAGGAATCCAACCCTGACGTCACCATCCCTATGATCTATGTGTCCATGACCCTTGAGGGCATAAGCCCGGAAGATGCCGAGCGGCTGTTGGTGCGCCCCATGGAACAGGAACTGCGGTCTCTGGAGGGGATAAAGGAAATGCGGGGCACTGCCTCCGAGGGTCATGCCTCGGTGATGCTGGAGTTCGATGCAGGGTTCAATCCGGACAAGGCACTGCAGGACGTCCGCGAGAAGGTGGATACAGCCCGTACCAAGCTGCCTCAGGAAGCTGACGAACCCCGGGTAAATGAGATCAACGTCTCTCTGTTTCCCGTGCTGTCGATCGGTTTGTCTGGCCCGCTTTCCGAGCGTGAACTCATCACCATTGCCCGTCGCCTGCAGGATGCCATTGAAGCGATCCCCGAAGTTCTGGAAGTCGACATCGGCGGTGACCGGGAGGATCTGCTGGAAATTGTGGTGGATGCCCAGGTGTTGGAAAGCTACGGCATTGATTTCGACCAGTTGGCCTCTCTGGTCAGGCGCAATAATCAGTTGGTGGCTGCCGGCTCCCTGGACACCGGCAACGGCCGGATGGCTCTGAAAGTGCCGGGAGTAATCGAGACCATCGAGGACGTGATGTCGATGCCGGTGAAGGTCGACGGCGATTCGGTGGTCACCTTTGGCGATGTGGCTATGCTGCAACGCACTTTCAAAGACCCTACCGGCTTTGCTCGCATTAACGGCGAGCCGGCGCTGGTGCTGGAGGTGTCTAAACGCTCAGGCGCCAACATCATTGAAACCATCGAGAAGATCCGCGCGCTGATCGACGACGCCAGGCCCCGCCTGCCAGATACTCTGGATATTCGCTACATCATGGATCAATCCGAGGAGGTTCAGGATATCCTGTCTGATCTCCTGAACAACGTGATGACCGCCATCGTGCTGGTGATCATTGTGGTTATTGCCACCATGGGCCCCCGCTCCGCGTTCCTGGTGGGCCTGACCATTCCAGGCGCATTCCTGACCGGTATCCTGGTGATCTGGAGCATGGGGCTGACCCTCAACATCGTGGTGCTGTTCAGTCTGATTCTGGTAGCGGGCATGCTGGTGGATGGCGCCATTGTGGTATCTGAGCTGGCGGACCGGAACCTCAGCGATGGCCAGCCGGTGAAAACCGCTTGGGTAGAAGCTGCCTCGCGGATGGCCTGGCCGGTTATTGCCTCAACCGCCACCACGCTTGCCGTGTTTGTACCCCTGTTGTTCTGGCCCGGGGTGGTGGGCGAGTTCATGAAGTTCCTGCCGATGACGGTGCTCATCTGCCTGATTGCCTCGCTGGCCATGGCTCTGGTGTTCCTGCCAGTGATGGGGGGTGTCAGTGGCGGCCGACGAGTTCACCAGGACGCCACTGACGGGCGGTTCATGATGACATACCGGAACATACTGGGTACCTTGCTGCGCCGCCCGGGGCTGACCCTGTTGGGCGCCTTGGTGGTGATTATTCTGATCTATGCCGCCTATGGCCGCTTTAACCACGGCGTTGAGTTTTTTCCAAGTGTTGAGCCGGATTCTGCTCAGGTGCAGGTGCGCGCCCGGGGCGATTTGTCTGTATGGGAGAGGGATGCCATTGTGCGGCAGGTGGAGCAGCGCCTGCAGAATATGCCAGAGGTAAAAGCCCTGTATGCGCGCTCGATGCTGGTTACCAGTAGCCAACTGGCACCGGACGTGATCGGGGTGTTGCAGTTCCAGTTCAACGACTGGTTTACCCGCCGCACCGCCACCGACATTCTGGAGGACTTTCGAGAGCGCACCCGGGATATACCAGGTATCGAGCTGGAGTTCCGCAAGCAGGAAGGTGGCCCGGCGGAGGGTAAGCCTGTAGAGCTGCTGGTCAGCAGCATGAACAGCGGTGAGCTGAACGGCTATGTGGATGAGATTCAACGGCAGATGCGCGCGTTGGGTGGCTTTGCCGATATTGAGGATGACCGCAGCCTTCCCGGCATTGAATGGCGCCTGCAGGTAGACCGGGAAGCGGCAGCCCGCTTCGGCACTGACGTTTTGAGTATAGGCAGTGCAGTACGCCTGGTTACCAACGGCCTGGTGCTGGCCACCTACCGGCCGGAAGATGTCAGGGATGAAGTCGACATTGCCGTGCGGGTGCCGAACAATTGGCGTGAGCTGGACCACCTTCAACGCCAGACCATCCACACTCCTCGTGGCCAGGTGCCATTGTCGGAATTTGTCAGCCTGGAACCGGGTGATAAAACCGGCTCCATTGTGCGGGTAGACGGCCAACGCACCATCACCATCAAATCCGACGTTGCTCCGGGCCGGCGCATGGATGAGGTCTTGCGCAGCCTGCAAGCAGAAATGCCAGAACCACCAGAGGGGGTAAGCGTTCGCTTCGCCGGGGAAAACGAAGACCAGCAACAGGCGGCCACCTTCCTGACCACGGCGTTTCTGGTGGCGGTGGGGCTGATGCTGCTGATACTGGTCACCCAGTTTAACTCCCTCTACCAGACTTTCCTGATCCTGTCGGCGATTGTACTGTCGACTGCCGGAGTGCTGCTGGGCCTGCTGTTTAACGGCCAGCCCTTCGGCGTGGTGATGGTGGGTATGGGGATCATTGCCCTGGCAGGCATCGTGGTGAACAACAACATCATCCTGATTGATACCTTCAACCAGATGAAGAAAGAGGGCAAGCCAGCCTACGAGGCAGCCCTGGAAACCGGTTGCCTGCGTTTGCGCCCGGTGCTGCTGACAGCCATCACCACCATTCTGGGTTTGACGCCGATGGTTCTGGGCGTCAACGTCAACCTGCTGGAACCGTCTCTCGGGTTGGGCGCCCCGTCAACGCAATGGTGGACACAGCTGTCCAGCGCTATCGCCGGCGGCCTTGCCTTTGCCACCTTGCTGACGTTGCTCCTTACTCCGGCATTGCTGGTGTTGGGTGACAAAGCCGGCCAGACCTTTTGCAGGCTGACCGGCCGCACTCAAAGCGACTAGTGACGGATACGATCGGCCAGTTCGCGGGCCCGGCTCGCCATGTCCTCAAGTTTCGGCACCGTGCGAAGGTTGTCTTCTGCGGCCCGATGCATGGCCTCGGCGGTTTCTGATACGTCGGTTACATTGCGATTGATGTCTTCACACACGCTGGTCTGTTGTTCTGCTGCCGTTGCGACCTGGGTGGTGGCATCGTTGATACTGGCCATCCTGCGGTTGATTTCCGCGAGAGTGCTGCGAACCGCTTCGACGGTTTCGTTGCTCTCTTGCGCCACTACCTCTGAAGCATGCATGTACTCGGTGGCATCCCGGGAGGCGTTGCTGATGGCTGCAATAATCTGGTCAATTTCGACAGTGGCTTCCTGGGTTTTGGCCGCAAGGTTGCGCACCTCGTCGGCCACCACGGCAAAGCCTCTGCCTGCCTCGCCAGCCCGAGCGGCTTCGATTGCGGCGTTCAGTGCCAACAGATTGGTCTGGTCGGCAATTTCACGGATGACCCGCATAACATCGCTCACTTTCTTGCCATCGTTTGCAAGCTGGTTGACAGTTTCTGTCGAGCTGCGAATCTGTTCGGTCAACCTATGCATACTTTCAACAGCCTTGTTGATCTGAGCATCGGCGGTGCCAGTCTCTTCCGAAGTCTGGCCCACCTCTGAGGCAACGGATGCGGCATGGCTTGCGACATCTTCGGCCGTAGCAGACATCTCATTCATGGCAGTGGCTATCTGTTCGATCCGCTGGTGGGCAATATCGGACTGGCTGGCGACGTTGTCGGCATTGGCGCGGATCAACTCGCCCGTCGTATGAAGTTGGGCCGCATTCTGGCTAAGCTGGGTGCCTGTATCGCTGAGGAACCCGTGCAGGTTGCGGGCGGCACCCGCCAGTTTGCCCAATTCGTCGGCACGCTGCATCGTCACCGGGTCAGACAGATCTCCTTTGCCCAGACGTGCTATCTGGGAGGTAAGCTTTTGTACCGGTCTCACGACGCTGGTAACGAGCATGACGATCAGTATGATCGTTCCAGCTACAATGGCAGCTATCAATAATGCTGACACGATCCAGCTGCGTTCGGTCACTGTTTTATTAAGGATAGAGGCCACGGCCAACCCATCTTCCCGGATATTCTGGACAGCTTCCTGAATAAGGCGGGCCGGTTCACGGTCAATACCCTGCACGGCGACATCGCCAGCGTTGGAATCAAAACCTGAGCGTGTAAACGCCTCAAAGCCTTGTCTGTAGGCCCGGCCCATCTCCTGGTGAGCCCGTTGAAACTCGGTCAACAGGGATTTGGCGCTGGCTGCTTCCATAGCAGGGATAAGGGATTCAAGCTGTGCCTGGATCGAAGCCTCTTGTTGGAGAAACCGTTGCCAGTACTTTTCACGCTGATCTGAATCTGCCCCTCGGATCAGCACGTTCTTCCACTCCTGAACCTGGGTTTTGAAATCCGAGAGTACGTCCTGGGCCTGGAGCGCCCGGACCATGTTGCTGCTGACCAGTTCATTGAAATCATCTTTGACTTTCAGGGAGAAGTTCAGGTAAGCCATCGCCACGGCAGCGACAGTCAGGTTCGTCGCCAGTATGATGACCAGGACGCGTCCCAGAATGCTTTTTGAGTACCAGTTCATGGTTAAGGTTCCGATTTCTGTGTTGGCTTATTCCAGATCATACGTTGCGGCGTTTTTATGGTTGTGGCGCTATAGATGTTGTTCTCACATAAATATTAGATCGGCTGGCAGAGCTGGAACATGAGATTTTCATACAAAAAAGAATGTGAACTTTTTGTTGCAGTATGATGACAGCTAACCCGTTAACTCTGCTCTACCGAGACGAGCAACTATTGGCTGTCCACAAACCCGCCGGTTTGCTGGTGCACCGAAGCCCCATAGACAAACACGAAACCGAGTTTGCCCTGCAATACGCCCGAGCGCTTAATGGCGGCGAGCATGTATACCCTGTGCATCGGCTGGACCGCCCCACCTCTGGTGTCTTGCTGTTTGCCAGAGATCCGGAGACCGCCCGTCTGATTGGTCAGGCCATGATGGCGGGCGAGGTGGAGAAAACGTATTTGGCCGTGGTCAGAGGGTGGGCGCCGGAATCCGGCGTGATTGATCATCCGCTGAAAGATGAGCCGGAAGACCGGCGTCTGCGTGGAACCGAACAGCCTGTGCGGGAAGCCCTCACTCACTACCGAAGGCTGGCGACCACTGAGATTCCGGTGGCCATCGAGCGCTATCCCTCCAGTCGGTACAGCCTGGTGGAGCTCTACCCGAAAACCGGCCGAAAGCACCAGTTGCGCCGCCACATGAAGCACATCAATCATCCCATCATTGGCGACGCCAACCATGGTCGTGGGCGCCATAACCGGTATTTTGCCGAGCGGTTTGGCGAGGGCAGGCTGATGCTGGCCGCTACCCGGCTGTCGTTAAGGCACCCGGTTACCGGTGAACCTCTCACACTGGTTTCGAGCCTGGAAGAGAGTTTTCTACGGGTGCTGGAAATTTTCCGTGACGACCAATTTAACATTTAATCAAAAGTGTTTGATTAATAACCGTTGTGTATCTTTTCTTGTCATTTTGCGTAAATTGGTAGTGTCTGCAGGCGCTACGCCCAGGCTTGGTGCATACTCGGTGACAAGCAAATAACTACACTAAACGCTTATAGCCGAGGCCCACTGTGCCAAGACTCTCGATACTGCTCATTCTTGCCCTCAGTCTTTTGCTGCCATCGTCAGTGCTGGCGGAGTCTGCAATCTGGGACAAGCATTCGAAGCGTCTGGAGCTGGCCCCGCATGTGGATTACTGGCTGGAGAGCGAGCCAATCTCTTTTGCTGAGGTGTCTCAGTTACCCGGGGAGGCCTGGACCGGCGGCAGTAGTGAGGGCGCTAACTTCGGCTACGGCAATGACGTGTATTGGTTCCGTTTCCGGGTGACCAACGTGACCGGCGTTGAAGCCGTCAATTTCCTGGAAATTGGTTACCCGGTATTGGACCATATCGAGGTCTACCTACCCGACACTCAGGAACCTCTGCTTCTGGGCGACAAACGTTCCTTTTATGATCGTCCCATCCACCACCGCAATTTTGTTGTGCCGTTGCTGTTGCCCTCTGACGAGACGGTTACGGTATACCTCCGTGTGGACACCACCAGCTCCATGCAGGTGCCGCTGACACTCTGGGAGCGGGATGCGTTTTATGCGGCAGACCAGGGCCGGAGCATGCTCGAAGGAATGTACTACGGCATTGTCCTGGTGATGATCCTGTACAACCTGTTTGTATTCATGGCCGTCGGCGAGCGAAGTTTTCTCTATTATGTTGGCTACATCACTTCCATGCCCCTGTTTCTGGCCAGCCTTCATGGGGTTGGTTTCCAGTACCTTTGGCCGGAGGGCACCTGGTGGAATGACCAGTCCATCATTGTGTTTCTGAATCTGGTCATCGTGTTTGGTGGGGCCTTCAGCATCCGCTTTATCAGCGTTACTCGGGAGAATCACCCCTGGCTGAACCGGTGGACCATGGCGATGATTCTGGTCGCTGGCCTGATGGCGGGGGCAGGCCTGTTTGTTCCCTACAAGCACATGATTCTGCCCACCATTCTGATCGCTGCGGTGGGCTGTTCGACCATGCTGGTGCTTAGCGTGGTGCGTTGGATCAAGAGAGATCCGGCGGCTCGCTATTACACCGTTGCCTGGGTGTTCATGCTGTCTGGGGGAATTGTACTGGCCCTGAACAAGTTCACTTTCCTGCCGCGCAACCTGCTGACAGAGAATGCCACTCAGGTGGGCTCGGCACTCGGTGTAATCCTTCTCTCACTGGCCCTGGCAGACCGCCTGAACCGGGAGAAGAAGCGTTCGTTTGCCGCGCAGCAGAGGCTCCTGAGGGAAGAGCGGAAGGCCCGGCTGGCGCAGGAGAAGTCCCTGCGGGTGCAGCAGGAGGCTAACGCCATGCTGGAGGAGCGGGTGCAGGAGCGCACTCGGGATCTGGAGGCCCTGAACGAGCAATTGCTGGAACTGAATGCCACAGACCCGCTAACCGGCCTGAAGAATCGTGGTCATTTCGACAAGGCGTTCCAGTCTTCAGTAGTTCACGCCTACCGGTTTGAGGAGGTGGTGTCGCTGCTGGTGCTGGATATCGATCACTTCAAGAAATTCAACGATACCTACGGCCACCTGGTCGGTGATGATTGTCTGAAAATGGTGGCCCAGTGCATCAAACGTCACGTGACGCGGCCACAGGATCTCGCTGCCCGCTACGGTGGGGAAGAGTTCGTGGTACTGCTTCCGGATACCCCTGGCGCGGGAGCAGAGCGCGTAGCGGAGCGGATTCGGCAGGAAATCGAAAAAACCGCCTTCCGGGTGTCTGGTGAAATACTCCATCTGACCGTCAGCATTGGTGTGTGCAGTGTGTCGCCGTCCCGTGCCGACGCCACCAAGGAAATCTTTTCCTGTGCCGATGAGGCGCTCTATGAAGCCAAGGGGCAGGGAAGAAATCAGGTTGTGGCCAACCGGCACAGGGGTCAGGACATCAGCGCCACATCGCCCGCATAGTGCTTATCGCTCAGATGCGAGATGAGAGGTAGCCGATGGTCCGCTTCAAGCGCGTAGGCCAGTTCCAGCAGAGTGCGCTCGTCACCATGGCGTGCCATAAACTGGACGGAAATGGGCAGGCCTGCCTCCGTGAGTGCCATGGGTACGGAGATGGCCGGCGCCCCGGTGGTGTTAGCTAACGGGGTGAAACAAACGTATCGGGTGAGCCTCTCGAACAATTGGTCAAAGGGCACGGTCGGGCTCAGGTGCCCCAGCGGCGGTGTTGTCTGGCCGAGCACCGGGGTCAGCACAGCGTCGTATTCGGCCATATGGCGTGCATACTCCCGCTGTGAGCGCTTGAGTCGCCAGAGCGCCGCCGGCAGTTTCCAGAGTTTTTTCCGGAACATTTTTTCCAGCCCGTTGGTCAGTCCGTCAACTTGCCGCTTATCGAACTGAGGGTGCATCAACTTGCGTCCCTGCAGTTTCACGCCGAATGCCAGCAATCCCCAGTACAGTGCAAAGTCGTCCGGAAAAGAGGCCGGAATGGGTGCCTGTATCGGCTCGATGATGTGGCCGAGTTTCTCGAGATAGCGGGCCGTGGCTTCCACCGTTTTGCGGGTGTCCTTGTCGGTCTTGTGGCCGGTCACAGAGTCCAGGACCAGTCCGATTCTTAGTTGTTTTCCAGAGGGGCCATGCACCTGGCCCACCCGGGGAAGAGCCGGATTGCGCAAGTACTCGTCTGCTGCAGTGATGAACCCGGCGGAGTCCCGTACCGTGCGGGTAACCACACCGTCACTGACGATATTGATCGGCAGGGTTTTAGCTGCTTCGTTATCCACTACCCGGCCACGGGTAGGTTTCAGACCAATCAAACCACAGCAGGCTGCCGGGATGCGGATGGACCCACCACCATCGTTGGCGTGGGCGATGGGCACAACGCCGGCGGCAACCAGAGCTGCGGCACCGCCCGAGGAGGCGCCGGAGGAGTATTGCAGGTTCCACGGGTTGCGAGTGGCGGCCCCATGGGCCGGCTCAGTGGTGGCATTGAAGCCGAATTCCGGTAGCGTGCTCTTGCCCAGGCAGAGGTAGCCCTGTGCCAGCATCTGTTCAGCGAATGGGCTGGTTTTGCTGGCGGTATTGTTGGGTACTGCGGCTGAGCCATGGCGGGTGGGCAGTCCCTGAACGTCGGTGTTGTCTTTGATAAAGGTGGGCACACCAGCGAACAAAGCCTGAGGTTTCTCGAGGTTCTGGGCGAGCGAGAGACTCCGGTCATAATCCGTCGCAACCATCCCGTTAATCACCGGTTGTGCCATCTCTGCCCGTTCAATGGCTGATCTTGCGACTTCCAGTGCCGACACTTCACCGGAACGTATGCGCTCCGCCAGGGCGGTTGCGTCATCTTCACCCATGGCATCATCACGAAAACAGTGGAAAGGACCCTGGTGTTTGGACTGCATGGCGGACTCCGGATTGATCAGTTCCGCTTACGATAACGCACCTGAAAACGTGATGGCATGTCATTTTGGGTATCGCGTCACAAGCTACGTTGAAACTGCTGAATTGGTGATTGATCCTGATCACTCCTAATCACGCCCAACCACTTTAAATCGCTGGAATCACGCAGTAAGCTGGTCGCCAACCTGCTGAACCAGAATGCATAAATGGACCTGATTGAACCCGCTGTCCGAACGTTTCTCGGCATATTTTTCCTGATGATTGGTCTTCAGTTTACGGCCAGGACGCTGGGTTTGTACGCCCGTATGGGGTTCAGCCATATTCATTACGGTACCCGTGGCAGGGCAACCTGGTGGCATCGTCATATCTTCAATGTGTTTCGGGCAGCCATTCTTCTGGTGTGTCTGGCCCGGATTTTTATCGATCTGGATGGTTTGCTCGGGGTATTTCCCTGGCTGTATCACTGGCCGGTTCTGTTGGCCGGTGCGGTGTTACTGCTGACATCGTTCACGGCGGTGAATTACCTGCAGGCGTATATGCATGAGGACTGGCGCTCCGGTATAGCAACCTCTGCAGATAGGGCCAGGCTGCTGACCAAAGGCCCCTACAGCCGCTCCAGAAATCCCTTGTTTCTGGCTGTTATGACCGGGCAGCTGGGCTTTTTTCTGGCGTTGCCCAGTGTGTTCTCGCTGGTTTGCCTGGTGGCGGGTGTGCTGGTGATCACCCGTCAGGCAAAAGAGGAAGAAAAAGCCCTGGCTCAGCGTTTTGGCCAGGACTATGAGGCTTATCGGGCTAAGGTGCCCCGCTGGTTCTGAAAACTGCTCTCAAGACGCCTGTTTTCGGGCATCTTTGATGACGTCGTAGGCATGGCTGATCTCGCGAGTTCGCTCTTCTGCCATTTCCCGCATGCTCTCTGGCATACCACGCCCGGCCAGTTTGTCCGGATGGTTCTCGCTCATCAGCTTGCGGTAAGCGCGTTTGATCTCGGCGTCGGACGCCGACGCGGATACCCCCAGTACCTTGTAGGCGTCCTCAATCTGCTGGCCAGACGAGTAATTCGGGCTGCCGCCGGCATGCCCGGCATGGGCACCGCGCAGCATGGCTTCCAGTTGGTCTACCTGGCTTTCTGGCAGGCCGAGGACACGGGCAATGCGCACCAGCATGTCATGCTCGGCCGGGTGCACCTTGCCATCTGCGGCCACTGCAGACACCTGAACCTGCAGGAACATCTGAAGAAAGGCGGGTTGGCGGCCGGAGCTCTGTAGAAAACGGTTAAGTTCGGCGTCCAGGTCAAAATCCGGTTGCTTGCCGCGGTTGAACGCCTCCCGGGCAATGGCTTTTTGCTCTTCGTTCAAGCGGAACCGTTCAAACATCGCTTCTGCCAGTTGAATCTCGTCCCGGGTAACCACACCATCTGCTTTGCACAGGGCGCCCATTACGGCAAACACGGATTCTACGAAGTTGTTTTGCAGGCTTTGAATCTTGCCTATCAACCGGCTTTTCATACGCTGGAACAGGAAAGCCCCTATGGCCGCCCCCACCAGAAATCCCGGAAACCGGCCAAAGGCGTAACCGATCAGGCCACCGAAAATCATTGCGAACAGCATTCAGATATCCTTTGAGAGTAAATCAGTCCGTAGAATATACGTGTTTTTGGTCAGGGCTTCATGAACTGGCTTTCATCCACCTGGTCAATCTGCTCCGGCCGCAGGTGCTGTTGTGCATAGGTCAGCCAGATGCGGGACTGTAAAAACAGGTTGAAGGTGTCTTTGTCCAGATGCCCCTTGTCTGCCATGCCTGCCATCAGTTCCAGCGATTCGGAGAGGGTTTTACCACGTTTGTAGGGCCTGTCGACTGCGGTGAGGGCTTCGAAGACATCGGCAATGGCCATGATTTTTTCCGGAATGCTCATGTCTTCACCTGTCAGCCTGCAGGGGTAGCCGTTTCCGTCCATTCGCTCGTGGTGGGTGCCGGCGAGCCGGGGCACATTGGCCAGTCGATCCGGCAGCGGCAAGGCATCCAGCATGCAGATGGTCTGCACGATATGTTCGTTAATCTTGAACCGCTCCTCATCGGTCAGGGTGCCATAACGCACCGTTAGGTTGTGCAGTTCGCCCCGGTTGTAGGCGTACTCCGGCAAGGTCATATCGAAACCCCAACGGTTGCGGGGATCGTCCTTGCGTACGGGGGGGATGGTGTCTCCCCAGCTGCGCAAGTGGCTGGGTTTGTCTGCCAACAGTGCTTCCTGCACTGGTAGCTCAGGTTCTGGCTGCTGTTCAAGAGCCAGACGTTCGTCGTCTGACAAGCCCAGACGGTCGCTGAAGTGGCGCAGCCAGGTGCGGCTGCCAATCTCGTAAATGCGCGCCACGTCTTCGTCCGACATGGATTCGGTGCCCTGATTGACCCGGGCCAGAAAAGAAAACTCTTCCTGCAACGCTTGTTGAAACTGATCCCGTCGTTGCCTGGCCTGATGCTCATGGTCGCCAGCAAGGCATGCCTCCAGGTACTGGATGTCGGCATCCCGGTGTAACACCTCAAAACGGGTGCGGATTTCATGTATCCGGTTGTGAATGGTCTCAAGCTTGACGGCTTTATCAACCACGTATTCCGGGCTGGTGATCTTCCCGCAGTCATGCAGCCAGGCGGCCAGGTGGAACTCATAACGCTGGTCCTCAGTCATGCTGAAGCGGGCAAATGGTCCATCACTGACCTGTTCGGCCTGTTCAGCCAGCATCTGTGCCAGCTTGGGTACCCGCTCACAGTGGCCTCCGGTGTAAGGAGATTTGGCATCGATGGCGTTGGCCACCAGTTGAATGATGCCGTCCAGCAGGGCCTGCTGGCTTTCGATTAACTCACGGGTTTCGATGGCCACAGCGGCCGAGCCGGCAATTTCGTCTACAAACAGAATCAGGTCATCGCTCAGTTCTGTCTGGTCTCCGTGTTCGATTTCGATGATCAGCACACCAATCAGCTTGCGGCGGCGGTTGCGGAGAATGGCAAACACCGAGTGGCCGGGGATGTGACTTCGCAGAATACGGATCAGTTCGTTATCATCGGCCAACGGCGGGATGGACATGAGCGCCGAGGGTAGGTCAAGGCCGCCATTCACGGTCAGTTCGAGTTTATGATCGTGAACGTTGAACAGGTAGATCGCGCCGCGTTTCTGGCCCACGATACTGACGATCTGCTCGAGAATATCCTGCAGCAGCTGGTTTAAGTCCTGGCCGCGGTTCAGTACCGTGGAGATGTTCTGGAAACTGCGGATAGTATGGGCCATGTCGTCGAGCGCGATGCTCAACTGCGACGCCTCACGGATGTGAGACTCGGAACGGACCTTGGTATCGAAACGGAAGCGCGACAGTTGGCTGACTCTGTCTGTCAGTTGCTCCAGCGGCTTGCCTACCTGGCGCCCCATAAACCAGCCGATGACCAGTAACAGCAGGGCGATGGCGCCGGCAATGAGGGTTTGCCTGGCCAGTGCGGCCCATACTTCTGCAAGCAGTTCATCAGAGGGGATGGCAATCACAATCGACAGTGATTCATCCGGCAGCGCATCCAATGCCACGGCAACGCCATACCAGTCACGCCCTTCTGCCGAAAAACCGCCGACGCCCTGTTCTGTTTGCTGCAGCCGTGCGGCCTGGATAACGGGACCGGCCTCTTGCTCAAACTCTGAACTGGCCAGCAACTGCCCTTGGTCGTTGATGATGGCGAGCTGGCTGCCGGGCGTCTGGCGCAGTTGGGCGAGCTGGGCGCCAAGATCGTTTACCGTAACGTCAATGCCAAGGACCGTGGAAGGCTGGGCACTGGCCCGCTGAGACAGTGTCAGTCCGGTTTCCTGAGTAGTGAAGAAAACATACGGCGCAGATAACTGCAGTTCGCTGACGCGCTGAGCTGCCTGATACCATGGCCGCTGGCGGGGATCGTAGTCGTAGCTTTCCAGCGCCCGATGCTCAATCAGGTTTAGCCCCTGATCGTAGAAACGCCAGGCGCCAACCCGTTGCGCTCCTTCCCGCTCGAGACTTTGCAACAGGAAGTGGCTGCCGGTGGGGGTATCTGGAAACTGCACGGATCCCGAATTGCCTAAGGTGCGGAAAAGAAAAAAATCCCCGTCGCCAAAACCGGCGTAAATAGCGCTGACGATGGTGCTGCTTGACAGGATATCGGCCAGTACCGGCAGCCGCTCGAGTCGCTCGTCCAGGTTGGTTGCGCCCGTTAACGGGTCATGTCGGAGCACCGCCAGAGCGGTGGAGGGCGGTTGTGTAATGGCGTTAATGCGATCATCCACACTGGTGGCCAGTTGGCGCGCCGTAGCCTCTGCCGCCGTCAGTTTGGCTTGCTCCATGCCCCGGAAACTCTGGCCCACCAATACAAGGGTAAGAATGAGCATTCCCAGGGTGATGGCAGAAGCAATCAGAAAAGCGAGCGAAACCTGGGCAGTCTGGCGGTTCGACAGCATGCAAGAGCCTTATCTGGAAAACAGGTATCTTCAGTGTAGACGCTGACTGCCGGAGTGTACGGAATCTTGATGAAAATGATCGGGTTATGACAATAGATCTGTTCGAAATCAGTGATCGCGAACCCTGGCGGGATCCGGTGGGTGAGGGAATTGTGGTTTTGCGTCGGTTTGCCCTGAACACAGCCCCTGATCTGATGCAGGGCATTGGTGATGTGGCCAGCAAAGCGCCGTTTCGGCACATGGTAACGCCGGGCGGCCACAGCATGTCGGCAGCCATGACCTGCGCCGGCGAACTGGGCTGGGTGACAGACCGGTCGGGTTACAGGTACCAGCCCACCGATCCGGAATCCGGTCTGCTCTGGCCTGAGATTCCTGAGTCTTTTAAAGAGCTGGCGCGGAACGCCGCCGAGGCGGCGGGATATCGGGGGTTTGTGCCGGATGCCTGCCTGATCAACCGTTATCAGCGCGGTGCCCGCATGGGGTTACACCAGGACAAAGACGAGCAGGAATTCTCCTGGCCCATTGTCTCCGTTTCCCTCGGTTTGCCGATAACCTTCCAGTTTGGCGGCCCAAGACGCTCAGACAAACCTGTGAAAATCCCGTTGGAGCACGGCGATGTGGTGGTTTGGGGAGGGCCTGCCCGGTTGTTCTATCACGGAGTACTGACACTCAAAGCGGGCCACCACCCTTTGACTGGAGCCTGCCGGTACAACCTGACCTTTCGCAAAGCCGGCAGAGGTACAAGGTAGCGGGGGGATGAACGGCCTTACTTTCCCGACGCGCTTCTGGTAAGCTTCGCCGCCCCGAATCGACAGTAACCTGACTTTCATCAAAGCGAAGCCTTTCAAAACCGTGACGATCCTTCCACCATAGCGTTCATATTCCCTTAACTGGCCTCGCCCAGACTTCTTTTCAGGTTTCCTGACACCCGTCCGTGCCCGTATGCATGGCAGCCGTTTATTTTTCATTGTTCAGTTGGATATCCCCAATCATGGTGCAATCACTCAAGCAAAACTGGTTTTCCAATATTCGAGGCGACCTGCTCGCCGGTATCGTTGTCGCGCTGGCCCTGATTCCGGAAGCGATCGCTTTCTCCATCATCGCCGGCGTGGATCCGAAAGTGGGTTTGTATGCCTCTTTCTGTATTGCCGTGATTATCGCCTTCGTGGGCGGTCGTCCGGGCATGATCTCGGCAGCAACCGGTGCCATGGCCCTGTTGATGGTGACTCTGGTCAAAGAGCATGGCCTTGAGTATCTGTTGGCAGCAACCCTGCTGACCGGTGTTATCCAGATTGCTGCGGGCTATCTGAAGCTGGGCGGATTGATGCGCTTTGTGTCCCGGTCGGTGGTCACCGGGTTTGTGAACGCCCTGGCGATTTTGATCTTCATGGCCCAGTTGCCAGAATTGACCAATGTGACCTGGCACGTTTATGCCATGACGGCGGCCGGGCTGGGTATTATCTATTTGTTTCCACTGTTGCCCAAGGTCGGCAAGATTCTGCCCTCACCACTGATCTGTATCGTTGTCCTGACCGGTGTTGCCATGGCCCTGAACCTGGATATCCGAACTGTCGGCGATATGGGCGAGCTACCGGACACCTTGCCGATCTTTCTGTGGCCTGATGTGCCACTGAACCTTGAAACGCTGATGATTATCCTGCCTTACTCTATCGCGCTGGCGGTTGTTGGCTTGCTGGAATCCATGATGACCGCCACGATTGTGGACGACCTGACCGACACCAACAGTGATCGTAACCGTGAGTGCAAGGGTCAGGGCATCGCCAACATCGGCTCTGGTTTGCTGGGTGGCATGGCGGGCTGCGCGATGATTGGTCAGTCCATCATCAATATCAAATCCGGCGGCCGTACTCGGTTGTCGACACTCTCTGCTGGCGTATTTCTGTTGATTATGGTTCTGGTGCTGGATAAGTGGCTGGTGCAGATTCCGATGGCAGCACTGGTGGCGGTTATGATCATGGTATCCATCGGTACGTTCAGCTGGGGGTCCATCAAGAACCTGAAAGAGCACCCGTTGTCCACCAACATTGTTATGGTGGTTACGGTAGTCGTAGTCGTTGCTACCCATAACCTGGCCTTTGGTGTTTTGGCGGGCGTGCTGCTGGCGGCGCTGTTCTTCGCCAACAAAGTGGGTCACTACATGCTGGTTACATCCGAATTGGATGAGAGCACCGATACTCGCCGCTACACCGTGGTAGGCCAGGTGTTCTTCAGTTCATCAGAAAAGTTCCTGGAATCCTTTGACTTCAAAGAAGCAGTCGATAATGTTGTGATAGACCTTAGCCGTGCCCATTTCTGGGACATCACTGCGGTTGGCGCCCTGGACAAGGCGGTGATCAAGTTCCGCCGGGAAGGTTCGGATGTTGAGGTGATTGGCCTGAATCAGGCCAGTGCGACCATCGTTGACCGCTTCGGCGTGCATGACAAGCCGGATGCTGTCGACAGCCTGATGGGGCACTGAACATGACTGAGGCCAAAGAAAACGCGATGATTCAAAGCCATAATAAGAATCAAAATGACCAGCAAGGCGAGGCAGATATGTTACGAGTAGTGGCCTGTATCGATGGCTCCCGGGCAGCACCTGCAGTGTGTGATTACGCAGCCTGGGCGAGCCGGCACATGGAAACGCCCCTGATGCTTTTGCATGTTCTGGACGAAGAGCGCTACCCGGCGGAGCCGGACCTGGCGGGGAACATTGGGCTGGGCAGCCGGGAGCAGTTGCTGGATGAGTTGGCCCAACTGGATCGTAAACGGGCCAAGCTGGCGCTGGAACATGGCCATCACATGCTCGATGAAGCCGAAGCCAGGGTGAAAGCAGCCGGTTCAGAGGAGGCGGTAAAACGCCAGCGCCATGGTAACCTCACTGAGTCGTTGGTGGCCCTCGAGAAAGACACCCGTCTGTTTGTGATGGGGCTGCATGGTGAAAGCAGTTCTGACCGTGATATCCATATCGGCAGCCAGCTGGAAACCGTTATCCGCAGCGTTCACCGCTCCATTCTCCTGGTGCCAGACGATTATTCAGAGCCGAAAAGTGCCATGCTGGCCTTCGACGGAAGCCCCACCGCTTTCCGGGGAGTGGAGCTGATTGCCCAGAGCCCGGTGCTCAAAGGTATGCCCCTGCACCTGGTGATGATCGGCCCAGATACCGCAGACCGCTGGGAGCAGCTCAAGAAGGCAGAGCAGATGTTGTCCGGGCTGGGTGTTGATATCACCCTGGCCATCCGCGCCGGTGATGTGGAGCCGACATTGCACGCGTATCAGGAAGAGCACGGCATCGACATTCTGGTGATGGGCGCTTACGGGCATTCCAGAATTCGCCAGTTCCTGGTGGGCAGTACCACCACAACCATGCTGAAAACCGCTAAAAAACCTCTGGTTATCATTCGCTGACAAGGACTCCTCCGGCCATGCTGACCCGGCAAGTAGTCCCGTTGATCGCCAGGCTGTGCCTGTTACTGGTTGCGGGGCTGCTTGCCGGCTGTGCAAGGGCGTTGCCGCCGGTCGACCATGGCCCGGTTTTGGCGGTATCCTCGGTGGCAGACTCCTTCACAACGGATCAGAGCCGGATGCACCTTGATCCTGATTCTCCGCTCTCTGCGTTTCGGCTGCTCGACACAGGCCGCGATGCCTTTATAGTTCGCAGCGCCCTGATTGAAACCGCCAGCAAACGCATTGATGCCCAGTATTACATCTGGAACGACGATGCCAGTGGCCGGTATCTGGCTGGTCGGCTGGTAGCCGCAGCAGACCGGGGCGTGCAGGTTCGGCTGTTGCTGGATGACATCAATGTGGCCGGCAAAGAATCCCTGTTTGCCATGATGGAGGCCCACCCGGCCATCAGCATACGGATTTTCAATCCGTCTCCCTCCCGCAAGGGCGTTGGCCGCTGGTTGTCGTTCCTCACAGACTTCGACCGCATCAACCGACGCATGCACAACAAGACCTTTGTGGTGGATGGCAATGTGGGTATTACTGGCGGCCGCAATATTGGCGACGAGTACTTTGACGAACACCCGGAACTGAATTTCCGGGATCGCGACGTCATGGTACTGGGGCCGCTGGCTGGTGCCATGACCGATAACTTTGAGGCCTACTGGCAAAGCCCGTGGTCCTACCCGCTGGGGCAATTGTATGAGCTGCCGGAATCAGCACGTGCGGGTGACCGCTTATCCGGACTCAGCCGTGCCAACTCCGAGTCGCTGCCTTTTGCCGCGTCAGTACCACAGGGCAGGGGCCAGGCGGAATCTCTGCTGGCAGGATGGTTCGCCGATATGGTGACGGCTGAGGCCGTGCTGGTGTTTGATCCGCCACCAGAAGATCTGGAAGCGCCGGCAGACAAGCCGCGACACACGGCAAAGGCTCTGTTCGGTCTGATCGAGTCAGCCCGGCACGAAATCCTGATTGAGTCTGCCTATCTGATTCTGGCCGATGAGCAGCTGAACGGCCTGGATAACCTGGGCAACCATGGGCTGAAGGTGGCGGCAATCACCAATTCCCTAGCCACCAATGATCTTGTCACCAATCATTCCGGCTACGCTCGCTGGCGCCGCGAGATGCTGGAACAGGGCTTCGAGCTCTACGAGCTGCGGCCACATGCCCCGGCCTGTAAACGTTGGGTGGCCAATGAACAAGCCTGCGATAACGGCGTGGTCAGCCTGCACTCCAAAGCGGTGGTTTTTGACCGGGAGACGCTGTTTATTGGCTC
The DNA here is from genome assembly GCF_040547575.1 of Marinobacter sp. MBR-99. NCBI lineage: Bacteria > Pseudomonadati > Pseudomonadota > Gammaproteobacteria > Pseudomonadales > Marinobacteraceae > Marinobacter > Marinobacter sp. MBR-99. Next base: position 289,197 of record NZ_JBEPPY010000002.1, on the reverse strand, counting down.
GTTCAACGTGAACCTTCGTTCTATCTACCTCAATGGCGAAACGGTGTTGGTGATTCGCAGCCCGCAACTGGCACGCACAGTGGCCGAGGATATTGAGTTGGCCATGGCGCCGGAGAACAGCTGGAGGGTGAGTCTGAACGAGCAGGGTAGCCTGGTGTGGCAATCGCGGGACGGGGAGGTTTATCAGGAACCCGAGAGCGGATTCTGGCGCCGGGCGGCCTCCCGTGTGTTGTCCTGGCTGTCGATCGAGAAGTATCTCTGAGGCCTGTCAGGCTACGTTGCCTGCGGCCACACCGGAGGCCCACGCCCACTGAAAATTATGCCCGCCCAGGTGGCCGGTAACGTCCACCACTTCCCCGATAAAGTACAGGTTCGGATGCTCCAGGGCTGCCATGGTTTTGGAGGATAGCTGGCGGGTATCCACGCCGCCCAGAGTCACTTCGGCTGTTCTGTAGCCCTCCGTACCTGCCGGCTTGATGGTCCAGTCGCCAAGCGTGCCGGCAACCTGTTCCAGTTCCTGGTTGCGATACCCCTGCAGGGGGCCGCTCCATCTGTGCAGGTCGTTAAACGCCTGGGCGAACCGTTTCGGCAGGTGCTGGTTCAGATAGTGCGCGATGGTGGATTGCGGCTTGCTGCTGCGCAGGGCCAGCAGGTCTTCGTGAATGTTCTCAGCCGGCAGCAGGTTGATGTGTACCGCATCGCCCGGCTGCCAGTAACTGGACACTTGCAGCATGGCCGGGCCACTGAGGCCGCGATGGGTTACCAGCATGGGTTCCCGGAAGTGCTGCTGGTGGCAGTGGGCGTCCACCGGGCAGCTAACGCCAGACAACGGTGCCAGTTGTTGCTTCAGTTCCGGGTGCAGGGTGAAGGGCACCAGCCCCGCGCGGGTGGGCAGTACGCTCAAGCCAAACTGTTTGGCAATCTCGTAACCAAACCCGGTGGCACCCATGGTGGGAATCGACAGCCCACCACAAGCCACGATCAGGGATTCGCAACCGAGTGTGCCGCCACTGGTCTTCAGGAAGAAGCCCGAGCCTGTCTGCTGAACGTCGGTTGTCGACGTATTCATGCGAATCTCGGCGCCGGCCCATTCGCACTCGGTCAGCAGCACATTGAGAATATCCTTTGCGCTGTCTTTGCAGAACAGTTGCCCCGGCGCTTTCTCTTCATACTCCACCCCGTGACGGTCCACCAGCTCTACAAAATCCTGCGGCGTATAGCGCTTCAGGGCCGAGATGCAGTAGTGCGGGTTGTCTGAGAGAAAGTTCGCAGGTGTGCTGTTCAGGTTGGTGAAATTGCAGCGGCCACCGCCGGACATCAGGATTTTCTTGCCCGGCTTGTTGGCATGGTCGATCACCAGCACCTTGCGGCCGCGATAACCGGCGGTGGCCGCGCACATCAACCCGGCAGCGCCTGCGCCGATGATGATGACATCGTACCGGGATGTTGAATCTGCCATAGAGCTGCCCACCACTAATTGAAAATGGCGGGCAGTATATCAGCCTCAGGGCAGGTACACGGACCCTTCCATGTAAAACGCCGCCTGGCCGGCAATGGCTACCCGGTTACCTCTGAGCTCGCATCGCAGAACGCCACCGCGGGCGGAGAGCTGGCGGGCTTCCAGCGTTTGTTTACCCAGGCGTTCTGCCCAGTAAGGCACCAGCACGCTGTGGATGGAGCCGGTTACCGGGTCTTCGTCGATACCTGCTCCGGGGGCGAAGTAACGGCTGACAAAATCGCATTCTGTGCCGGGCGCGGTAACAATCAGCCCCTGATTGCCCAGCTCCGCCAGCAATGCCAGATTCGGGGCAGCTTCGGCCACGGCAGTTTCTGAATCCAGAATGACCATGTAGTTGGTGTCGTTTGGCACATAGAAGGCTTGTTCAGGAGCCCTTGCCAACGCTTTTCGGATCAGCTCCGGCGTTGGCCCGGATTGAAAGGCCAGGTTGGGAAAGTCCAGTTCCAGCCAGTCATCGGAACGGCGAGTAACCGCCAGGGGGCCGCTTTTCGACTGGAAACGAACCGTATCCCGCTGCCAGTCAAGACGATTGAACACCACCCAGGCAGAGGCCAGGGTGGCGTGGCCGCACAAGGGAACCTCCACTGTCGGGGTGAACCAGCGTACGTGAAAGTCGCCGTCATCCTGCTCCGGGAGCGGCACCAGAAAGGCGGTTTCTGACAGGTTGTTCTCCAACGCAATGGCCTGCATCTGTTGCTCCGGCAGCCAGCTCTTTAGCGGCATCACCGCCGCAGGATTACCCCGGAACAGTTCGTTGGTAAAAGCATCCACCTGATAGATATCGGTCTTCATGGCGTGTCCTTGTGGGCTGTTTGTAAAAGGTGTCTTGCGGGTGACGCTGCGATTCTCCGGAGTTCCTGGGCACTGTAACAGTGAATTTCGGGCAAGGGGCTTTGGCCTCGCAGTACCCAATGGCCGTGCCCCGCAGGGATCACCCGAATGCCCTCTTTGGCCAGGGCCTGCAGCGCCGTCATTAGGGTGCTGTGGTGTGGTTCTTCCTCTGTTGCATAAAGACCCAACACGTCCTTGCGAGTGGCGCGATGAGCAGGGCGTTGAAGTAAAGGGGCGGTGGTCGGGATGGTTGCGGTTGCCATGATGAAACTCCTTTTCTGATTCAGGAACCATTATTGGTTTCATCGGATTTCCATAACAGATTCAGCTACAGTGCTATTGAATCGGTACAGATGCAGAAAAATGGAAACTGTACTGCCTGAAAAGTCGGGAAACTGTACTGCTCATCGTGGCGCCGGTTCTGTTGGAATAGAACGCAGAGAGGACAGCACTGGAGAGAACAAAAATGGGAATGCTCTACAACCAGGTGGCGGACCAGCTCCAGGCGCTGATCCTTGATGGTGTATACCGGGAAGGGGAACGTGTGCCTGGTGTGCGGGTATTGAGCCGGCAGTTCGGTGTCAGTATTTCAACCGTGCTACAGGCCCACCAGACTCTGGAAGCACGTGGTTACCTGCAGGCCCGGGAACGCAGCGGATATTTCGTTCGCCGGCCAGCCCGAGACTTGCCGGAACCAAGAATGACCGAACAGCGCAGTCGTCCGGTACCGGTGTCTGCCCGGGAAATGACTCTGGACCTGTGTGCCGACGAACAAAAGCGCATGGTACCTCTGGCCACAGCCATTCCGCACCCGGACTACCTGCCGGTCCGGCAGATTCAGCAGAGCACGTTATGGGCGGCGAGGCGAGGTCTGGAAACCCTCGACTATGCGTTTCCCGGTAAGGAGTCGTTCCGGCGCCAGATTGCGCAGCGAATGGCCACCATCGGAGTGCCCGTTGCACCAGATGATGTGCTGGCCACCAACGGAGCCCAGGAGGCCATCATTCTGGCTCTGCGGGCGGTGACCCAGCCTGGGGATATCGTCGCCGTGGAGTCACCCTCGTTTCCCGGCATCCTGCAGGCGCTGGAAGTGGTGGGCCTGCGGGTGATTGAAATCCCCACCCATCCGTCAGACGGCATCAGTCTTGAAGGCCTGCAGCTTGCCCTGGAACAGTGGCCCTTGAAAGCCTGCGTGGTGGTGCCAAACCACAGCAATCCCATGGGTGCCCGGATGAGCGACGAGCGCAAGCAACAGCTGGTTTCCATGCTGGCGGCCGCCGGGGTGCCGTTGATTGAAGACGATATCTACGGCGACCTTTTCCATACTGGCGAGCGCCCGCGCCCGGCCAAGGCCTTTGACCAGGCCGACAACGTGATTTACTGCAGCTCCTTCTCCAAAACCATCTCGCCGGGCCTTCGGCTTGGCTGGATGATCCCGGGCAGGCACATGGCCGCTGCCCGGCAGCACAAGTATTTCGTGAATCTGGCGACATCGACCATCCCGCAACTGGCGGTGGCCCATTTCCTGGAACAGGGTGGCTATGACCGTTACCTCCGCTCGGCCCGGCAGCACTACAAAGAGTCAACAGACCGGCTTCGCTCGGCCATTGCCAGAACTTTTCCGGAAGGGACAGCGGTGAGCCGGCCCCAGGGCGGATTTGTGCTCTGGGTTCAGCTGCCGGAGGGTGTGTCGGGTACCGAGGTTTACCAACGGGCCCGGAGGGAAAACATCAACGTTGCCCCGGGGCTGATGTTCTCCACCGCCAACAAGTTCGACAACTGCCTGCGGCTGAACGGCGGCAATCCCTGGACCGGCCGGATTGAAGCCGCGGTTGATCGGCTGGGCGCCATCGCCCGGGAAGTGCAGTCCGGCGTCAGCCCGGACCGGTTCTGAGATTTGCAGGGTTCAGCAGCCCGGCTGCGATGGCAATGCCGGTGACATCCGGCAGCCGCTCGGCGCCCAGGCGTTTCATTACCCTGGCCCGATACAGGTCGATGGTTTTGACGCTGACGTCCAGTTGTTCGGCGATTTCCTTGCTGGTGTAGCCTTGGGCCAGGGGCAGGAAGACATCCCGTTCCCGGCGGGTGAGGGTGCTGATCAGCGCTTCGGTATCGGCATCGGATCGAGCGGGTGGCTCGGGCTTGGCGGGTGACTGTAATGCCTGTTGCACGCTGTCCAGCAGCAGCTGCTCGTTGAAGGGTTTCTCGATAAAGTCGAAGGCACCGGATTTGAAGGCGCGCACCACGATGGGCACATCGGCATGGCCGGAGACAAAAATAATCGGTATCTCCAGACCCCGTTTCTGCAATTCTTCCTGAACATTCAGCCCGCCAAGGCCGGGCATCCGGATATCCAGAATCACGCAACCGGGGCGTTGGTCTTCCACGGCGTCCAGAAACTGCCGGCCATCGCTGTAGGCTCTGACCTCAAGCCCGACCGATTCCAGCAGCCATTGGGTTGACTCCAGCATACCGGCATCGTCATCAACAACGTAAACGGTGTTGGCGTTTGACTGGGTGGTACCAGACATCGGGGGCTTACTCCTGGGTTGGTTTGTGGATGCATCGGGTGTTGCCGGGAGGGAACCGGCAGATCAGCGAAAGGCCGCCGGTGTCTGTGCGGGTGGCATCCAGAAAGCCGCCAAATCCCTCAATGATGGTACGGCTCATGGACAGCCCAAGCCCCAGCCCCTTGGCCTTGCTGGTATAGAACGGCTGGAACATCTGGCGGATGCCTTCGTCATCCAGCCCCGGGCCTTCATCGATGACCTGAATCAGAGTTTCCTGTTGTTCGTTGACGCAGGTGCTGACCACAATCCGGGAGGGACCAGCGCTGTCTTTGTCTGCTCCGGCTTCCGCATTGGCTTCTATGCCATTGCGGATCAGGTTAATCAACACCTGTTCAAGCAACACCGGGTCCGCAGTGATGGTGGGGGAGTCTGCGGCCAGGTTCTCGTAAATTCGGACACCATTCTTCTCCGCCTCCCACTGGCAAAGACGGGCAACCTCGGTGATCACTGAGTTCAGGGATACCGGCCCCATGCGTTTCTGACCTTTACGCAGGAAGGCCCGAAGACGTTTGATCACCTCGGAGGCCCGATTGGCGTGGTGCACGATCTTCTGGAGGCCGTCGTCAACTTTCAACAGCTTCTCGGGATGTTGGTCCGCTTCCTTGAGAAAGCGCTGGCTGGCGGATGCGAAATTCACAATCGATGCCAGTGGCTGATTCATCTCATGGGCAATGCTGGAAGCCAGCTCACCCAGGGTTGCCAGGCGAGCGGTGTGCGCCAGCTCATCTGCCAGCAGCCGGTTCTGTTCTTCCGATTCCACCCGCGCGGTGATGTCACGGGATACGCTGATCACCTCAACCACGGCGCCGGTATAGGTCTCCCGGATGGCGCGGCTGGCAATTTCGAACCAGCGGCGGCTGCCATTGCGGTGAATAATCTCCAGCGTCATGGTGGCGTAGCCGTCTTCCCGCAGCCGGTGGCGAGTCAGGGCCAGTTGCTCGGCTACATTTTCCCCCTGGAACACTTCTTCCAGGGCCTTGCCCCGAAGCTCTTCAGGCCAGTAACCCAGCAGGCGCCAGGACGCCGGCGTGGCATCGATGAAGCGCCCGTCCGGGGCGTGCCGCGAGATCAGGTCTGTGGTGTTTTCGGTAATCAGCCGGTACAGCCGATTGGAGCGAACGGCCTCTTCCAAGGAAAGAATATCGTTTGTGGCGTTCCGGCCCCGAACCAGTACCTGCTGGTTCTCTAAGTCCGGAATGAAACTCCACAGGAAGATGTGGTCGGCAAACCGGGATTCCACGGCTTCAATGGCCCGCGCCTGGTCCAGGGCCGAGTTGGCCAGAGCCGTCGCGTTTATCGGCAACAACTGTTCCGGGCGGTTCAGCTTTGCTTGGAGTGTCAGGGTATCAGCAGCTTTATTGCTGGCCAGCACCTCTAATTTGCGACTGACAATGAGAGTCGGCTGCGGATCATTGGGTATTAGTTGGCTGAAACTACTGGAGTTCTTTCTGTTGGCCATAAGGTTATAGTAATTATCCTATAATACCATGGTAGAGTTTCTAGTATTTTTTCTATCTTCTACCATCTCGGGCAATTTGAAGTATAGCTGCTTTGGCTATTCTTCTGAATATGCCATAAGAACAACATTCGAGTTAGAGGACCACACCAATGACTTCGATCTTCGACCAGGGCCTTTCGCCCCGGGATGCCAACTACGCAGTCCAATCCCCCGTTGATTTTATCGAGCGCACCGCCAGTGTGTACCCGGATTATCCCGCCATCATCCATGGTGCCATCCGCCGTAACTGGGCCGAAACCTATGACCGGTGCCGGCGTCTGGCGTCTGCCCTGAAAGGCCGGGGGATCGGCCGCGGAGACACAGTGGCGGTGATGCTGTCTAACATTCCGGCCATGGTGGAATGCCACTTTGGCGTGCCCATGATCGGCGCGGTACTGAACACCCTGAACGTGCGCCTGGATGCCGAGGCCATTGCCTTCATGCTGGAGCATGGTGAGGCGAAAGTCGTGATTGCCGACCGCGAATTCGGCCAGGTAGTGAAAGATGCGGTGCGCCACCTTGAGCACAAGCCCCTGGTGATTGATGTGGACGATCCTGAGTACGGTGAGGGCGTTCAGGTCAGTGATCTCGACTACGAAGCCTTCCTGCAGGAGGGTGACCCCGAGTTTCAGTGGAGTTTCCCTGCCGATGAGTGGGATGCGATATCCCTGAACTACACCTCCGGCACAACAGGTAACCCCAAAGGTGTGGTGTATCACCACCGTGGGGCTTATATCAATGCCCTGGGTAACCAGACCGTGTGGTCCATGGGCATGCACCCCGTGTACCTGTGGACCCTGCCGATGTTCCACTGCAACGGCTGGTGTTTCCCCTGGACCATAACGGCCATGGCGGGCACCCACGTGTGCCTGCGTCGGGTAGACCCGGAGAAGATTCTGCAGCTGATTCGTGATCACCAGGTTACCCACATGTGTGGTGCGCCGATCGTACTGAACGCGCTGCTGAATGCATCCCCGGAAGCCAAAGCCGGTATCGACCACGAAGTGAAGTCCATGACCGCCGGCGCTGCGCCTCCCGCTCAGGTGATTGGTTCCATCGAGGAGATGGGCATCAAGGTAACTCACGTCTACGGCCTGACCGAAGTGTACGGCCCGGTTACCGTGTGTGCCTGGAAGTCAGAATGGGATGAACTGCCGTTGCGTGAGCGTGCCCAGATCAAGGCGCGCCAGGGCGTTCGTTATCACACCCTGGGCGGTACCATGGTGGCTGACCCCAACACCATGCAGCCGGTCCCGAAAGACGGCAAGACCATCGGCGAGATCTTCCTGCGCGGCAACACCGTGATGAAAGGTTATCTGAAGAACCCGAGTGCCACGGAGGAAGCCTTCCGGGGTGGTTGGTTCCATACCGGTGACCTGGCCGTGTGGCACGAAGACGGCTACATGGAAATCAAGGACCGCCTGAAAGACATCATCATCTCCGGTGGTGAGAACATCTCCACCATCGAGGTGGAAGACACCCTTTACCGCCACCCGGCGGTGATGGAAGCGGCGGTGGTTGCCCGGCCGGATGAGAAATGGGGTGAAACGCCCTGTGCCTTCATCACCCTCAAGCCAGAGGCAGGGGATGTGTCTGAAGAAGACATCATCAATTTCTGCCGCGAGCACCTGGCACGATTCAAGGTGCCCAAAACCGTGGTCTTCTCGGAACTGCCGAAAACATCCACAGGCAAGATCCAGAAATTCGTACTGCGGGACCAGGCCAAAGAGCTGAATTGATCCCCGAACGGCGGCACCCTTCGGTGCCGCCACACCTCGTCACAAAAACAACATTGACTGGCACCCTAAACCGGTGTGCGCGGAGGTAATGTAATGCAAATGTTCCACAGAAAAAACGGCGAAGAACAGCCGTTCTGGCCGGCCGGCCCCTTCAAGATCCGTTTGCCGTTCGTCCACTATCGCTGGGAGTTCGCGGAGATGGTCCAGGCCCTGATCATGTTTGTGGTCAGCCTGGCGATGATTCCCCTGCTTGAAACCTACCTTGGTGTGCCTTACGAGGTTGCCCTGGCTTATGTGGTTATCTGCGGTATTGGCTTCATGCTGCCGGCCCTGCTGGGCGTGCCCCTGGTCCCCGGCTGGATTACCCCGGGCATTCCTGTGGTTTTGCTGTTCCTCTCGGACTACGAGCCCGGCCCTGAGGCAATCCAGGCGCTGTTCGCCTTGCAGTTCCTGGTGTTCCTGATCTTCCTGGTTCTGGGTGTTACCCGCCTGGGCAGTAAACTGGTTGAGTGGATTCCACGCTCCATGAAGGGCGGGATCATTATCGGTGCCGGTATTGCGGCCCTGATGGGTGAAATCGAAGCCGGTGGTCGTCTGGCCAACACGCCAATCTCCCTGATTGTCGGTGGCCTGGTCTGTCTGTACCTGATGTTTTCAGTGTCTTTCAAGGGTTTCGTTGACAAGAGCAACATCGCTCGCAAGATTGCCAACTACGGCATGGTACCGGGTATGGTTGTTGCCATTCTGGTAGGTTTTGCCACTGGTGAATACGCCGTACCGGATGTGCAGTGGGGTATCACCAAGCCCGCTTTTGATCAACTGTGGAACTACTTGCCATTTACCGTTGGCTTCCCGGATCTGAATATCTTCCTGTATGCGATTCCGACCGCGGTCATCGCTTACGTGATTGCCTTCGGCGATATCGTCGTGGGTCAGTCCCTGATGAATCGTGTGGACCACCTGCGTAAAGATGAAGACATCGACAACAGCATCGACCGTGTTCACCTGGTAACCGCTATCCGAAATGGTGGCCACGCCTTCTTCGCTCCGTACCCTGGCCTGGCAGGCCCGATCTGGACGGCGGTCACGGCCACCATGGCAGAGCGCTACAAGTACGGCCGCAACGCCATGGATTCCATTTACAGTGGTGGTGGCACCTTCTGGATTACCGGCTTTATCGCGCTGTTTGTTCTGCCGCTGGTGAGCTTTTTCCAGCCGGTTCTGCCGATTGCGCTGTCGCTGACCCTGCTGCTGACCGGTTACATCTGTCTGATGGTGGGCCTGGAGCAACTGGAGAACAACACCGAGCGAGGCATTGCCGGCACCATGGGTGTGGTCCTGGCGGTGTACGGTGCAGGCTGGGGCCTGGCCACCGGTGCCATCCTCTACTACCTGATTGAGCGTACGCATCTGCTGAAGTTTACCTCTGACCCGGAGGCCCCGGGCGCCGAGAAGAGCGAGTAACACTAAACCCGGTGCCGTTATGACGATGGCGGCACCAACCCACTGTGTGTCCTTGGGAGGCTAGATGCCTCCCTTTTTTTGTTTGTAAAAGTGTGCTGACAATTTGTCATTTCATGACAAATTGTCGAATTTTTCAGGCTGGCCCCTTCCAGTTATCCGGAACACGGGGGTACACTGTCTTAACTGGTGAAAATTTATCCAATGTCGAGTGCTTCAATAACAACAAACCGACAACAGGGGGCCGGAATGACCATCAGTTCCACACCGGACGGCGTCGCCGTCAAACCCAGGCATCTGCGTTTTGATGTTCGTGACGAGTTGAAAACCCTTTGGCACGGCAACGATGCCTTCCGCACGGCATTTTTCAATGCCTTGTCCCTTCAGTTTCCCGATGGCGAGCAGCAATTCATCAACGCCGTTCGCCTGTACCGGGACCAGATCACCGACCCGAAACTCAAAGAAGAAATCAAAGGCTTTATCGGCCAGGAAGCGCTGCACAGCCGGGAGCACAAGGACTACAACGAAGCGCTGAAGGCCCGAGGGTATGATATCGATGCCCTGGACAGACGGTTCCAGAAACATATGGAGTGGGTGGGCCGACTGCCGCCAAGTCGGCAACTGGCGGGAACCTGCGGGGCAGAGCACTACACCGCCGTGCTGGCCAACGCCATTCTCAGCCATCCCGAGTGGATGGAGGGCGCTACGCCGACAATGCAACGGTTGTGGCGCTGGCATGCCATCGAGGAAACCGAGCACAAGTCGGTGGCTTTCGACGTGTACCGGGCTTGCGTTGGCAACGAGCGGTTGCGCCGGATTGTCTTTTTGTTTGTCACCTGGAATTTCTTCAAGTACACCTTCATCAACACCTGCAGCCTGCTGAAGACGGATGGCAAACTCTGGAGTCTGAAAACCTGGTTAGGCGGGCTGAATTTTCTCTGGGGTAAGCCCGGCGTTCTGCGCAAGTGCCTGCCCGAATTTCTGGCCTATTTCCGGAAAGATTTCCACCCATGGCAGCAAGACAACCGGCGACTATTGGAAGATAACCTGAGAGAACTGGAGGTTTGACAGCCTGAGGTGGGTGCTGAAATTTTCACCAATCTGTGCAAGACTGTAGCGCGACAAAAATAATGACAATAAAGGGCATGCCCAGATGAGGTGTTGCCCGCACCCGGAGACACACAGCATGCGCGTTGGCCTGATTGTAGATTCCGCCTGTGACCTTCCCTATGAATTTGCCCGGAAGCACGACCTGTTCGTTCTGCCGGTAACCGCGATTATCGACGGCCAGACCTACACCGATAAACATTGTCCGGTTCGTACTCAGGAGTTTTATCAAAGTGGCCTGTTGGGCAAGGGTCATGAAGCGGAAACCAAAGCCTACACTGCCGAACAGATCCATGACTTGTTCATGGAAAAGATTGTGACCGAGTTCGATGTGGCCATCTGCGAAACCGTCACCAAAAGCCGTAGCCAGATTTTCCAGAATGCCGCGGAAGCCATGAACTCCGTCATGGCTCATTACGAGGAGGCCCGTAAGGCCGCTGGCCGGGATGGCAAGTTCTCCATGCGGGTGATCGACAGTAAGCAGATCTTTGCCGGGCAGGGTTTGCTGGCAGCCCATACTCTGAAACTGATTGAGCAAAAGCTTTCCAAGAATGCCCTTCGGCATGAGGTCGAGACGTTTACCGACAAGATCTATACCTGTGTGATCCCCAGAGATCTTCACTATATCCGCGAGCGGGCCCGACGCCGTGGCGACAAGAGCGTTTCGGCTTTGGCGGCGTTCCTGGGCAAGGCCCTGAATATCATTCCGGTCATATTTGGGCAGGGCGCTGAGGGCAAGCCAGTGGTCAAAACCCGCAGCTTTGATATGGCGGTCGAGAAGGTGATGAATTACGCGGTTGCCCGGGTTGAAGCCGGTTTATTAACGCCTTACGTCAGCTTGTCCTGCGGGTTGAGCTGGACGGAAATCGAAGACCTGCCTGGCCTGAACCGCCTGCGTGATGCCTGCGAAAGTAATGGGGTGGAGTTATTGCTGTCACAGATGGGCATTACCAGTGCCATCTATGTAGGCCCGGGCAGTATCTGCCTGGCTCTGGCCGCCGAGCCCCATACCTTCAACGATTTCCAGTAGCCCCCTGGCCAGTCGGTCCCGACTGGCCGCGCGTCGCCCTTCCCGGGGTAATTCCGGCGAACCCGCAACCGGCCAGTTCGTGTTAGCCTCGTTGACAACGTTCAGGATCCCAGTCAAAAGGATGTCCGGTTTATGACAAAGCAAAGCCTTGCCGATACCTTGTTGGAAGCGCACGTCAAACATGAAATGTCTGCCCTGAAAGGAGCAAAGCTGAAAAAGTTTCTCGAGAACGAGGTAGGTGAACTGCTTAATCACGCGGACAGTGTCACCCTGAACCGGCTGGTTAGTGCAGACCAGATAATGGGTGTGATTCAGCGTATCGTCGTGGACATGGAGTTGGATGCTGGCATCCCGGAGCTGGCTGCCGAAATGGCAACCGAGGTAATGAATGCGCCGGTCCAGTCTGACACAGTCCTTGGCGACATTCTCACTCGCGATCAGGCCAGTGGCTTTATCGAAGAAGCCCTGGAGCTACGCCACCAGCGTGAGCGCATTATCGCAGAAATCATGGCCCATCCGGTGTACCAGGAGCTGGTTTCCAACGTGGTATATCACGGCCTGGTCAACTACCTCTATGAAGACAATCTGATCACCCGCTCCGTACCTGGGGTTGGTTCGATGATGAAGTTTGGCAAGAAAATGGCCAACAAGGCGGTGCCGGGGTTGGACGAGACGTTTGAACGGCGCATCAAGGCCTGGCTGGCAGACAGTTTGCCGGGGTTGATTGCTCGCAGTGAGCAATTCCTGAACAAGGCGCTGTCTGATGATGAGCTGAGAGATACCGTGATGGCTGCCTGGGTGTCCCTGGAAGGCCGCACCATCGCCGAGCTTAAAGAGGGGCTGGGTGACGTGGAGTTGCAGGAGTTCGTGGTGTTGGGTTACGAGTTTTGGCTGAATTTCCGGAAAACCGGCTACTTCGAAGGCTGCGCCAGGGCCGTGGTGGAGCATCTTTTTGCCAAGTATGGCGATCGCCCGGTCATGGATCTTCTGCAGGATGTGGGAGTGACGCGAGAGGTTATTGTTACCGAAGTTGAGTCCCTGGCCCTGCCGATCGTGGAAGTGTTAGCCGAGGAGGGCTACCTGGAGGCGCTGGTGCGCCGGCGCTTGGGAGCATTCTATGGTTCTGCAGCAGCCAGGAAACTGCTGGTTTAGCCTGTCCCGATTTATACATGCCCCAGAGCCCTGCCATGCACGGGCTCAAACAAAAAGGCCGGACGAGTAACATCGTCCGGCCTTTGTGTTGCAGCGGTATCGCCCGAGGTGATCAGCGCTCCAGGTACTGAAGTTTGTTGGGCTTGCCGTCCCACTCTTCCGCATCTGGCAGAGGGTCTTTCTTCTCGGTAATATTCGGCCATTTGCCGGCCAGTTCGGCGTTAATCTCAACGAAGGCCTCCTGCCCAGCCGGCAGTTCGTCCTCAGAGAAGATGGCCTCGGCCGGACACTCGGGCTCGCACAGGGCGCAATCAATGCACTCGTCCGGGTCAATTACCAGAAAGTTGGGGCCTTCGTAGAAGCAGTCCACCGGGCAGACTTCCACGCAGTCGGTGTATTTGCACTTGATGCAGTTATCAGTAACGATAAACGCCATAGTCAGATCCCTGGTTCGTAAAGTAATCGGTCTCATCAGGAGCCCTGATGTTCCGGCCCCATCTATAATTTTGTGCGCGATATTGTAGGGAGCGCCCCCCGCAGCCGCAAGCGTTGGGCTGCTATAACCTTATTACACAGATCAAGTTTGGCCCAGTTTCCTGTTATTTTGCCAGCAAAGCTTTCAGCTCATAGAGCTGATTGAGGGCATCCCGTGGTGAAAGCCCATCAATGTCCAGTTGTTGCAAGGCGTCCTCTACAACGCTCGGCTCCGCGCTGGCAAACATATCGCCCTGAAACACCGACTCCACGGCAGCCGGTTGTTTAGCCGTTTTGGGGGCTGGTGATGGCGTTGCAGCGGCACCGCTTGTCGTTCCATTGGACGGGCCGGCGCTGCCTTCCAGATGCGCTAGCTGCGCCTTGGCATTACGAATCACATCCTGGGGCACGCCCGCCAGTTTGGCCACTTGCAGGCCATAACTCTGGCTAGCCGGGCCATCGTGCACATTGTGCAGGAAAACGATGGAGTCGTCGTGCTCGGTGGCGGTCAGGTGAACATTCACCGCATGTTCCAGGTCATCCGCCAGTTGGGTCAGTTCGAAGTAGTGGGTGGCGAACAGGGTGTAGCAGCGAATGTCCCTGGCCAGGTGCTCAGCCGTGGCCCAGGCCAGCGACAGGCCGTCAAAAGTACTGGTCCCACGGCCCACCTCATCCATCAGCACAAGGCTGTGCTCGGTGGCATTGTGCAGGATATTGGCGGTTTCGGTCATTTCCACCATAAAGGTGGAGCGGCCGCCGGCAATGTCATCGGAAGAGCCCATGCGGGTGAATATCCGGTCTACCGGCCCCAGTACCGCCCGGTTAGCAGGTACAAAGCTGCCGGTGTAGGCGAGCAGGGCTATCAACGCGGCCTGGCGCATGTAGGTGGACTTACCACCCATGTTCGGGCCGGTGATCACCAGCATGCGCCGCCTGGCGTCCATCAGCAGGTTGTTCGGTACGAAGGGCTCGTCCAGCAGTTGCTCTACCACCGGGTGGCGGCCCTCTTCCACATCAAAACCCGGCTGCTCGGTGAACTCCGGGGCGGTGAAACGCAGGCTGGTGGCCCGCTCGGCAAAGTTGCTGAGCACATCCAGTTCCGCCAGGGCCTGGGCGGCGTCCTGCAGCGGTGCCAACTGCTCGGCGACGGTTTCCAGTACGTCGTCATACAGGCCTTTTTCCCGGGCCAGGGCCCGGCTCTTGGCGCTCAGGGCCTTGTCTTCAAACTCTTTCAGTTCCGGCGTGATGAACCGCTCGGCGTTTTTCAGGGTCTGGCGGCGGATGTAGTCCACTGGCGCCTGGTCTGACTGGGCCCGGCTGATTTCGATGTAGTAACCGTGCACCCGGTTATAGCCCACTTTCAGGGTGGAAATGCCGGTGCGTTCGCGCTCGCGGGTTTCCACATCCAGCAGATACTGGCCAGCGTTCTCGCTGATGTTGCGTAGCTCGTCCAACTCCTCATCAAAGCCTTCGCGAATTACACCGCCATCCCGGATCACCACGGGCGGGTTCTCGATAATCGCCCGCTCGAGCAGGTCAGCCAGCTCCGGGTATTCGCCAATTACCGTGGCCAGCTTCACCAGGTGATGTGAGTTTACGGGCTTCAGGGCCTCCTGCAGCCCCGGTAAGGTCTGGAACGCATCCCGCAGGCGTGCGAGGTCCCGGGGACGGGCGGAACGCAGCGCGACTCGGGCCAGAATCCTCTCGATATCACCCACCTGCTTGAGCAGATCGTGGATTGGCTCGTAATGGAAGCCGTCGAGCAAAGCCGACACCGCCTGCTGGCGCTGGCGCACAACCTCCACATTCCTGAGCGGCCGGTTCAACCAGCGGCGCAGCTCACGGGCTCCCATGGCCGTGGCTGTGCGGTCCATGACCCAGGCCAGGGTGTACTGCTGGCCACCCATCAGATTGGTATCGATTTCCAGGTTGCGGCGGCTGGCGGCATCCAGGATCACCGCATCTTCCCGACGCTCGCGGGTCAGTTTGCGGATGTGGGGCAGGGCGGTACGCTGGGTTTCCCGGGCGTACTGCAGAAGGCAGCCGGCCGCGCAGATTGCCAGGTGCAGGTCTTCGCAGCCGAAACCGGTCAGGTCTTTGACCTGTAGCTGCTGAGTGATTACCCGCCGGGCGGAATCCATCTCAAACAGCCAGGGGCCTTGGCGACGAATCCCGGTGAAGCCCTCCAGCACTTCGCTGTAAGGGAAGTCCTCACTGATCAGAATCTCCGCCGGTCGAAGGCGTTGGAGCTCCCCTTGAAGAGCTTCCAGGCTCTCAAGTTCCGCGACGGCAAACCGACCACTGGAAATGTCCAGCGATGCGAATCCGAACTGCTCTTTATGGCTGAAAATTGCGACCAACAGGTTATCGCGGCGGTCTTCCAGAAACGCTTCATCGCTCAGGGTACCGGGTGTAACCACGCGCACCACCTGGCGATCAACCGGCCCCTTACTGGTGGCCGGGTCGCCAATTTGCTCAGCAATGGCGATGGATTGACCTGCGCGCACCATGCGGGCAATGTAGCCCTCAGCTGCATGGAAAGGCACTCCGGCCATGGGGATGGGGTTGCCCCCGGACTGGCCGCGGGCCGTCAGCGTAATATCCAGTAGCTCAGCTGCTTTCTTGGCGTCGTCGTAGAACAGCTCATAGAAATCGCCCATGCGATAGAACACCAGCTCGTTCGGGTGCTCCCGCTTGATCTTCAGATACTGCTGCATCATGGGGGTATGCTTGGAAAGATCGGTTTGGGCTACTGACATGAATTTGTCCGGTTGATCGTACTTTTGGGTGAAAGTCGCGATTGTAAGAAAATAATGCCCGTGATGAAACGAAGGGTTTGGCAACAGATACAGGGAGATTGTTATGCAGGCCTCTGATCAGCAACTGGAGAGCGCTGGAAATACGCTCGGCGAGTGGCTCGCCGAGCACGGAAAAACCATCGCCACTGCAGAAAGCTGCACCGGCGGCTGGGTGGCCAAAGTACTGACTGACCGGGCGGGGTCGTCTGCGTACCTGATGGCCGGGCTGGTGACCTACAGCAATGAGGCGAAACAGGCCATTCTGGGGGTTGAAGAATCGGTACTCGCCGAACATGGCGCGGTGAGCGAGCCGGTGGTTCGCCAGATGGTCGCCGGTGCCATATGCGCTGCGGGCGTTGACATAGCTGTGGCCATCAGCGGCATTGCCGGCCCAGATGGCGGCAGTGATGAAAAGCCCGTAGGCACCGTATGGTTCGCCTGGGGCACCGGCCCGGACCGCATCGAAACTAGTATGCAGTGCTTTGACGGCGACCGGGATCAGGTGCGACGCAAGTCGGTTTTGTATGTTCTGCAAGGGGTTACGGAGTTTCTGAAAACACTGTGACGTTTTTCACCCGGGCAGGGGTTGGTCTCAGCGAAGGCTTATGTTTTAATACTGTTCAAATATACAGGAAAACACTGGATGCCTCCGGTGTCATCGCTTTGAATTTCGCTGCTGTTGGCCCAATCGCGGCTCAGCGGCCCCGGCAAATGAGGGTCAGGTACCAATGGAAGATAATCGCAAGAAAGCACTCAGCGCAGCACTCGGCCAGATTGAGCGCCAGTTCGGCAAAGGTGCCGTGATGAAAATGGGCGACCAGCCCCGTGAAGCCATTCCTGCGGTATCCACTGGTTCCCTGGGGTTGGACGTAGCCCTGGGTATTGGTGGCCTGCCTTACGGCCGGATCGTCGAAATCTATGGCCCGGAAAGCTCCGGTAAAACCACACTGACCCTGCAGGTTATTGCGGAAGCCCAAAAGGCCGGAAAAACCTGCGCCTTCATTGACGCTGAGCACGCGCTCGACCCCATTTACGCGGAAAAGCTGGGCGTTAACGTAGACGACCTGCTGGTGTCCCAGCCAGACACCGGCGAACAGGCCCTGGAAATCGCCGACATGCTGGTGCGCTCCAACGCCATTGACGTGATCATCGTCGACTCCGTTGCCGCACTGACACCGAAAGCCGAAATCGAAGGCGAGATGGGCGACAGCCACGTAGGACTCCAGGCCCGCCTGATGTCCCAGGCCCTGCGTAAACTGACCGGTAACGTCAAACACGCCAACTGCCTGATGGTCTTTATCAACCAGATCCGGATGAAAATCGGCGTCATGTTCGGCAGCCCGGAAACCACCACCGGCGGTAACGCCCTGAAGTTCTACTCCTCCGTACGCTTGGACATCCGCCGCATCGGTGCTGTCAAAGAGGGCGACGAAGTGGTCGGTAACGAAACCCGCGTAAAAGTCGTCAAGAACAAGGTATCTCCGCCCTTCAAACAGGCCGAGTTCCAGATCATGTACGGCAAGGGCATCTACCACATGGCCGAAGTTCTGGATATGGGCGTAAAAGAAGGCTTCGTCGACAAATCCGGCGCCTGGTACGCCTACAACGGCGACAAAATCGGCCAGGGCAAAGCCAATGCCTGCAAGTTCCTGGAAGAGAACCTGGACATCGCCAACGAAATCGAAGCCAAGGTTCGCGACAAACTGATGCCCAAGCCGGTTAAGAAAGAAGCGGCAGAAGCGCCAGTAGAAGCAAACGGCGAGTTGCTGTAACACTTCTCTGTCGGACCGCCCTCTGCAAAGTTGGGCGGGCGGCGCAGTGGGGAGCCTTTCCGGGAATCTCGGAGGCCATGGATGGCCGGAGCGAAGCGCACATGGATGTGCTTGTAGCGTTTCCCGGAAAGGCTCCCCACTGTGCTGACCTGGCAAGATAGTTAGGTGCAGGAATAAGGTTGGAATACTATGACGATGAAAAAGCAGTTGTTAATAGTAGCCCACGCCCCATCCCCAAATACCCTGAAACTCCGGAAAGCCATAGAAACCGGCGCCCGCCACCCCGATATTGAATCCGTGGACGTAGTGGTAAAAGCCCCACTTGATGCCGGCCCCGAAGACATCCTCGCCTGCGACGCCATCATCCTCGGCACCACCGAAAACCTCGGCTACATGTCTGGCGCCCTCAAAGACTTCTTCGACCGAAGTTATTACCCCTGCCTCGAGAAAACCCAGGGCCTGCCCTTCACCTACTACATCCGCGCCGGCCACGACGGCACCGGCACTCGCCGCGCCATCGACAGCATCACCACCGGCCTTCGCTGGAAACGGGTACAGGAGCCTTTGCTATGCAGGGGAGATTACACGGATGAATTCGAGGAGCAGTGCCAGGAGCTGGGCATGTATGTGGCAGCCAGCCTGGATGCGGGCCTGATCTGATCAGCTGGCAAAACGGTTGTAGAAACCCTCAATCCGGGACAAGGCATTATCCATTGCCCGTGAATAGCCCTTTTTGTCGAGACAGTAGCTGAACTGAAGGCTGAGACGATAACCGGTCTGAAACGGCTGGCACGAGACCACACAGGCATCGACGCGGGACTCGCTGATGTATTTGCCCTCAATATCGAGGAACAGGCGAGCGCCAGAGTCTATCGGCCGAGGGCAGAGCACTGCCATACCGTAACGGTTGAGATCCAGGCAGGTTACCGCTACCGGCTGTTTTCCGCGACCAAAGAACGCCCTCTCACGGAGTTGTACCTTGAGACATGACGCCGAAAAACGATCCTTGATGCGGCGATCTGCGGAATAATTCGTCATTGTGTTGACCATCACGCGTATTGTACTTGTTGTGTCCGGAATCCGTCCGGGCATGGAAGTGTAGTAATCGACGGCCTGCCTGAAAAATGATCAAGAGGTAATTTGTGATCCAGTTGGCAAATTGCCAGGCTCCAGGCCTCATCGGATAAAAGCGGAAGTGGTACGCGACAGCTTGATGCTCAAACACTACAATGCCAGCGACAGCTAATTTTCAAAACCGAACTCAACGGGAATCAAACTTGAAGTCACTGCCCTTGCATCAGCTCTACAAAGCCTGCGTTCTCAAAGACCTGCCCTTTAAAACCACCCGGCAACTGGAGCCTCTGGCTGAGATTGTTGGTCAGAATCGTGCTCAGGAAGCGGTGCGATTTGCACTCGCCATGCCCCATGGTGGTTATAACGTGTATGCGGTAGGTCGCAACGGCTTGGGCAAGCGCACCATGATGCTCCGGTATCTGGAGCACCATGTGGACACAGAGCAGCAAAGTCATGATTGGTGTTACGTTGCCAACTTTGATGAACCGCGCAATCCCCGTTTGTTGCAACTGCCGGCAGGGATGGGGACCCAGCTCAAGCAGGACATGGACAAACTGATGTCGCGGTTGGTGAAAGTGATTCCCCAGACCTTCGACAGTGATAGCTTTCTTGAGCGTTCAGAGCAGCTCAAGAACGAATACGGCAAGAAACAGGAAGACGAGCTTGAGAAAGTCGCCAACCAGGCACGACGCAAGAAAGTCAGCCTGACGGTCACGACGCCAGGTGGTTATCGGCTGGTTGCCATGAATGGTGATGAACCCCACACCGTGGAGAGCTTCCAGGCGCTTACCGATGAGCAGCGTGACAAGTTTGAAGACACCATTAACGCCCTTGAAAAGAAACTTCGCCAAGCCCTTCGCAAGCTGGCCGATTGGGAGCAGGAGTACGCTGAGAAGCATCAGGCATTGAACCAGGAAACCCTCGAGGGCATCTCTGGCCACCAGATTGATGAGTTGGTGAAGCGTTACAACGAACAGCCAGACGTTGTTGCCTATCTGGAGGCGGTTCGCAAAGATCTGGTCGACAACCTGGATATCTTCCTTGAGGACGACGAAGAGCAGGCGGCGATTGCCTACGCCTCACTGGACAAGAAAACGCCCCGGCGCTACGTGATCAATGTGCTGGTGCACCAGAAAACCAATGAGGTGCCGGTGGTGGTGGAAGACAATCCCACCTACCACAACCTGTTCGGGTACGTGGAGAACGTCACCTTCAAAGGTACCGTGTTCACCGACTTCTCCCTGATTCGCCCGGGTAGTCTGCACAAGGCCAATGGCGGTTACCTGCTGATGGATGCCATCAAGGTGCTGGAGCAGCCCTTTGTCTGGGACGGTTTGAAGCGCGCCCTGCGTTCCCGGACCCTGCAGATCAATTCCCTGGAACGGGAACTGACGCTCTCGGGAACCATTTCCATTGAGCCGGAAGCGGTACCCCTGGATGTCAAAATCGTTTTGTTCGGCGATCGCGAAACCTGGATGTTGCTGCAGGAATACGATTCCGAGTTTGCCGAGTTGTTCCGGGTGACCGCTGATTTCGAAAACGAGATGTACCGTACTGAGGAAAGCCAGCTGCTGTATGCCAAGTTCATTGCCAGCCTGGTGGTGGAAAAGAAGCTGCTGCACTGCACCAACAAAGCGGTGGCCCGTATTATTGAACACAGCGCGCGCATGGCAGAGCATCAGAACAGGCTTTCGCTGCACGCAGCGGACATTGCGAACCTCCTGCGGGAATCCGATTTCTGGGCCCGACAGGCGGGGGCCAAGCTGATTTCGGAAGTGCACGTGGAGCGAGCGTTGGAAAGTGCCCGTTACCGCAGCAGTCGTATTCGTGACCATTTTTACGATTCCGTTCGTGATGGCTCCACTCTCGTAACCACCACTGGCACCTGCGTCGGGCAGGTGAACGCCTTGTCGGTGCTGTCGACTGGCGGTTTCGAGTTTGGTTTGTCCAACCGGGTAACGGCAACCTGCTATTATGGTGATGGCGGTGTTATGGACATCGAGCGGGATGTCAAACTCGGCGGTAATATCCACTCCAAGGGCGTGATGATTCTCAGCTCCTGGCTGGCCTCACATTTTGCGGTCAATGACCCGATGCACCTGTCGGCCAGTCTTACCTTCGAGCAGAACTATGGTGAAGTAGATGGAGACAGCGCCTCCCTGGCCGAGCTTTGCGCATTGATCTCGGCCCTGTCTGGTATTCCGGTGCGGCAGGATCTGGCGATTACCGGTTCGGTAAACCAGTTTGGCGAGGTGCAGCCGATTGGCGGCGTGAACGAAAAAGTCGAAGGCTTTTATGCCACCTGTGAGCTGAAAGGTGGCCTGACTGGTTCCCAGGGAGTGATTATTCCGGTCACTAACGTACAGAACCTGATGCTGGACAGCGAGGTGGTCAAGGCATCGAAGGCGGGCAAGTTTGCCGTATATCCGGTTGCCCGAGTGGAAGAGGCCATTACACTGTTACTTGGCAAGCCGGCCGGCAAGGCCGATGACAAAGGCAGGTACCCCAAGCAGAGCGTTTTTGGCATTATCCAGCAACGACTTGAAAAAATGCGGGAACATGAACGGCAGGAACATGCCAGAGACGATCACAAAGATCCGTCCATCCACTGACCGGCCCGATAATAAAACGGACAGGAGAAAACAGATCCATGACTGATATCCAGCAGACTGTGTACGTGGTAGAGGACGACGAGGCCGTCCGCGATTCACTGGAATTGTTGCTGAAATCCGACGGCAAGCCGGTGAAAACCTATGAAAGCGCTGGCGCCTTTCTGGCGGACTATTCCGACCAGATGGCGGGCTGCATTGTGCTGGATATCCGTATGCCGGGTATGGACGGCATGGAGCTGCAGAAGAAACTCAACGACAAGCATTCCATTCTGCCGATCATCTTTGTGACCGGTCACGGCGATGTGCCCATGGCGGTTGATGCCATGAAGGAAGGTGCTGTCGATTTCATCCAGAAGCCCTATCGCGAAGAAGCGCTGTTGGAAAAGATCGAGGCGGCGCTGGAACAGGATCGCGACCAGCGTAAATCCCTGGATGAACGCCAGGAGATTGTTCGCCGGGTGAAGAGTCTTACCCCCCGTGAACGGGAAATCATGGATCGCATGATTGCCGGCCAGGCCAACAAGGTGATTGCCATCGAGCTTGAGATCAGCCAGCGCACCGTTGAGATTCACCGGTCCCGCGTTATGCACAAGATGGGCACCCATTCATTGGCACATCTGGTGCGCATGGTTCTGTCCGTAAAGGAACTTATCGACTAGGTCTGTCGGTATCGTCATCATACAATGACGTTTTTAACCGGCCATGTTTCTATGACTGAAGTTGTCAGTGAGAACTCCGAGGTGACGGTTCTGCTGGTTGATGACAATCCGCAGAACCTGAAAGTCCTCTACGAGACCCTGAAAGACAAAGGCTACCGGCTTCTGATCGCCAACGAAGGCGAGAAAGCGCTGGACCTTGCCCACCGCCATCATCCGGAAGTGATTCTGCTGGACATCATGATGCCGGAAATGGACGGCTATGAGGTATGTGAGCGCCTGAAAGCCGACCCCGAAACTTCAGACTGCGCTGTCGTCTTCCTGTCTGCCCTGGATGACCTGCAGGCCAAGGTAAAAGGCTTCAGTCTGGGTGGTGCAGACTACATCTCCAAGCCATTCCAGTCGCTGGAAGTCATTGCCAGGGTTAAAACCCACGCTCAGGTGATTCGTCTGGAGCGGGAACTCCAGGCCCGGAACCGGGAACTTCAGAGCGATCAGACGCGCATCCTGAACTCAATCAGTGAAGGTATCTACGGCCTGGACGAGAATGGCATCATCGAGTTTGCCAACCCCGCCGCTGCCATGATTATGGGCTGTCCGGCGGAAGATCTGATTGGCAAAAGTTTCTTCGATCTACACTTTTCAACGGCGGCAGAGTGCCAGGACAGCCTGCCGGTGATGGCCACCTGCCGGCAAGGGGTCGCGGAAAGCCAGCGTGATATCCGGCTGCTGCGTGCCGATGGCAGCGGCTTCCCTGCAGAGTACCGTTCCACGCCCAAGCTGGATGATGGTGAGTTGCACGGCGCGGTGGTTGTGTTCCGTGACATTTCCGTGGAACTGGATAATGAACGGGCTCTGGAAGAGGCCCGGACACTGGTTCAGGAACAGCGGGATCAACTGGCCCATACATCTCGCCTGACCACTATGGGCGAAATGGCCGCGGGGTTTGCCCATGAAGTTAATCAGCCACTGACCGCTATCACCAACTATGCCCGGGTGTCCAAGCGCATGATGGCGAAGGAGCAGCCAGATCTTGAGTTGCTTCAGGAAACCCTCGACAAAATCGAAGCGCAGTCGCACCGGGCCAGTGAGATCATTCGTCGCATTCGCCGATTCATGAAAAAGCCCGCCACTGGCAAAGAGGTGTTATCGGTTCTGGTGCTCCTGGAAGATACCCGGCAGTTTGCCGAAGTGGATATGAGGAACAACGAAGGCGGCATTGAAGTGCGCGTAGAGGACGATCTGCCCGAAGTGCTGGCAGATCCGATACAGGTTCAGCAAGTGGCCCTTAACCTGATTCGGAATGCTCTTGAAGCCACTCGTAGTGCCGAGTCATCGACGCCGGTTGAGGTCAGTGCCCGCCGCTGTGGCGATCAGTGTGTACGCATCGAGGTGCTCGATCACGGTGTAGGTGTGCCAGAGGATGCCGAGGAAAAGCTGTTTCATCCGTTCTACACCACCAAGGACGAAGGTATGGGTATTGGCCTGGCTACCTGTCGATCCCTGATTCAGGCCCAGGGCGGCGAAATTGGTTATGAGCGTCCGGAAGCGGGCGGTGCCTGCTTTTATTTCACCCTGCCTGTTGCACACGCTGAAGGCCAGCCCTGCGCTGCAGATTGAATATCGATCTGGCGGTGAGCGGCCAGATCGATTCGTTTATCCCACTTCTACAGCCACTCAATACGACCACTCAGGTGAGGCGCATCGCCCGTGCTGTTCAGTAGTTGATAATCCCAGGTGTCGCTGGTGGTCTGCCAGTTCAGTTGGGCTATACCGGGCAGAAACAGGGGTTTCTTGAACTGACAGCTCACACGAACCAGGCCCGATTGCCAGCCCTCTTGCTGTTCCAGTATTGACAGTGCCCGGGCTTTGCTCCACATGCCATGGGCAATGGCCCGTGGGAAGCCAAAGGCTTTGGCACTCAATGCGTGCATGTGAATCGGGTTGCGGTCCCCTGATACCTGCCCATACCGTCGCCCAAGGTTTTCCGGTGCCGTGATGGACTCGCTGAACGGATAGGTGTCGAGTTTGGGTGGTTGTGCTTTAGCCTTGCCGCGCTCAGTATTGGCCATCCGAAACAGGTTGGTGCTTATTTCCTCCCAGATCAGCCGGCCTGCCGAGCGAGCCTCTGTAATCAGATCAAATTCGATACCGCGCCCCGTGCTCTGCTGATTGCCCAGCGTTACTCTGATATCCAGGTTTTCGCCGGTCTGGATTGGGCGGTGCTGGGTGATGGTGTTGCGCAGATGCACCAGGCCTAGCAAGGGCAATGGAAACCGTTTGTCAGTCAGCAGTTTCAGGTGCAGCGGGAAAGCCAGGATGTGGGGCCAGGTTATGGGCAGGGTGGAACCGGGCTTGAATCCGCACACGCTGATATAGCGGGACAACATCGGTGTGTCGGTAGCCACCCCCAGCAGCTCGGCCCGCAACTCCGGAATCTCTGTGTTGGCGCCGGGCTTGTGTGATTTTGGCAGCAGCGCCCGGCCGAACATGGGCAGTAGCGCTGGTGGCGTGCTGCGGTAAATCAGTGGTTCTGTCATTGTGCTCGTCTCCCTCATCGGCCAGGCTGGCCGGATAATTTCCCGTGAATCAGTAACGTAATTACCGATTTTCTCTACATTCTGGTACAACTGTGCGTCTGTGGCCTGATATGCTCTAATATAAGACGAAAGTCGTGGCGGCCTCGCAGTCTGGCAAACCCGTCCAGATCGGGCATTGACCCGCCGTGCCTTGGGCACTGTCCGGTGGGTCAAAGTAGTAACCATATAAATAAAATAGCGGGATACTATGCAGGAACTACGTGATGCGGGCGTGATGTTGCGCCTGATTTATGAGGCGATGAAGAAAAAGGGTGTCGATACCGATGCCATATTCAGCCGCCTCGGCGTTGACGAGAACTACGTCTACACAGACCAGCTTCGCACTCCCCACAGCGCCCAGCTTTACTTCTGGCAGGCGGTGGAGGATGTATCCGGCGACCCGGACATAGGCCTGCACCTGGGGCCGCTGTTGCCCGCCTACAAGGGCCAGGTGCTCGAATACCTGTTTCTCAGCAGCCCAACCTTCGGAGAGGGACTGCGCCGGGCTCAGAACTATCAGCGCTTGCTGAGCGATGCCGCCAATACCGATTTCTTTATTGAGGGCGAAGAGGCCTGCATGGTGCTGGATGCTGCCTCCGATGAGATTCGCAAACTCAAGCACTTCAATGAATGCTTCGTCCAGGGGCTGATTACTTTCTTCAAGTCCATCACCGATGGCAACTTCTACCCATCACGAATCGAGTTCGAGCATGGGCGGGAGCAGGGGGCCGAGCACGTACGCGAGGTTCTGGGTTGTAACGTGGTTTTTGGCGCAGAAGAAAACCGGTTGTATTTCCCTGCTGCGATGCTGTCCCATGCCTCGCCCCACGCAGAGCCGGAACTGTTGGCACTGCACGAGCGCTTCGCCAGTGAACAGGTGGCGCGGCTCGAGAAAAAAGACATTGTTGGCCAGGTGGAGCGCATCATCGCCGAGCTGTTGGACAGCGGCGAGGTGACCCTGGATGCGGTAGCTGACCGGCTGGGTATCAAGCCAAGAACCTTGCGCACCCGGCTCACCGAGGCAGAAACCAGCTTCAACCAGGTGCTGGCGGATTTCCGCTATCGGCTGGCGCGGCAGCTCCTTGCTACCACCGATGAGTCAATTGATGAAATTGTGTACCTAACCGGTTTTTCCGAACCCAGTACGTTCTACCGGGCGTTCAAACGCTGGTCGGGTATGACGCCCATCGAATACCGGAAGACGGCCCAGGGCAAAGATGCCATGGTTGACGCCATGTAATCGGAGGTTTGGAAAAATCTGAAAAAAGTTCCGTAAAAGCGTTGACATAAACGGGGGCCTCTTTATAATGCGCCCTCGTTGTCACCGAGCAGCCAGCAACAGAGGCTGTTAGGCAGCAAACGCGGAGCGGTAGTTCAGTTGGTTAGAATACCGGCCTGTCACGCCGGGGGTCGCGGGTTCGAGTCCCGTCCGCTCCGCCATTTTTATCCCCCCCCTTTGCTTTACCTTAGTTACTCCCCTTGATGTGTTTCCGGTATTCTCCCGGGCTTATGCCATACCAGCGCCGATAGGCCTTATGGAATGCCGGTGGGTTTGCAAATCCTAACAGCCAGGCAATTTCTGACAGCGAGCTGTTGGTTTCCTGCAGATAATCCTGCGCCAGTTGTCTGCGGGTGTTGTCCAGCAATTCCCGAAAGCCGGTTCCCTCACTCGCAAGCTGTCTTTGCAGTGTCCAGGGTGTTGTTCCCAGCCGGTTGGCCAGGGTTTCAATGGTCGGCGTTTCTCCTCGTAGTAACGGCGTCATCAGGTATCGGGCTCTGTCAGCCACACTCCAGCCTTTACGAATCTGCTGCAGTTCCTGCTCGCACCACGACGTCAGTTTCTCGTGCATGCTCTGGTGAGCCTGACTGGGCACCTGCAGCCAGGCGCTTTCCTTGACGCGAATTGAATTTTCCTTCGCGCCGAATTCCACCGGGCAGCGAAACCAGCTTTCAAATACATCATCCAGCCCAATCGACGGATACTCGATACGCACCCGTTCCAGAACGTCGTAGCGGCCTGTCATGTGTCTGATCAGTTGTGCCCAGGCGGCAAGAATCGAATCCACTACAAAGTAGTTGTACTGGTTGTAAGGGCTGATGGAGTAAAAGCAGGCCTTACGGTGCTCAGCTGCCAGGCTTGGCTCCCCCCGGGAGTTTCGGCTGCTAAGCAGGGAATAACGTATCAGTGTGGCAAGGGCCTGGTGAACCGAATTGGCGGTTTCTGCTGCCAGGCCGGCAATGCCGGCATCGATGGGGCGTGTCAGGGCGCCCATGCGCAGGCCGAGGGCTGGGTTGCCTGTTGTGGCGATGGCAGCCTGGCCCAGGCGCATGAATCTGGGAATGCTGATGCGGCCTTCCGGTGCGGCCAGCTTGGGGTCATTCAGGTGAAACTGGGATTTTAACTTTTCGGTATCGCCTCCCTCGGCCTCAGTGGCGCGCAGCAACACCGAAGCATAGAGCAGGCTGATGTCGCCCAGCGAATTCTGGTTGGAACTGGAAACATTGGTCATGATCGTATTATCGGTGTTATCCAGAGATAATAAAATGTTCTTTTTGGATATTGTTGCGTTAGCGGGAGCTGGGTAGTGTAGGAGCCATAACAATGGGAGCGACCGCTTCCCGATCCTACAAACGATGAGGAGTTTACCAATGGCTGCATCACCGGGCGTGAGCAAGTACCCGCACCTGCTAGAACCACTGGACCTTGGCTTTACCACCCTGCGTAACCGCACACTGATGGGCTCCATGCATACCGGCCTGGAGGAAGTGAAAAACGGATTCGAGCGTTTGGCGGCGTTCTACTCCGAGCGCGCCCTTGGTGGCGTTGGCCTGATCGTAACGGGTGGTATTGGTCCGAATACCGAAGGCGCGGTCTTTCAGCACGCGGCCAAGATGAGCACAGAGGAAGAGTCTGACAAACACAAGGTGATTACCCAGGCCGTGCACGAGGCCGATGGCAAAATCTGCATGCAGATCCTGCACGCTGGCCGTTACGCTTATTCCCCTGAGCTGGTAGCGCCGTCTGCCATCCAGGCGCCGATCAACCCGTTCAAGCCTAAAGAGCTCGATGAAGCCGGCATCCAGAAGCAGATCGACGACTACGTGAATTGTGCGGCCCTGGCCCAGCGTGCCGGATACGATGGCGTGGAGATTATGGGGTCCGAGGGTTATTTCATTAACCAGTTCATCGTCAAACACACCAACCATCGAACCGATCAGTGGGGTGGCAGTTACGAGAACCGCATTCGCCTGCCCATTGAAATCGTTCGCCGGGTACGTGAGCGTGTGGGCGAGAACTTTATCATTATCTATCGCCTGTCCATGCTCGACCTGATCGAAGACGGCAGCACCTGGGAAGAGGTGGTGCACCTGGCCAAGGAAATCGAGAAGGCGGGCGCCACCATTATCAATACCGGTATCGGCTGGCACGAAGCCCGAGTGCCGACCATCGCCACCTCCGTGCCCCGTGGCGCCTTTACCAAGGTAACGGCCCGGCTTAAAGGTGAGGTCAGTATTCCGCTGGTCACCACCAACCGGATTAACATGCCGGACGTTGCCGAGAAAGTTCTGGCAGAAGGCGATGCGGATATGGTGTCCATGGCCCGCCCGTTCCTGGCGGATGCTGACCTGGTGCTCAAGGCCGAGGAAGATCGTGCCGAGGAGATCAATACCTGTATCGGCTGTAACCAGGCCTGCCTTGACCACACGTTCAGTGGCAAGTTGACGTCCTGCCTGGTCAACCCCCGTGCCTGCCACGAAACCGAGTTGGCTTATGTCAAGACGGCTGCACCGAAGGCGATTGCGGTGGTTGGTGCCGGCCCCGCGGGCCTGGCGTTTGCCTCCGTTGCCGCGGAGCGCGGGCATAAAGTGACTGTCTTTGACGCCGGCAGCGAGGTTGGTGGCCAGTTCAATGTGGCCAAGCGCATTCCGGGCAAGGAAGAGTTTTACGAGACCCTGCGTTACTTCCGGGTGATGCTCGATAAGCACGGCGTTGACGTTCGGCTCAATACCCGTGTCACGGCAGAAGACCTCAAGGCCGGTGGCTTTGATGAGGTGGTTCTGGCCACTGGCGTTGAGCCCCGCACCCCGGATATCGAAGGCATTGATCACCCGAAGGTGATTGGTTACCTGGATGCGCTGCTGGAGCGCAAACCGGTTGGTCAGAAAGTTGCGGTCATCGGAGCGGGGGGTATCGGCTTTGATGTGTCAGAATTTATCGTCCACAAGGGTGAATCGCCCTCTTTGAACACCGAGCACTTCATGAAGGAGTGGGGCGTGGATCTGACTGTTGAACACCGTGGCGGTATTCAGGGTGTCCAGCCGCAGGTGCCTGAGCCTGCGCGGGAGGTTTACCTGCTGCAGCGCAAGGCCTCCAAAGTCGGCAAGAACCTTGGCAAGACCACAGGCTGGATTCACCGCACCTCGCTCAAGCATCGCAACGTGCAGATGGTGCCTGGCGTCAGCTATCGCAAGATTGATGACGAAGGTCTGCACATTACCATCACACCGAAAGGTGCCGAGCAGGGTGAAGATAAAGTGTTGCCGGTGGATACCATCATTGTGTGTGCGGGTCAGGAGCCGCTGCGTGAGCTGCAGTCAGGTCTGGAGGCAGCCGGTTTGCCGGTGCACCTGATTGGTGGTGCTGATGTTGCCGCTGAGCTGGACGCAAAGCGGGCCATTGATCAGGGTAGCCGCCTGGCAGCGGAGATCTGATCACAAAACGTTGCAGTTTTTCTCTGTGTTTCGGTTAAGGTCTGGCTAGACTGTGGGGTTGAAGAGCGGAAGAAGAATGGAACTCTCTTCCCGCCTTGGGCGTCCATAACAAGAGTCTTCCGAAGCATGGAGAAAGTGAATGGTTAATGCCGCGCAGGCAGGTGAAGGGTACTCGGCAGTTTTCTTTATGGAGGGCAGTCAGGTTGCCCGGCAGATGCGCTTGTCTGAGTTCGGCGCGTTTCTGGACGGCTATGTTGGTTTGTCTGACCTTGCCGAGACAGACGTCCGGGCGGTACTGGTAAACCTCTCTCCGGAGCTGATGGTCCGCTCCCTAGTCTTCTTCCGTATCTGGTTCGATGACGAGGGGCGGGCTGACAGCCACTGGAATGTGCCCATCGAGGCGTTGGCAGAGAAAGGCGCCAAGGGCCCGGATATGGGCTGTGGAGCTATCCGGCTGGTGTGCCGAAGCCAGTGCCCCGATCCGGCGTTTGCCCAGGAGCTCTGGGACCCGGACATGACCCCCGGCAGCAACCATTTCCAGTTGATCCGCAA
Source organism: Marinobacter sp. MBR-99 (assembly GCF_040547575.1). NCBI lineage: Bacteria > Pseudomonadati > Pseudomonadota > Gammaproteobacteria > Pseudomonadales > Marinobacteraceae > Marinobacter > Marinobacter sp. MBR-99. Next base: position 259,060 of record NZ_JBEPPY010000002.1, on the reverse strand, counting down.
AGCGGTGGAAGCCAATACCCTGCGTTTCCAGAAAATGGAACCGGAAGAAGAGAATATCCCGGTTCTTACCACGGCAAATGTGGAGCAGCCGGTTGATGACGGACGCGATCGCGCCCGCGTTGCCCAGATCCTCCGTGAACAACGGCTCCGGATCAAAACCCTCCAGAGTGTACACCGGGATTCCCTGGCTGACCTCCAGCGTGAGCATCGCCTTGAGATGCAGGCCCTGCGCGGTGAGATGTCAGATCTGGAGCAGCGTTACGAGCGCACCCGGATCAGCAATGAGCAGCTCAAGCAGCGCCTGGCGCAACGCAACGAGCAATACCTCTCCATGCAGGAGAAAATGGCGGAGGGCGATGCCCTGCAGCGCAAGGACGTCAACGCCGATGCCGAGACCGTCCTGCTGCGAGAGCAGCTGGAGCGTAAACAACGGGAGCTCGAGCTTCGGGATGACAAGATTGTTGCCCTTGAGCAGGAAAACCACGAGCTCCGCCACCAGGTTCCGCCTGAGGATTCGCTGCTACAACAACTGCAGAGCCAGTCGGTATTTCTGGTTGCCTACCATCCCGGTGTCGGGCACATCACCTTGCCCTACGAAGATATCGACACCTATTTTGGTAATCCGGTGGCCTACGCGGCGGAACGTTGCGGTATGAACGAGCCGGCCTACAAAGACTGGCTGGCGCACTACGAACACCCGGTTTGCCGCCATGTCGATAATGCAGGAAATGCCTGCGGTGAGCCGATCATGAGGGTAACTCAACCGGCTGAGTTCCAGCCCGGGATAGACGACCACTGCGAGCAGCATCGGTCCTGACGCGGATCTTTTTTCAGTATCGGCCCGAGATTCGTTAAACTGTGGATCTGTTCGTTACAGAACAGGGAGGGCGACGCCTTTCCTGTCTCATTCAGACACCACGGGATACTTCATGGATCAGTTCAGGAATATCGGCATCGTCGGGCGTATGGGCAGCGTCAAGGTGGTTGAGTCCCTACGACAGCTCAAGCAATACCTGACGGCCAACAACTACCACGTCATCATTGAAGAAGATACATCCACCATGATTCCGGGCCATGGTCTTCAGGTAGCCAGCAAGAAACTGCTTGGCGAGATCTGCGACCTGGTCATTGTGGTGGGTGGTGACGGTAGTTTGCTCGGGGCCGCCCGTGAGCTGGCGAAATCCAAGATCCCGATTCTGGGCGTCAACCGCGGTCGGCTGGGCTTCCTGACGGATATTTCCCCGTCTGATCTGGAAGAGCGCCTGGCGCAGGTGCTGGCCGGCGATTACATTGAGGAATCGCGGTTCCTGCTGGATGGCCATGTGGAGCGTAATGGCCAACCTCTTGGCTATGGCTCCGCTTTGAACGATGTGGTGCTGCATCCGGGGAAATCCACCCGGATGATCGGTTTTGACCTGTATATTGATGGCCATTTCGTCTACAGCCAGCGCTCCGATGGTTTGATTGTGGCCACGCCCACCGGGTCAACCGCCTATTCCCTGTCAGCAGGCGGCCCCATCATGCATCCGAAGCTGGACGCCGTGGTACTGGTGCCCATGTTCCCTCACACCCTGAGCAGTCGCCCGATCGTGGTGGACGGCAAGAGTGAAATCAAACTGGTTATTGGTGAAACCAACGAAACCTACCCGCAAGTCAGTTTTGATGGCCAGATGAATATTGCCTGTGCGCCAGGGGATATCATCCGCATTACCAAAAAGCCGTTCAAGATCCGTCTGATACACCCGACCGATCACAATTTCTATGCCACCTGTCGTGACAAGTTAGGTTGGGCAAGCGAAATAGCAGCGAGTTGATTATGGCGGGACAGACTCCAACCGCGAGCCGCGGTTACGACATTATTGGCGATATTCACGGTTGCGCCCACACGCTGGAGCGCTTGCTCGAACAAATGGGGTATCGCAAACAGAACGGCATCTACCAGCATCCTCGGCGTCAGGCGATTTTTATTGGCGACATTATTGACCGTGGCCCAAGGATCCGTGAGGCTCTGCACCTGGTGCGAGACATGGTTGAGCATGGGGCTGCACGTATCGTGATGGGCAACCATGAATACAACGCCCTCGGTTATTGCACCCGGGCCCGGCCGGGCAGTGGCAAGAAGTTTCTGCGCGAACACAACGCCCGCCATGATCGTCTGATCAAGGAAACCCTTGAGCAGTTTGATGCGTACCCCCATGAGTGGAATGACTTCCTCGAGTGGTTCTATACCATTCCGCTGTTCATTGAGGAGGAAAACTTCCGGGTGGTTCATGCCTGCTGGGATCAAGACCTGATCGACAAGTTCCGGCAGAGTCAGGGTGGCGCCTGTATTGATGAAGACTTTTTGCATGCGTCGGCCGCCATTGAGTCTTTTGCTGGCCAGGTGATGGACACCTTGTTGCGCGGTACCGACCTGCGCTTGCCGCCGGGCGTCAAGATTACCGGGCGGGACGGCTATGTGCGGGAGTTTTTCCGTACCAAGTTCTGGGCCGACAACCCGCAAACCTATGCCGACGTGGTGTTTCAGCCAGACCCATTACCACCGGAAGTGGCTGCCATGAGCCTGCGGGAAGACGAGCGCAGACAACTGATCACTTACCCGCTGAACGCGCCGCCAGTGTTTGTTGGGCATTACTGGATGGACGGTGAGCCCGCACCCTTGAAGTCGAATGTGGCCTGTATCGATTACAGCGCCGTAAAGTACGGCAAGCTGGTGGCCTACCGGCTGGATGATGAGAAGGCACTTTCCCGTGACAAGTTTGTCTGGGTAGATGTGGATCGCCCGGAACAGCCGGATTATCCCACCAGCGAAGACAGTGTGGCGCGTTAGAGATCAGCGAGGTTAACTTGGACCAACAGACATCGTCTCCGATTACCCCCAGTGGGCGCTGGCAGCCTTCCCCTCGCCACGCTCCTTTTGTTGTGGGGGTCATCGGCATTGCCGTTGCCATGGTGTGGCTGACGTCCATGGGACAGAATCCCATGGCCGCTGCCATGATGGTTGTCGATCCCAGGCATTACTCCTGGAATGTGTTCAGCTCACTGGACGGACGGCTGGATGCGCTTGTGGCGACGCTGACAAGCGGACAGGTGTGGCGCCTGATCACACCGGACTTCCTGCACTTCAGTTGGACGCACATCATCTTTAACTCGGTCATGCTCTGGTTTCTGGGCAGCCAGATCGAGTGGATTGATGGCCGTGCGCGCCTGGTGGCGCTGTTCCTGGTAACCAGCCTATCCGCCAACCTGTTGCAGTATCTGGTGTCTGGCCCGTTGTTCGGGGGCTTGTCTGGCGTGGTGTACGGCATTCTGGGTTACTGTTGGCTGAGCCAGCAACGCCAACCCAGATTCCAGTTTCCCCCGGCGCTGGTTACCTTTGCCCTGGTGTGGATGGTGATCGGTTTTACCCCTATACCGGAAATGATTGGCGTCGGCCGGATGGCCAACGAGGCCCACCTGGGTGGCTTTATTGGCGGACTGGCTGTGGCGGCGGTGATGCCTGTAAGGCGCCGTTTTCGGTGATCGGATAAAAAAAAGCCCCGCCAAATGGCGGGGCATGAAAAGAGCTTTTAGCTCCTGATGAGAGAGACCAAATGATACGACCGTCGTCATTTGGTGAATTAATGATAATTGTTATCATTTAGATCTGTCAAACGGATTTGCCGGTTTTTTTATGAATGATTTTTCAGGAGGTGGGTAATGACCTACGACGAACTCATTGAACGGCTGGATCCGACTGTTTACCGGAACCTCAAGCAAGCGATTGAGCTTGGCAAGTGGCCTGATGGCCGGGCCATGACCCGCGACCAGCGGGAAATCAGCCTGGAAGCCGTTATCTATTACGAAAACAAACACAATGTGCCCGAAGAACAGCGCGTGGGCTATCTGGACCGGGGCGAGAAAGCCGGTACAGCTTGCGACCCGTCTGTGCAATTCCGTAAAGATCGCCAGAACGACAATGGTGTAGACCCGGAGCAGTTTGTCGAGGTCAAGGTTTGAGCGAATCAATTGATGTAACCGGGCGCCTTCGGAAGATGCCGGCGCAAGCTGGCGACCCGGTGGCCTATACTCTGGCCGTGGGCGACACCCGCATTCCCCTGAACGACCTGATTGGCCAGACGGTGCGGCTGGACTTTGACGGTGTGATCCGCTGTATCCACTGCGACCGCACGACCAAGAAGAGTTTCAATCAGGGCTACTGCTATCCCTGTTTCCGCAAACTGGCTGCCTGTGACAGTTGCATCATGAGCCCCGAAAAATGCCATTACCACCAGGGCACCTGCCGGGAGCCGGAGTGGGGCGAGGCGAATTGCATGGTAGAACACGTGGTCTACCTGGCCAATTCCAGTGGCTTGAAGGTGGGTATTACCCGGGGCTCGCAAGTGCCGACCCGCTGGATCGACCAGGGGGCGGTGACAGCTATTCCTATGCTGCGGGTGGCGAGCCGCTACCTGTCTGGTCTGGTGGAGGTGGCATGCAAGAACCACGTGGCTGACCGAACCAACTGGCGCGCAATGCTCAAGGGCGACGTTCCGGAGCTGGATCTGGTGCAGGAGCGGCGGAAAATGCTGGAGCTTATTGAGGATGACCTGGCGCAGTTGCGCGCGAAACACGGTCAAGACAGTATCAGAGTCGTAGAGGAGGTCTCACTCGGGCTGGGTTATCCGGTTCAGGTGTGGCCGTCGAAAGTGAAAACCCATAATCTGGATAAAACGCCGGAAGTAGAGGGGCTCCTGGAAGGTATCAAGGGCCAGTACCTGATGCTCGATACCGGCGTGATCAATATCCGAAAATTTACCGGCTACGAAGTCCGGTTCCGGGTTCTTGACTGAGCCCTGAACGTTTACTGCCTGGAGAATGTGAATGCGTACCAACCAGCCTCAAACCATTTACCTGAGCGAGTACCAGGCGCCGGCGTATCTGGTGGACCATGTTAACTTGCGCTTTGAGCTGTTCGAGGATGGCGCGAGGGTTCACAGCACCTTGTCCATGCGCCGTAATCCGGCCGCCGGGCAGGGCGGCACACCGCTGGAGCTGGACGGCGACAGCCTGACTCTGGAATCTCTGGCCCTGAATGGTCGTTCCCTGGCCAGCGCTGAGTATCAGGACGAGGGCGACAGGCTGGTGATTCCCGTGGTGCCTGATACCTTCGAGCTGACGGTTGTCACCTGGATAGAGCCGCAGAATAATACCCGCCTGGAGGGGCTTTACAAGTCATCGGGCATGTTCTGTACCCAGTGCGAAGCCGAAGGTTTCCGCTGCATTACCTATTATCCGGACCGGCCGGACGTGATGGCGCGCTTCCAGACGCGAGTTGAAGCCGATAAGTCTGCCTACCCGGTATTGCTGTCCAACGGTAACCCCATTGAACAGGGCGACCTTGAGAACGGCCGTCACTTTGTGACCTGGGAAGATCCGTTCCCCAAACCGGCGTACCTGTTTGCACTGGTGGCGGGTGACCTTGTCGAGAAGCGGGATACGTTTACCACCGTTTCTGGTCGCGATATCGATTTGCGCATCTACGTTGAGGCGCGTAATGCCCGCAAGTGCGATTACGCCATGGATGCACTCAAGCGCTCGATGCGCTGGGATGAAGAAGTGTACGGCCGTGAGTACGATCTTGATATCTTCATGATCGTTGCGGTGGATGATTTCAATATGGGGGCCATGGAAAACAAGGGCCTGAACATCTTCAATTCATCCTGTGTGCTCGCCAGCCAGGACACAGCCACCGATGCGGCATTCCAGCGTATCGAAGCCATTGTCGCCCACGAGTATTTCCACAACTGGTCCGGCAACCGGGTTACCTGCCGGGACTGGTTCCAGCTAAGCCTGAAAGAAGGCTTCACGGTGTTCCGGGATTCCCAGTTCTCGGCGGATATGGGGTCGCCCACCGTCAAGCGCATTGAAGACGTTACCCTGCTGCGCACCGCTCAGTTCGCCGAAGATGCCGGCCCTATGGCGCATCCAGTTCGGCCGGCCTCATATATGGAAATATCCAACTTCTATACCTTGACCATCTACGAGAAAGGGGCAGAAGTCGTACGGATGATTCACAATCTGCTCGGTGCCGAGCTGTTCAGGAAGGGCAGCGATCTCTACTTTGAGCGTCACGACGGCCAGGCCGTCACCACCGATGACTTTGTGCGGGCAATGGAAGATGCCTCCGGGCGCGACCTGGGCCAGTTCCGCTTGTGGTATGAACAGGCGGGCACACCGGTTTTGGCGGTCTCGGACTATTACGATGAGGTGCAAGGTGTGTATCGACTGGATATCCGGCAGTCGATTCCGGATACGCCCGGGCAGTCCGGCAAAAAGCCGCAACATATCCCGTTCGCGGTGGGCCTGCTTGATTCCGAAGGCCAGCCTCTGCCCCTGAATTTGGGCGCGGGTGAGCAGAATGGCCCGGTTGAGCGGGTGCTTGAGCTGACTGAATCGGAACACCGTTTTGAGTTTCATGGTCTCAAGCAACGGCCAGTTCCGTCGCTGTTGAGGGATTTCTCTGCGCCAGTTCGTGTGCATTACCCCTGGACCCGCGAACAGTTGTTGTTCCTGATGAGTCATGATCCGGACGGCTTTAATCGCTGGGATGCGGGGCAGCGTCTGGCCGTGGACGTGATTCAGTCTTTGCTTGGTGCGCCCGAAGATGCGGAAGTTGAGCCGCGGTTGGTGGAAGCCTATCGTCAGTTATTGAACGATGCGGAGCTGGACCAGGCGCTTGTGGCCAAGATGCTGCTGTTGCCCTCGGAGGCCTATCTGGTCGAGCTTTCCGAGCAGGCCGATGTGCCGGCCATCCACGCTGCCCGGGAACGGGTGGTGAAGCATCTGGCATGGGCGCTCCGGGATGATCTTCTGGCCTGTTACCAGCGCAATACTGGCCAGGGTGTTTATGAGCTGACGCCCGGCGCCATCGCCCGCCGTAGTCTGCGGAATACGGCGTTGGCATGGCTGCTCCACATTGATGATGAGCAGGGGCGGGGATTGGCCGTTGAGCAATTTCAACAGGCGGATAATATGACGGATCGCCTCGGCGCCCTGCGTGCCCTCGTGAACTCCGGTTTTGAGTCGGAGCGAAATGAGGCCCTGGCGGCATTCTTCGAGCGTTTCCAGGATGATCCTCAGGTGGTTGAGTTATGGTTCTCGGTGCAGGCGTCCAGTGACCGGGCCGGGCAGTTGCCGCAGATCCAGGCGCTGTTGGAGCACCCCGCCTTTGACTGGAAGAACCCCAACAAGGTGCGTTCTGTAGTCGGCGTATTTGCTGGCCAGAACCTGGCCGCTTTCCATGATCCGGATGGCAGCGGCTACCAGTTCCTTTCAGAGCAGGTGTGCCGGTTGGACGATAGCAACCCGCAAATCGCGGCACGGCTGGTGTCCCCGCTCACCCGGTGGAAGAAGTTTGCACCGCAATACAGCCGTCAGATGAAGGCCGCCCTTGAGCGGATTCGCGGCAAAGCCGAGCTGTCGCGAGATGTGTACGAGGTGGTTCACAAGAGCCTGGCGGACTGACGCCGCTCGTTATCTGGCTGTGATTGTAAAGCCGTCGTCACAGCCAGATACAAAATCGCACTTTCGGTCGATAGACAATGTTGCTCAATCAGCTAATCTGATGGAAAGTCTGCGATTGCGTCAGACCATAACAATAAAGCCCTGTAGAGGCTCCCAGACGGATTTAAGGTTGCACAATGAGATACAACAAGAACGCATTTTTTGGCGGGTTGCTTGCGCTTTCGTTTGCAGCGGCACCCGTTCACGCCGGTGTGTCTGCCGCCGAGGCTAGTCGCCTCGGCCAGGACCTGACGCCATTCGGTTCCATCAAAGCCGGTAATGAAGCTGGCACCATCCCGGCCTGGACTGGCGGTCTGACACAGCCCCCGGCTGGTTACGAGGGCAGCGGACAGCATCATATTAACCCGTTCCCGGACGACCAGGTTCTGTTCACAATTACTGCTTCCAACATGGAACAGTATGACGAGTACCTGACTGATGGCGTCAGGGCCATGCTCCGTACCTACCCAACGACCTTCCGCATTCCTGTTTACCAGTCGCGTCGCACCCACGCAGTGCCGGATTGGGTTGCTGAGAATACCCGGAAAAACGCCGTCAACGCCGAAATTGTCGGGCAGGCCGAGGGGCTGAACGGGGCATTTGGTGGTTATCCGTTTCCAATCCTGCACGGCACCGATGAAGAAAAAGCCTGGCAGGTGGTCTGGAACCATCTGACCCGTTGGCGGGGTGTTTCTGTAACCCGTCGTTCCAGTGAGGTGGCGGTTCAGACCAACGGCGACTATGCTCTTGTAACGTCACAACAGGAAGCCTTCTTCAACTTCTACAACCCGGAAGGTGGTGAAGCAGATCTCGAAAACGTCATTTTCTACTATCTCTCGTTCACCCAGTCTCCACCCCGCCTGGCGGGTGGTGCCATCCTGATTCACGAGACTCTGAACCAGATTATCAACCCCCGTAACGGTTGGGGCTATAACGCTGGCCAGCGGCGGGTGCGCCGTGCGCCAAACCTTGGCTATGATTCGCCAATCGCGGCGGCCGACAATCTGCGCACCGCCGATGACACCGATATTTTTAACGGTGCCATGGATCGCTACAACTGGAACTATGAGGGTATGAGGGAAATTTACATCCCTTATAACAACTACCGGATTGGTGAAAAAGGCACGCCATATTCTGAGATTCTGGGTATTTCTCACCTGAATCCTGACTTGACCCGCTGGGAGTTGCACCGTGTGCACGTGGTAGAGGCAACCCTCAAGCCAGGCGAGCGGCATATTTACGGCAAGCGTCGTTTTTATGTGGATGCGGATAGCTGGAACACTGTGCTGCTGGACCAGTATGACGGTCGTGGAGAACTGTGGCGCGTGACCATGGGTATCCCCAAGAACTATTATGAGCTGCCCGGCGTGTGGACAGTGCTTGACGTATACCACGACCTTCAGGCTCGCCGTTACCATGTGCTGGGCCTGGATACAGAAGAATCCGGTACACGGGTGTTTACTGACGATGTGCCGAACAAACGTTATTTCTCACCGGCCTCGCTGCGCCGGCGGAGTGTACGCTAAGGATTCGGCGTACAGTCTGATCCCGGAGTGGCAGTAGTGGTACCAGCGATACCGGCGGCCTTATGGCTGCCGGTTTGTTTGTGCTACTGCGAGGCTCAGGGATAACGCAACAAGATACAATCAACGTAAAGGCAATTTGAATGGCTAATAGGTTCATATGCGAGACACTGGGGTCTGCCTGTGTGGGGTTCTCCATGGTACTGGCAGCCCCCGCGGCATTTGCGGTGCCAGATATTCTTGAAACTCCCGCCCGCCCGACACTGCTGGCACCGGAATCGTTGCTGAATGACGCAACGCGTGCCGGTGAGCGGATTGTTGCCGTTGGTGAACGTGGGCACGTGATCTTCTCGGATGATGAGGGGCAAACCTGGGTGCAGGGAGCTGTGCCTGTGTCACTGACACTCAACGCTGTGGATTTTGGCACCGAACAGCACGGCTGGGCTGTGGGTCATAGCGGCGTGGTTTTGCACTCATCGGATGGTGGCGAGAACTGGACACTGCAGCTGGATGGCAATCAGGCCTCAGCTCTGGCTATCGAGAGCAAGCAGTCTCAAATTGCCGAGCTGGAAGAGCAAATCGAACAGGCTGAAGACGATGAGAAGGCGGACCTGGAATGGGCGCTTGACGACCTGTTCTTTACCCTTGAAAACATGCAGGCAGATCAGGATGTCGGGCCGGTTAACCCGTTCCTTGATGTCTGGTTTGAGGACGATAGTCACGGCTTTGTAGTAGGCGCCTACGGCATGATCCTCAGAACTCAGGATGGTGGTGATACCTGGCAGGATTGGGCGCCTAATCTGGACAACCCTCAGAACTTTCACCTTAACAGCATCACCCAGGTCACCGGTGGTGGGCTTGTGGCGGTGGGGGAGTCTGGCCAGATCCACGTGTCTGTAGACGGTGGCGATACCTGGGAGCGTCGCGAAAGCCCTTATGAAGGTTCGTTGTTCGGAGTCATGGGAACCGGCCAGGTCAATGAAGTGTTGACGTTTGGTCTGCGGGGTAACACCTTCCGTTCGACCGATCTTGGTCGCAGCTGGACGGTTGTGCCGAACGAAGGCGGTGCAACGATCAACAACGGTGCGGTTGCAGATGATGGCCGGATCACCCTGGTGGGCAATGGCGGTGCCGTGCTCATGAGCAGCAATGGCGGTGAGAGCTTCCGGGTCTATTTTCGTAACGACCGGGAAGGTGTGATGGCCGTTGTTCCTCTGAAAGGAACCAATCTTCTTCTCGTTGGCGAGGGCGGTGTGAAGTTCACCGACGCTCGTGGCCGGGACCTGAATTAACGCCCTGGTGTGGCATCAACAGATTAATGGATAGAGGGGCTTTTTAATGTCTAACCCGATGCACGACAGGGGTGAACATTACCTGACAACGCCAAAGGCGGAGCCGTTTCTCGAACGGCTGATTTTCAATAACCGGGCACCGATCCTGGTTGCGTTCTTCATTCTGACGCTGTTCCTTGGCTATAACGCTGTCAAGATCCAGCCAGACGCCAGCTTCGAGCGGATGATTCCGCTCGAGCATCCTTACATCGTCAACATGCTCGAACATCGTAACGATCTGGAGAACCTCGGTAACTTTGTCCGGATTGCGGTTGCCGTAAAAGAAGGCGATATCTTCACCGCCGAGTACATGGAAACCCTGCAGCAGATCACGGACGAAGTGTTCTACCTGAACGGGGTGGACCGCTCGGGTCTCAAGTCATTGTGGACCTCCAACGTTCGGTGGGTAGAGGTAACGGAACAGGGCTTCCAGGGCGGCACCGTTATTCCTGACGGATACGACGGTTCCCGTGAAAGTCTGGAGCAGTTGCGCCAGAACATTCTGCGCTCCAATGAAGTAGGGCGCCTGATTTCCGACAACTTCCGTTCTACCATCGTTTACGCTCCACTTTACGAGAAGAATCCGGAAACCGGAGAAGCGCTGGATTACGGCGAGTTCTCGCGCCAGTTGGAAGAAAAAATTAGAGACAAGTACCAGGCGCAGAATCCGAACATCAATATCCACATCGTCGGTTTTGCCAAGAAAGTGGGTGACCTGATTGAAGGTATTGCCTCTATTGCCTGGTTCGCCGGTATTACCATTGTGCTGACTACGTTGTTGCTGTTCTGGTACTCCCGTTGTATCGCAGGCACCCTGGTGCCGGTGTTTACGTCGATCATCGCGGTGTTCTGGCAGCTCGGTACTCTCAGGCTGTTAGGCTACGGGCTGGACCCATATTCCGTGCTGGTCCCCTTCCTGGTCTTTGCGATCGGTATCAGTCACGGCGTGCAGATCGTTAACGCCATGGCGGTTGAAGCCGGTAAAGGCTTTGACGCCATTACCTCTGCCAGGCTCGCGTTCCGGGCGTTGTACATTCCCGGTATGCTGGCCCTGATTTCCGATGCCTTCGGCTTCCTGACCCTGGTGTTCATTGAAATCGACGTAATCCGTGATCTGGCCATTGCAGCCGGTCTGGGCGTGGCGTTCGTGATCATCACCAACCTGGTGCTTCACGTACTCATCATGTCTTACATTGGTATCTCCAGGGGTGGTGTCCGTCATGTGCAGAATCATGGGGAAAAACAGGATCGCAAATGGCGGGTCATGTCGTATTTCTCCCATCCAGGTGTTGCGCCGATTTCCCTGCTGATTGCGGTGATTGGTCTTGGTCTGGGTCTTTACTACAAGCAGGACCTGAAGGTTGGTGACCTTGACGAGGGAGCGCCGGAGCTACGCCCGGATTCCCGTTACAACAAGGATAACTCCTTCATCATCAACAACTACTCCACCAGTGCTGACGTTCTGGTGGTGATGGTGAAAACGCAGGAAGAGCAGTGCACCCAGTACAACGTGCTGCGTGCGATGGATCGCCTCCAGTGGGAGCTGCAGAACACCCCGGGCGTGCAGAGCTCTGCCTCCCTGGCGGATGTTTCCAAGATGGTGACCAAGGCCCTGAACGAGGGTAGCTGGAAGTGGTATGAGATTTCCCGTAACCAGACCATCATCAACGCTTCCATTCGTGAGGCCCCGGCGGGCCTGATCAACACCACCTGTGATCTGACGCCGGTGTTGGTGTTCCTTGAAGACCACAAGGCGGAAACCCTGCAGACCGTTGTTGACCGTGTCGAGGAGTTTGCCGATAACTTCAACAACAACGAGCACACTTTCCTGCTCGCGGCTGGTAACGCCGGTATTGAGGCCGCTACCAATGAAGTGATCGCCAATGCCAAGGACATCATGCTGCTGCTTGTCTATAGCGTGGTGAGCTTGCTGTGCTTCCTGACATTCCGGTCGATCCGCGCGGTGGCGTGTATCGTGATTCCGCTGGGCCTGACCTCCATCCTGTGTGAGGCAATCATGGCGGTCTCCGGTATCGGTATCAAGGTGGCGACTCTGCCGGTTATCGCGTTGGGTGTGGGTATCGGTGTCGACTATGGTATTTACATCTACAGCAAGCTTGAGAAGTTCCTGCTGGAGGGCAAGACACTCCAGGATGCCTATTACGAGACCCTCCGCTCCACCGGTAAGGCGGTTATCTTCACCGGTGTGACTCTGGGCCTTGGTGTGGTGACCTGGATCTTCTCGCCGATCAAGTTCCAGGCGGATATGGGCTTCCTGTTGTTCTTCATGTTCCTGTGGAACATGGTGGGCGCCATCTGGCTGCTGCCTGCATTGGCGCGCTTCCTGCTGCGTCCGGACAAAATGCTTGCCAAAGCAAGATCGGCGAAATGACCGCCTGAACCTCAAAAAAGCCCGCTCCTGCGGGCTTTTTTGTTGATGGGTCAGACGGTTAGCGAGCTAATGCATTCTTTATTTATGACCCGAAGTGGTCTATGTTCTTAAACGACCGGAATGTTTGCCCGGGCTATGGGTCGGGCAACTGACAATAAAGACCAAGAAAGAAGGATGAGCACACATGACACTAAAACTCAAAGCGTCCGCGTTTGCCATTGCTGCCGCAGTGAGCCTGGGGGCCGCATCGACAGCCGTTTCCGCCCAGGAACAGCGCTTCGTAACCATCGGTACAGGCGGTGTGACCGGTGTTTACTATCCTGCGGGTGGCGCCATCTGCCGGCTGGTGAACATGGATCGGAAAGCGCACGGCATTCGCTGCTCTGTTGAGAGCACCGGGGGCTCAGTGTATAACCTGAACGCCATTCGCGGTGGTGAGCTTGATCTGGCGGTTGCTCAGTCGGACTGGCAGTTCCACGCATATAATGGCACCAGTCAGTTTGAAGATGCTGGCAAGAACGAAAAACTGCGTTCGGTATTCTCGCTGCACCCGGAACCCTTCACTGTCGTGGCCAGCAAAGGTTCTGGCATAAAGACCTTTGAAGATCTTGAGGGCAAGCGCGTATCTGTAGGTAACCCGGGTTCAGGCCAGCGTGCAACCGCCGAGGTTCTGATGAACCAAATGGGCTGGGGTATGGACAAGTTCGCCCTGGCGGCGGAAATCAAGGCCGCGGAGCAGTCTCAGGCCTTGTGTGACGGCAACATCGATGCGTTTTTCTACACCGTTGGCCACCCGTCCGGCGCCATCAAGGAGGCGACCACTTCCTGCGATAGTGTCCTGGTGAACGTGGACAATGCCGCCAGCAAGAAGCTGATCGACGACAACCCCTACTACCGGAAAGCCGTTATTCCTGGTGGTATGTATCGCGGGTCTGATCAAGACGTAACCACCTTCGGTGTGGCAGCGACCTTTGTGTCATCAACCGATGTCGCAGACGACGTGGTTTATGAAGTGGTCAAGGCGGTCTTTGAGAACTTTGACAGCTTCAAGCGCCTGCACCCTGCGTTTGGCAACCTGAAGAAGGAAGAGATGGTCTCTGACGCCCTGAGTGCGCCTCTGCACCCGGGTGCTGCCAAATACTATCGTGAGGCTGGCCTGATCGACTGATCCGGCCCGCCGCCGGCAAGGCGGGCGTCCGGCCCGCTTTGCTGATTCCAGTCAGGTTATTTCCCATCACAGGTACATTCTATGGCGAAGAACGACCCCGGTGCCGGGGCGGGCGTTGATGCCGCCAAGGTCGATCAGCTGTTGCAGACAGAAACCGGAGGCAGGGCGCTTACCGGACCGGCATCTGTCATCCTGTTTATCGTGCCGCTTTGCTGGTCCTTGTTTCAGCTCTGGATTGCATCGCCGCTGCCGTTTATCCTGAACGTCGGCATTTTCAATTCAACGGAAGCCCGCTCCATCCATCTCGCATTTGCGGTTTTCCTGGCTTTTTCAGCATTCCCCATGATCAAGGGAGTGCATGCCAATAAAGTTCCGGTCTATGACTGGGTGTTGGCGCTTGCGGCGGCTTTTTCCGCCTCTTACCTCTTTGTATTCTATAACGAACTTGCTACCCGGCCGGGCGCGCCGATTACCGTGGATCTTTGGGTTGCGCTTGGCGGCCTCGTGCTGCTTCTGGAAGCGACGCGTCGGGCCTTGGGGTTGCCGCTGACCATTGTTGCCGCGGTTTTTATCACCTATTCCCTGGCCGGCCCCTACATGCCGGACGTCATCGCCCACAAAGGGGTCAGCCTCAATAAGCTGGCGTCTCATCAATGGCTGGGCACCGAGGGTGTTTTCGGGGTGGCGCTAGGTGTATCCACCAGCTTTGTGTTTCTTTTCGTGCTTTTTGGTGCGTTGCTTGAACGTGCCGGAGCAGGCAATTACTTCATCAAGGTGGCCTACGCCATGCTTGGCCACATGCGCGGTGGCCCGGCGAAGGCTGCGGTTGTGTCCAGTGGTTTGAGCGGTGTTATTTCCGGCTCATCGATTGCCAATGTGGTCACCACGGGTACGTTTACGATTCCGCTGATGAAGCGTGTTGGTTTTCCGGCTACCAAAGCCGGCGCTGTTGAGGTTGCCGCCTCCACCAACGGACAGCTCACACCGCCGATCATGGGCGCTGCTGCGTTTTTGATGGTTGAGTATGTGGGCATTTCCTACCTGGAGGTTATCAAGCATGCCATCCTACCGGCACTGATTTCCTACGTGGCTTTGATCTACATTGTTCATCTTGAGGCCTGCAAGCTGAAGATGGAGGGTATGGAACGGCCGAACCGTCCATCTCTGGCCCAGCGCATGCTGAACTGGGTTGTGATCCTGATTGGTCTGATCGTGCTCACCTTTGCAGTCTATTACGGCGTTGGCTGGACCAAGGATGTCCTGGGCGAAGCGGCCCCTTGGGTGCTTGGCCCTCTCCTGATTGCCGTATATGTGGGGCTGGTCGGCTATGCCACCCGATACCCAGAGCTTGAGGCCGATGACCCAAATCAGGAAATGGGAGCACTGCCGGAAGTCGGCCCGACGGTAAAAACCGGGCTGTACTACTTGTTACCGGTGGTGGTATTGGTGTGGTGTCTGACCGTTGAACGCTTCTCCCCGCAGCTGTCGGCATTCTGGGCAACCCTGTTCATGATCTTTATCGTGATCACTCAACGCCCGCTGAAAACGCTGTTCCGCAGCCGTGGCCAGGTGCTCCGTGAGTTTGCCGGCGGATTTATGGATCTGGTGCACTCATTGGCCACCGGCGCTCGTAACATGGTGGGCATTGGCGTTGCCACGGCCACGGCCGGCATCGTGGTTGGTACCGTAACCCTCACCGGTATCGGGCTGGTAATGACAGAGTTTGTGGAGTTCCTCTCCGGGGGGAACCTGCTGCTGATGCTCATCTTCACCGCGGTGATAAGCCTTATACTCGGTATGGGCTTGCCCACCACGGCAAATTACATCGTGGTATCGACGCTGATGGCCCCGGTAATTGTCACCCTGGGGGCCCAGAATGGTTTGCTGGTGCCGCTCATTGCGGTTCATCTGTTTGTGTTCTATTTCGGGATACTCGCGGACGACACGCCACCCGTGGGTCTGGCCGCCTATGCGGCGGCGGCTATCTCGGGCGCAGACCCCATTCGCACGGGTATTCAGGGTTTTACCTACGATATCCGCACCGCCATCTTGCCGTTCATGTTTATCTTTAACACCCAGCTGTTGCTGATCGGCCTGACCGGGTGGGTGGACTTACTGATTACAGTGGCCAGCGCGGTAACGGCAATGCTCGTCTTCTCCGCCGCAACACAGGGTTTCTGGTTTACTCGCAGCTACAAGTGGGAAAGCCTGCTGTTGCTGTTGATCACCTTTACCCTTTTCCGGCCCGGGTTCTGGTGGGGCATGATTTACCCGCCCTACGAAGAGCGGCAGGGCAGTGCGATCATGGAATACGTAGAGGTGGTTCCGGTTGATGACACCACGGTATTCCGGGTATCGGGCATGGGGTTCGATGGCAGCGATGTGACCACCTATGTTCAGCTCGACCTTCCGGCCGGCGATTCGGCCGAGGAACGGCTGTCAGCCGTGGGGCTGGATGTGACCGACCAGGGTGATGTGCTGGCAGTGAACTTTGTTGACTTTGGCAGTGCTGCAGAAGACGCAGGCATCGAGTTTGGCTGGAACATTGAAGCGGTCCAGGCAAAACTTGATCGCCCGCCCCGGGAGTTGATGTTTATTCCCGCGCTGTTGTTGCTGGGCTTGGTTGCGTTCGGTCAGCTCAAGCGGAAGGCCCGTGAGGAGGCTTCGCCCCAAGGCGCCTGACACCGCAAAGCAGGCTTGGTAGAAACCCGGCGTTGCTGCCGGGTTTTTTTCTGTTAGACTCGCCCTCAAACCGGCCCGTGGTTTGTATCACGGAGCCGGCCAACATGTGATCTTTGGTATAGATCACCGCTGAGAGACCATCAGGAGAGAATCATGCCCGTCGTTACCCTGCCGGATGGCAGTCATCGCAGTTTTGCCGAACCCGTTACCGTTCATGATGTGGCCGCCGATATTGGTGCAGGCCTTGCCAAGGCCGCCCTGGCCGGAAAAGTGAATGGCAAGCTCGTGGATACCAGTCATCTGATCGAAAACGATGTAGAGCTGGCTATCGTAACCGAGCGCGATGAAGACGGTGTAGACGTGATTCGTCACTCAACCGCTCACCTGATGGCCATGGCGGTACAAGATCTGTTCCCCGGCGCCCAGGTGACCATCGGGCCGGTGATCGAGAACGGTTTCTACTACGACTTTAAATACGAGCGCCCGTTTACCAACGAAGACCTGGCCCGTATCGAAAAACGTATGGAAGAGCTGGCTAAGCAGGACCTGCCGGTCTCACGCTCGGTCATGTCGAGGGATGAAGCGGTCAAGCTGTTCGAAAAGATGGGCGAGGAATACAAGGTCCGTATCATCGAGGATATCCCCGGTGAAGAAGATCTTTCGTTCTACAGTCAGGGTGATTTCATTGATCTTTGCCGTGGCCCTCATGTGCCCAGTACCGGCAAGCTGAAGGCGTTCAAACTCACCAAGGTGGCGGGTGCCTACTGGCGCGGTGATACCAGCAATGAACAATTGCAGCGTATCTACGGCACTGCCTGGGGTAACAAGAAAGACCTGAAAACCTATCTGCATCGCCTGGAAGAGGCCGAAAAGCGGGATCACCGAAAGATTGGCAAGAAGCTGGGCCTGTTCCACATGCAGGAAGAAGCTCCCGGCATGGTGTTCTGGCATCCGGATGGCTGGTCCCTGTACCAGGAAGTTGAGCAGTACATGCGGGCCAAGCAGCACCAGCATGGCTACAAGGAAATCAAAACACCGCAGGTGGTGTCCCGCACGCTCTGGGAGAAGTCTGGGCACTGGGACAAGTTCAAGGATGGCATGTTCACCACCGAGTCCGAGAAGCACGATTACGCCATCAAGCCCATGAACTGCCCGTGCCACGTCCAGGTGTTCAATCAGGGGCTGAAAAGCTACAAGGATCTTCCTCTGCGCCTGGCAGAATTCGGCTCATGCCATCGTAATGAGGCCTCCGGTGCTCTTCATGGCCTGATGCGGGTGCGTGGATTCACTCAGGATGATGCCCACATCTTCTGTGAAGAAGACGCCATCCAGGAAGAAGTGTCGGCGTTCATGAAAATGCTGCACGAAGTTTACGAGGACTTCGGTTTCACCGAGATTCTGTACAAATTGTCCACTCGCCCTGAGAAGCGCGTAGGTTCGGACGAGGTCTGGGATAAGGCGGAAGCTGCCCTTGAAGAAGCCCTGAACCGCGAGGGGGTTGATTGGGAATTGTTGCCGGGTGAGGGTGCCTTCTATGGTCCCAAAATTGAGTATTCCTTGAAGGACTGTCTCGGCCGGGTGTGGCAGTGTGGTACCATTCAGGTCGATTTCTCAATGCCGGGCCGCCTGGGTGCCCAATATGTGGCCGATAATTCCGAACGGAAAACGCCGGTTATGCTGCATCGGGCGGTTCTCGGGTCTTTTGAGCGGTTTATCGGTATACTGATCGAAGAATACGAAGGTGCATTCCCCACGTGGCTGGCTCCGACACAGGTTGCGGTGCTGAATATTACCGATAACCAGCGTGATTATTGTCAGAATCTGGCCAAAAAGTGGGATTCTTTGGGCTATCGGGTTAATGCTGACTTGAGAAACGAGAAGATCGGCTTTAAAATCCGCGAGCATACTCTTAACAAGGTTCCCTACCTGATCGTTGTTGGCGATAAAGAAATCGAGAACAACGCCGTTGCAGTAAGAACTCGCAAAGGCGAAGATCTGGGCACCATGTCTGTCGACGAGTTTGAACAGCTGCTTGCAGCCGACGTCGACCGAAAAGGCAGAAACAAAACGGAGATCTGATTATTAAACAGCGAACGAATCGGGGTGGGCGTACTCCAAAAGCGCCTATCAATGAAAACATTGACGCAACTGAAGTCCGTCTGATTGATGCCGAAGGCAATCAGGTCGGGATAGTACCCATCGAGGACGCGATCCGCATGGCGGAAGAAGCCACCCTTGATCTGGTGCAGGTTACGGATTCCGATCCGATCGTCTGTAAGATAATGGACTACGGCAAGAAAATTTTTGAAGAGAAAAAGGCCAAGGCGGCTGCCAAGAAAAAGCAGAAGCAGACGCAGGTCAAAGAGCTGAAGTTCCGACCAGGAACGGAAGAAGGGGATTATCAGGTCAAACTACGCAACCTGGTACGTTTCCTTGAGAACGGGGACCGCGGCAAGATCACAATTCGGTTCCGTGGCCGTGAGATGGCACACCAGGAAATTGGTATGAAGCTCATGGCCCGGATTGAGGCCGACGTTGAAGAACTCGCAACGGTTGAGATGCGGCCGAAAATGGAAGGCCGGCAGATGACCATGATTGTGGCTCCCCGCAAGAAGAAGTGAACCTGATCCCAGCACGGGTCCCCCGCAGCGGCGGGGGATTTGTCGTTCAGGGGCACAGTTGTTTTTATTCATAATAGAATGCGGAGTTTTAAAAATGCCGAAGATGAAAACCAAAAGCGGAGCTACCAAGCGGTTCAAGAAGACCGCCACCGGCTTCAAGCACAAGCAGTCCTTCACCAGTCACATCCTGACCAAGAAGAGCCCGAAGCGTAAGCGTCAGCTGCGCGGCACCAAGCTCATCGCCAAGTCGGATGTTGCATCTATCAAGCGCATGACCGCGTGCTGATCCAGCCGCGCGAAACGTTCCTTAGAAAGTAAAGGTAGAAGGATTAAAGTATGGCTCGTGTAAAGCGTGGCGTGGTAGCACGTCGTCGTCACAAGAAGATTCTCAAGCAGGCCAAGGGTTACTACGGCGCTCGTAGTCGTGTATTCCGCGTTGCCAAGCAGGCGGTTATCAAAGCTGGTCAGTACGCCTACCGTGACCGTCGCAACCGTAAGCGCGCATTCCGCGCTCTGTGGATTGCCCGTATCAACGCTGGCGCCCGTGCAAACGGCCTGTCGTACAGCCGTCTGATCGCTGGTCTGAAGAAGGCGAATGTTGAAATCGATCGTAAGGTTCTGGCTGATCTGGCCATGAACGAGCAGCAGGCGTTTGCCGCTGTGGTTGAGAAGGCCAAAGCATCCCTGTGATCGCTTAAGCTCTTTCATCGATTACTGATCGATCCGGGTGCTTCATGTCATCGTGAATGCGCCCTCTGATAGGGGAAGGGCACGCTCTTCCCCTATTTTTGTTTTAACCTACCCCATTTCTGGTTTGGAGCAGGGTCAATGGAAAACCTGGAGCAACTGGTTCAGGACGGGTTGAACGCGGTAGAAAACGCGAACGACCTTCAGGCACTTGATCAAATTCGCGTGGAATACCTCGGCAAGAAGGGGGTGATCACCCAGCAAGCGAAAACCCTGGGTAAACTCTCTGCAGAGGAACGCCCAGCCGCCGGCCAGAAGATTAATGAAGCCAAGGGAAAGGTTGAGCAAGCGATTAATGCGCGCCGGGCGGATCTTGAGAAAGCCGGCATTGAGGCAAAGCTGGCCGGCGAATCCATTGACGTGACCTTGCCCGGCCGTGGTCAGGATCTGGGCGGACTGCATCCGGTGACCCGCACCCTTCAGCGTATCGAAGAAATTTTTGCCCGCGCAGGTTACAGCGTGGAGCAGGGGCCTGAAATCGAAGATGACTACCATAACTTCGAAGCCCTGAATATTCCTGGCCACCATCCCGCCCGCGCCATGCACGATACCTTCTATTTCAATCCCGGTACTCTGCTGCGCACCCATACCTCACCGGTGCAGATCCGCACCATGGAGGCCGGCAAGCCGCCATTTCGCATGATCTGCCCGGGCCGCGTGTACCGCTGTGATTCGGATATGACTCACACCCCCATGTTCCACCAGGTAGAGGGGTTGCTGGTTGAGAAGAACGTCAGCTTTGCGGATCTGAAAAGCACGGTGGAAGAATTCCTGCGGGTGTTCTTCGAGCGTGATCTGAAAGTACGTTTTCGTCCGTCGTATTTCCCGTTCACCGAGCCCTCTGCGGAGGTGGATATCGAGTGGGGCCGGGAAGCAGACGGCAGCATCAAGTGGCTGGAAGTGATGGGCTGCGGCATGGTGCACCCGAAAGTGTTCGAGCATTGCGGTATTGATGCCGAAGAATATCGTGGCTTTGCCTTTGGTCTGGGCGTTGAACGCCTGGCCATGCTCCGCTACGGCGTGAAAGATCTGCGCATGTTCTTCGAAAACGACCTGCGTTTCCTGCGTCAGTTCCGTTAGGCCCAAGGGCAGGGCGACGTACGCAGAGTTCAGAATCAACCGCATAAACCGCATCAGGACAAGGCAAGAACGATGAAATTCAGTGAACAGTGGCTGCGCGAGTGGGTTAATCCGAACCTTGGATCCCAGGAATTGATGGATCAGATCACCATGGCCGGGCTGGAAGTGGATGGCTTTGAGCCGGTGGCCGGGGAGTTCAGTGGTGTGGTGGTTGGTGAGGTGATTTCCGCCGAACCCCACCCGGATGCTGACAAGCTGCGTGTGTGTCAGGTGAGTGACGGCACCAATACCGTTCAGGTGGTTTGTGGTGCTCCCAATGTGCGTGCAGGCCTGAAAGTGCCGTTTGCGGTGGTTGGTGCGGTGTTGCCCGGTAACTTCAAAATCAAGAAGGCCAAGCTGCGTGGCCAGCCTTCCGAAGGCATGCTCTGCTCTGAATCCGAACTGGCACTGTCTGAAAATCACGATGGCCTTATGGAATTGCCTGCCGATGCGCCGGCTGGTCAGGATGTGGCGGATTACCTGAAGCTCAATGACATCGCCATTGATGTTGACCTCACTCCGAACCGCAGTGATTGTTTGTCGATCAAGGGGTTGGCCCGGGAAGTGGGTGTTCTGAACAGCCTGCTGGTAGAGGCACCGGAGCTTGTCCCGGTGGAAGCGGTGCATTCGGAAGTGCCGGATATCCGCGTAGAGGCGCCAGAAGGTTGCCCCCGTTACCTGGGCCGTGTTCTGCGTAACGTAAACCTGCAGGCGGAAACACCCCTGTGGATGCAGGAAAAGCTGCGCCGCTCCGGTATCCGGTCCATTGATGCCGCAGTGGATGTTACCAACTACGTCATGCTGGAACTTGGCCAGCCGATGCACGCCTTCGACCGAGACGAGATCAGTGGCGGTATCATTGTGCGTATGGCCAGGTCCGGCGAAAAGCTGGTGCTGCTGGATGGTCAGGAAGTTGAACTGACTCCGGAGACGCTCCTGATTGCCGATCACCAGAAGCCGATCGCCATTGCCGGCGTTATGGGTGGGGAACACTCCGGGGTAAGCCCGAAAACCCGGGATCTGGTGTTGGAATCGGCATATTTTGACCCGATTACCCTGGCGGGCAAGGCCCGCGAGTATGGCCTGCACACGGATGCCTCCCACCGTTTCGAGCGTGGTGTTGACTATCAGTTGGCTCGAGATGCCATGGAGCGGGCAACCCACCTGTTGATGGAGATCGTGGGTGGTGAGCCTGGTGAAATTGTTGAAGTGGCCAGTCAGGAACATCTGCCCAAGGCCCGAGTCATCGATCTTCGGGAAAAGCGTCTGGCCGACGTGCTGGGCCTGGCTATTGACCGAACCACCGTTGAAGAGATTCTGTCTCGCCTTGGGCTGCATATCGACAAGCTACTGAAGGATGGCTGGCGCGTCAGTGTTCCCAGCTTCCGCCCGGACATCTCCATCGAAGAAGACCTGATCGAGGAAGTCGGTCGCATTTTCGGTTACAACAACCTGCCGGTGACCGAGCCCCGCGGTTCCCTTGGCCTGCGGGCGAGGGAAGAGGCGGTGCGGCCGTTGTCGGCTATTCGAAACTTCTTTGTGGCGCAGGGCTACCAGGAAGCGGTCACGTACAGTTTTGTTGATCCGAAAGTACAGCAACTGATTGATCCGGAGCGCGAAGGGATTGCCCTGGCCAATCCGATATCCGCAGATCTCTCGGTCATGCGTACCACGCTGTGGAGTGGGCTGTTGAAGACTGTGGTGCACAACCAGAATCGCCAGCAGCCCCGTATCCGCCTGTTTGAAACGGGCCTCCGGTTTCAGCAAAACGATGGCGAGATCGTCCAGCAGCCGATGTTGGCCGGTGTCGTGGTGGGTAATCAGACGCCGGAAAACTGGGTAAACGGTCGCAGAACTGCCGACTTCTTTGATGTAAAAGGGGAGTTAGAGGGTCTGTTCCGGGTACTGGGCATCGATATTCAGTTTATTGCCAGCCAGCATCCGGCTCTGCATCCGGGCCAGACCGCCGAATTACTGCGGGATGGTGAGCATGTGGGCTGGCTGGGAACGCTGCATCCACAAGTTCAGAAAAATCTTGAACTTAATGGCACGATCCTCATGTTTGAGCTATTCTTGAATTCGATCGTGACTGGATATGTGCCTAATTTCAAAGATATTTCAAAATTTCCGGAAGTTCGGCGGGATTTGGCTATCATTATCGGAAGCGATGTGGCGTTCGCCCAGGTTGAGCATGTGGCCCGGAAGCATGCCGGCGAACACCTCACGGCGTTGCGTGTGTTTGATGTCTATGAAGGCGAAAGCCTGGGTGAGGGTAACCGCAGCCTGGCGCTCAGCCTGTTCTGGCAGCATCCCGAACGCACGCTCAATGAAGATGAAGTGCATTCGCTCTTCAACGGCGTTATTGATGCCTTGAAGGAAGAGTTGGGGGCAACACTGAGGAGTTGACAGATGGCGGCTTTGACGAAAGCGGATATGGCAGAGCGCTTGTATGAAGAGTTGGGTCTTAACAAGCGTGAAGCCAAGGAAATGGTAGAAGCTTTCTTCGACGAAATCAGAGGCGCACTCAGCCACAACGAGCAGGTGAAGTTGTCAGGCTTTGGCAACTTCGATCTCAGGGACAAGAAGCAGCGGCCGGGACGGAACCCGAAAACAGGTGAAGAAATTCCCATCAGTGCACGACGCGTAGTTACGTTTCGACCAGGTCAGAAACTGAAGCAGAAAGTAGAAGCGTATGCTGGAACCGAGTCATAACAACGAGCTCCCCGCCATTCCGGGGAAGCGATACTTCACAATTGGTGAAGTGGCAGATCTGTGTGCTGTAAAAGCGCATGTATTGCGCTATTGGGAACAGGAGTTTCCCCAGTTGTCACCGGTCAAGCGCCGGGGTAATCGCCGTTATTACCAGCGTGCGGATGTGATCACTATCCGCCAGATTCGCAGCCTGCTTTACGATCAGGGCTACACCATCGGTGGTGCCAAACAGAAGCTGAGCAGCTCGGAAGTCAAAGACGACACTTCCCAGTACAAGCAACTGATCCGGCAGATGATCACCGAATTGGAAGAAGTGTTGGATGTGCTGAATTCCCCGGCTCGCTGAAAGCTGCGGGCGGCGCACCGGAAGTGCTCGCTGGAAGGCCGAAGTGGTACGCCCACTTCGGCCTTTGTGCTTTCTGGCGGACGCTTTTACGCTTTACCGGAGGGGCACAGACACAGCGTGCACCAGTCGAGCAAGTTGCTCGGCGGCCTGAGCCAGATTCTTTTCTGCCTGTTGGTAGGCGTCCTGTAACCGTATTGGGGCAGGTGTAATCGAAAATGCAGCAGACAGGCCAAGGTCGTGCAGTTTACTCAAGTCATCACCAAGTTTACCGGCTAGTCCAATCACCGGCACGCCGTGTTGTTTTGCCAGAGCGGCAACGCCCGCCGGGGTCTTTCCGTAAGCGCTTTGCGCATCAATGGCTCCCTCGGCGGTGATCACCAGATCAGCCTGTTTCAGATGGCTCTCCAGTGCCACAGCTTCCATCACAAGCTCAATACCTGGCCTTAGTTTAGCGCCGAGGATGCCCGCAACCACCCCGCCAATTCCGCCTGCTGCGCCGCTACCAGGGAAACTTGAGATATCGAAGCCCTGCTGTTCAACCAATCGGGCAAAATTCGCCAGGTTGTTATCCAGCTCAGTCACCTGCTCTGGCGTGGCCCCCTTCTGGGGACCAAACACCGCCGCCGCGCCATTGGGGCCGAGTAAGGGGTTGTTTACGTCGCAGGCAACCACCAACTCTGTTCCTGAAAATCGCTCAATGGCGGGCGCCAAGTCCACACTGGACAATTTCGCCAGACCCAAGCCACCGGGTGAGACAGGGTTGCCTTTCTTGTCCAGCAGCCTGGCCCCAAGGGCCCGTAGTATGCCGGCAGCGCCATCAGTGGTGGCGCTGCCGCCCAGTCCCATAATCAGGGTTCTTGGCCTGTGTGCCAACGCCGCCAAAATCAGTTCACCGGTGCCCCGGCTGTCGGATCGCATCGCATCGCGGGCTTCTGAGGGAACGCAATGCAGCCCGCTGCCCTCCGCCACCTCCACGATCGCCATCGCACCATCATTCACCAGCCCGAAGTGAGCGGTAACGGGCTCTCCGAGAGGGCCAGTAACCTGAACGGCATGCAACTGCCCGTTTAGCGCTTTGGTGAGTGCGACAGTGGTTCCTTCACCGCCATCCGCCAAAGGAACCTGTATCACCTGGTCGGACGGCGCAGCTTTGTTCCAGCCCCGTGCAATTGCGCGGGCCACCTGGTCGGCGCTCAGGCATTCCTTGAAGGAATCGGGGGCGATGACAACGTTGAGGGTGGACGGTCTGTGGGTGGTCATGGTAACGCTCCTCAGAGACCCCGGTCTTTGACACTTTCCATGACCACGAAGGTGCTGGTCTGGAGAACATGGGGCAAGCTGGAAATCTGTTCACCAAGCACCTGTCGGTATTCCGCCATGTTCCTGGTTCGTATTTTAAGAAGATAGTCGAAGTTCGCGGCCATCATATGGCATTGCTCCACTGCAGAGATCTGCCTGACGGCTCCGTTGAACGCAGCTAGCGCCTTACTACTGGTGTCATTCAGAGTGACCTGGGCAAAGGCCACGTGAGACAGGCCCAGTTTGGTCTGGTTTACCATCGCGCTGTAGCCAGTAATGTAACCCTGTTCCTCCAGTCGCCGCATCCTGATCTGGCAAGGGGTTTTGGAAAGCCCGACCCGGGAGGCGAGATCCGTTACCGTGATACGACCATTCTTCTGGAGTTCACGAATGATTGAAAGGTCAATTCTGTCGAGATCTGCCATGACTGCTATCCTTCAAGATAAAGGCCATTATCTTCTCTTCGGGTCAAAATGCCTGATTTCAAAGAAAATTGAGGAAATAAGCATTTTCCTGTGATCGAGAAAAGGAAAAAGGTAAACCAAAGTCTATCTGAATAGGTAAATAGTATATACGGGCTTCGCTAGAATGCGGACAGTATTCCAATAAACAGGAGGGTGCCCCTATGAGTCCACAGCAATCCGTGATGCCAGAGCTCCGAGAGATCCGCAAAGCGATTCGGAATAATTACCTGGCGAACGAATATGACGTTATTCATCGATTGATTGCTGAGGCCCAGCTCTCGGATGGAACACGGGCGGCAATCTCTGCCCGGGCAGCGGAGCTTGTGCGCAGTGTACGCAGTAGCGCTCGCCCGACCATCATGGAAAAGTTTCTCGCTGAATATGGCTTGACCACTAAAGAGGGTGTGGCGCTGATGTGTCTCGCTGAGGCCCTTCTGCGAGTACCGGATAACCTGACCATTCATGACCTCATCGAAGACAAGATTACCTCCGGCAACTGGGGCGCACACGTAGGCAAAGCCAAGTCTGGCATGATCAATTCAGCAACTCTTGCTCTGCTGATGACCAGCAATCTTCTGAAAGATTCGGAGCGCCAGAGTGTCGGTGAAACCCTGCGCAAACTGGTCAAGCGCCTTGGCGAGCCGGTGGTTCGAACCGTGGCGGGGCAGGCCATGAAAGAAATGGGCCGACAGTTCGTGCTGGGCCGGGATATCGAAGAAGCCCAGGATCGTGGCAAGGCCCAGGAAGCAAGAGGCTACACCTATTCCTATGACATGCTGGGTGAGGCTGCCCGTACCGATGCCGACGCCCAGCGTTACTACCAGGCGTACTCCGATGCTATCGACAGCATCAGCAAGCGCTGCGAAGGTGATGTGCGCACCAATCCGGGTATTTCGGTAAAGCTGTCCGCACTGCTGGCCCGCTATGAGTACGGTAACAAAGAGCGGGTGATGAATGAGTTGATGCCCCGGGCCCTGAAACTGGCCCAGAAGGCCGCAGCGGCCAATATGGGGTTCAATATTGACGCGGAAGAGCAGGACAGGCTCGACCTGTCCCTGGATGTGATTGAAGCGATTCTGTCGGAACCGTCACTGAAAGGCTGGGATGGTTTTGGCGTGGTGGTCCAGGCCTTTGCCAAGCGGGCGTCCCAGACGCTGGATTGGCTCTATGCACTGTCTGAGAAACTGGACCGCCGGATCATGGTGCGGCTGGTGAAGGGTGCCTATTGGGATGCTGAAATTAAACGGGCCCAGGTGATGGGGTTGTCAGACTTCCCGGTGTTTACCCGCAAGGCCTGCAGCGATGTGTCGTATTTGGCGTGTTCCAAGCAGTTGCTGGGCATGACAGACCGGATTTACCCCCAGTTTGCCACCCACAACGCCCATTCCGTATCTGCGGTGCTGGAGTTGGCAAAAGGCCTGGGTCGCGACAAGTTTGAGTTCCAGCGGCTACACGGCATGGGTGAATCCCTGCACGACCAGGTGCTTGAAGACAGCGGTGTACCTTGCCGGATCTATGCTCCGGTTGGTGCCCACAAAGATCTGCTGGCGTACCTGGTGCGCCGCCTGCTTGAGAACGGTGCCAACAGTTCTTTCGTGAACCAGATTGTGGACACCAGTATCACTCCGGAAGAGATTGCCAAAGACCCGATTGATGTGGTGAAGACTCTGGGGCACAACCTGTCCAGCAAGGCGATTGTGCATCCGTCCAAGCTCTTTGGCGAGCAACGCCGTAACTCGAAGGGCTGGGACATCACCGATCCCGTGACCGTTGAGGAAATCGACGAAGGCCGCAACCGTTACAAGAGCCATCAATGGCAGGGTGGTCCTGTGCTGGCCGTTGCGCCTTCCAGTGATGAGGTGGTTGAGGTGCGCAACCCGGCCAACCCGGATGATCTGGTCGGCCACATTACCTATGCCTCCGAGGCGGACGTGTCTGCTGCCCTGGATGCTGCCCGGGACGGGTTCAAGCAATGGTCTGCACTGTCTGCGGAAGATCGCGCAGAGATGATCCGCAAGGTGGGTGACCTGTATGAAGAGAATGTGCACGAGCTCTTTGCCCTGACCACCCGGGAAGCCGGTAAATCCCTGCTGGACGCAGTGGCGGAGATTCGTGAGGCGGTCGACTTCGCGATGTTCTACGCCAACGAAGGTGTCCGTTACAAAGACGCGGGCGAGGCCCTTGGCGTGGTTTGTTGTATTTCCCCCTGGAACTTCCCGCTGGCCATCTTTACTGGCCAGATCCTGGCGAACCTGGCGGCAGGCAATGCGGTTGTCGCCAAGCCGGCGGAGCAGACCTCACTGCTGGCGGTACGGGCGGTTGAGCTGATGCACCAGGCGGGCATTCCCAAGGCAGCTATCCAGTTGCTGCCGGGCACCGGCGCCACTGTGGGTGCTGGCCTGACCTCCGACGCCAGGGTGAATGGCGTTTGCTTCACCGGTTCCACCATGACTGCTCAGCGCATCAATAAAGCCATGACCGAACACATGGAGCCGGACGCGCCGCTGGTGGCGGAAACCGGTGGCCTGAATGCCATGATTGTGGATTCCACCGCGTTGCCCGAGCAAGTGGTTCGGGACGTTCTGGCGTCGTCATTCCAGAGTGCCGGCCAGCGCTGTTCTGCCTTGCGTATGTTGTACGTGCAGAAAGACATCGCCGACAACCTGCTGGAAATGCTCTATGGCGCCATGGAAGAGCTGGGCATTGGCGACCCCTGGTTGCTCTCTACCGACGTCGGCCCGGTGATCGATGAGAATGCCCGCAAGAAAATCAACGATCATTGCCAGAAGTTCGAGCAGAAGGGCAAGCTGCTGAAGAAGATCAAGGTGCCCGAGAAAGGCCTGTTTGTTTCTCCGGCGGTGCTGCAGGTGAGTGGCATTGAGGAACTGGAAGAGGAGATCTTTGGTCCGGTTCTGCATGTGGCCACGTTTGAAGCCAAAGACATCGACAAGGTTGTGGATGCGGTGAACGCCAAGGGTTACGGCCTGACCTTCGGCATTCACAGCCGGGTAGACAACCGCATTGAGCATATTGCCAGCCGCATCAAGGTGGGCAACACCTACGTTAACCGGAACCAGATCGGTGCCATCGTCGGGTCCCAGCCCTTTGGTGGTGAAGGTTTGTCTGGCACCGGTCCGAAGGCTGGTGGCCCGCAGTACGTGCGGCGCTTCCTGAGAGCAGAGGTTGCCCACAAACCGTCTGAGTCCAGCAACAAGGTGCTCGGGGCGGACAAGGTACAAAAGCTGATCGACAAGCTGGAAAAGGTCGAAGTGCCGGCTGCAGAGCGACGTAAAGACGCCCTGCGCCCCTGGTTCAAGACCGTGCCGGCGCCGTTGGATCTTGGCCATGAAGAAATGCCCGGACCAACCGGCGAGCAAAACCACCTGTCCTGCCATGCCCGTGGCACCATTCTGTGCCTGGGACCGGATGCGGAGTCTGCGGTAGAGCAGGCTGGCACGGCGTTGTCACAGGGCAACAAGGTGGTTGTGATTGCACCTGGTGCCGAAAAGGCCCTGGCGGATGCGATTAAGGCCGGCCTGCCGGTGCTGGCCGCCGACGGCGTGATTGACCCGGATGCGCTGACTCAGCTTGAGGGCTATGCCGCGATTACCAGCGTGGCCGAAAAGCCGCTGCTGAAACAATATCGCCAGGCCCTGGCCCGGCGTGATGGTGCGTTGCTGCCCATCATCACCGAGCACAACCTGGATCAGCGCTACGTGATCGAACGGCATCTGTGCATAGACACCACCGCCGCCGGTGGCAACGCCAGCCTCATAGCCTCCGCCGAGTAGAGGCGGTCAGGGTCTGTCCCAAGGGTCTGTCCCCGTATGGGGACTGACCCCCTTTTACCTCGGTCGATCTCCCAACCCCGATACCTGGTGCGCTTGGGGTCAGTCCCCGTTCGGGGACAGACCCCGTAGCTAAAGGGTCTGTCCCCGCATGGGGACTGACCCACTTTTACATCGGTCCATCTCCCAACCCGATACTTGGTGCGTTTGGGGTCAGTCCCCATTCGGGGACAGACCCCGTAGCCAGACCCCATAGCCAGACCCCATAGCCAGACCCCATAGCCAGCTCCCCATTCCCAAGCTACCATACCCACTCCCCAGTTCACGTCACCCATTACCGGAACCCCATTGAACACGCCCGCACCAAAAGAGACCACCGAAGCCGAATCCACCCAAACCTTCTTCGCCGTGTGCCTGTCACTGACGCTCTGCTTTGTTGTGTACTCCATGCTGATCGTCGTGGTACCGGTCTACGGCCTGCAGCTGGGCGCTTCTCCCTTGGTGCTTGGTGCGGTCCTGAGTGCCCAGTATTTGTTACCTCTGGCCCTGGCCATTCCGCTGGGCGGGGTGGTTAGCCGTTTCGGTGGTCGGGCCACTCTGATAACAGGTGCCGGCCTGATGGTGGCGGGGCTTCTGGCCATGCATCTCTGGCCTGGTTTTGGCGGGTTGGTCCTGGGGCAGCTTTTGGTTGGCCTGGCGCACCTGCAGATGGTGCTGGCGGCACAAACGATCATCGCCAATCTCGGAACCGGCCCGCGGCTTGAGAAATACTTTGGTTGGTATTCCACCTGGCTCTCCGGTGGGCAGGTGATCGGCCCACTGCTGGCAGGACTGTTGCTGAACGCCAGCGGAACCGCCTACGTGTTTTTGGTGATGGCGGCGTTTGCGCTGGTAGCCGGCCTGGTTGGTTTGTGGTTGACCGGTCAGGCCACTGAACGCATTCAGGTTACTCGAAAGCAGGCAGGATTCCGGGCCCAGTGGGCTTTAATGCAATCCAATCGCGGCGTACAGCTGTCGGTTCTGGTGACGGTATTGGGCATGTTTGCCCTCGGTGTTTACGGCAGTTACCTTCCGGTTTATCTGGAGAGCCTTGCAATCAGCCCGGTGATCATCGGGGTACTGGTGAGCCTCAGGGCGGGGGTGTCCATGGTGATTCGTCCGTTCATGGCGTCGATCATCCAACTCGCCGGCGGCCGTGTGAATACGGTGTTTTTGTCCCTGGTCACTGTGTCTGCGGGGATCGCGCTTCTGGGGGCAACGGAGCAGGTTGTCGTTATGGGATTGCTCGCGGTGCTGGTCGGTATTGGCTCAGGGCTTACCCAGCCTTTGTCCATGGTTATTCTTGCGGAGTCGGTTGACCGCGCCAAGCGCTCCGGTGCGCTGGGAATGCGACTGATGGCCAACCGCGCCATCCACTTTCTGGCACCGCTGATGTTTGGCCTTCTGCTGGAGTTGGGCGGTTTCACCCTGGCGTTCGGCGCCTCCGGTGTTGCCATCGCCGCCGCGCTACCCATAGGGCGAAAGCTGTTCAAGCCGTAATCCATTGCAAATTGAACTTCGGTACTCGGGTGGTTAACATTCAGCCTGCAGAAATGAGGGGCAATTTTGTGGCGAGATTACTGATTTTCTTGATTGCGGTTTTCGCAGCCAATGCAGCGCATTCGACTGAATCCCGCTGGTTGCTGCAAACCAGTGTGTTTACAACCCACCACAACCCCAAACCGGAGCACAACAACGACCAGAAATTGGTCGCGCTTGAATACACCCGGGAGAATGACTGGCTGGTTGGAGGAGCCAGCTTCCTGAATTCCTTCAGCCAGCGATCTGCGTATGTTTACACTGGCCGGCACTTTGATTTCGGGCCGGGGCCGGTGTTTGCCAAAGTGACCGGTGGCTTAATGCACGGCTATCGTGGCGAATATCGGGATAAGATCCCGCTCAACCACCTTGGCATAGCCCCAGCCATCATTCCTGCTATAGGCGTGCGGGGGCAGTACGTCTCCTCGGAGCTCTCCTTTCTCGGGGCCGCCGCGGTTATGATTACCACCGGCCTCCAGTTCTAGCAAGTCGTCCCAAGTGTCCTTGCCGCGCCCAGGCTTGCCCGTTTTCTGTTAATTGGCTCCTCCCCCTCCTGCTCCAATCACAGGCCGTCAGGCCGATGTGCTGCGCCTCTCTTATTCTCCTTGTTCATAACTATTCCAGATTTTCGTGTTTCTGTTTCTAACGTGGTGCCGGTAACCTCGCTTCCATATCGACATAATCCATGGAGCGACCCATGAGCGACAGCAATCCGAGGCTGGTACAGGAGCTGTCCAGCCTCATTGAGAACCTGATTGGCAAACTGGACTTCGGCACTGTCGAACTGACATTCCATCAGGGCCAGCTTGTGCAACTGGAGAAGCGGGAGAAGGTGCGGTTTGAAAAGCCTGCTGATCCCAATCGATAAAACCAATTTCTAACCAATGCATTATCGGCCGACCGGACTGCCGGAGGCTGGCAAATAATCACGTTTGAGGAGTTTTTTATGTCTCTGTTTCGTAAGCCTTTCCTGGCGCTGACTGCCAGTGTCCTGTTGGCGGCATCCGTTGCTGGGCCCGCTCAGGCGAAGGATGTCACTATTCTGAACGTTTCCTATGATCCAACCCGTGAGTTCTATCGGGAATACAACGAAAGTTTCGCCAAATACTGGCAGGAAAAAACCGGTGATTCGGTCACGGTTCGCCAGTCCCACGGCGGTGCCGGGTCCCAGGCCCGGGCTATTATAGACGGCCTCGATGGCGATGTGGCCACCCTGGCGCTTGCCTACGATATCGATCAGTTCCATGCCAAGGCTGGCCTGATTCCGGCCGATTGGCAGCAGCGCCTGCCGAATAACAGCTCGCCGTATACGTCCACCATCGTATTGCTGGTGCGTGATGGCAATCCCAAGAACATCCAGGGTTGGGATGATCTGATTCGTGAAGATGTTGAAGTCATCACCCCGAACCCGAAAACTTCCGGCGGTGCTCGCTGGAATTATCTTGCGGCCTGGGGCTACGCGTTGAACAAGTTCGACGGCGATGAAACCAAAGCATTTGAATTTGTCCGCGATATCTACAAGCGAGTGCCGGTACTGGATTCCGGTGCCCGTGGGTCAACAAACACGTTTGTTCAGCGCGGTATTGGCGACGTATTCATTGCCTGGGAGAACGAAGCGATACTGTCTGTGGAAAAACTCGGCAAAGGTGATTTCGAGATCATCGTGCCATCCGTCAGCATTCTGGCTGAGCCTCCTGTTACCGTCCTTGACAAGAATGTAGACCGCAAGGGCACCCGTGAAGTGGCCGAAGCTTACCTGGAGCGCTTGTACACGGATGAAGCCCAGCGTCTGGCCGGCAAGCATTTTTACCGCCCAAGCAACCCGGAGATCGCCAAAGAGTTTTCCGATGCTTTCCCTGAGGTGAACCTGTTTACCGTGAATGAAGTGTTCGGCAGCTGGACTCAGGCCCAGGAAACCCACTTTAACGACGGTGGCCATTTCGACGACATCCTGCAGGCAATCGCAGGCCGTTAAACCCATCGATCCAGGCCCCCGGCACAGCACGCGCTGCCCGGGGGCCGTTGCAAGGTTAAAGACACTATGGCTCTTATCAAGCAACGCGTCATACCCGGCTTCGGGCTGACGATGGGCTTCTCCCTGTTCTATCTCAGCATTATTTTCATTATCCCGGTCGCCGGGTTGCTGTTATACACATCCATGATGAGTTGGGAAGATTTCTGGAGGGCGGTCAGTCACCCACAGGTGGTTGCGTCTTACAAACTTTCCTTTGGAGCGTCACTGATTGGCGCCACCATCAATCTCGTTTTCGGCGGCTTGGTGGCCTGGGTACTGGTTCGCTACCATTTTCCTGGCAAGAAATTTATCGACGCCCTGGTGGATCTTCCGTTTGCCTTGCCTACGGCGGTCGCCGGTATCGCTCTTGTCACGTTGTATTCGTCAACGGGCTGGGTCGGTCAGTACCTTCAGATTGCCGGCATCAAGGTGGCGTACACCCAACTGGGTGTGGTGGTAGCGCTTACCTACATTGGCTTGCCCTTCGTGGTACGGACAGTGCAGCCGGTGCTGGAGGATCTCGAGTCAGAACTCGAAGAAGCTTCTGCCAGTCTCGGCGCCAGCCGCCTGACCACGGTTCGGCGCGTTGTGTTTCCGGCCTTGGTGCCGGCACTGCTCACAGGTTACGCCCTGGCCTTCGCCCGGGCAGTGGGTGAGTATGGCTCGGTAGTGTTCATCTCCGGAAACCTGCCCTACAAGACCGAAATTACCCCACTGCTGATTGTTGCCAAGGCAGAGCAATACGATTATCAGGGTGCGGCGGCCATTGGTACCGTCATGCTGGTAACCGCTTTCCTGCTTCTGCTGGCGATCAACGGCCTGCAGTGGTGGACACAACGCCGAGGGACATGACATGACCGCACAGACTGCAACTTTTGAGGGCAACCCGGAGCTGTCGGCCCGCTGGCGTCGTGCCACCGCCGAGCCGGCCTGGGTTCGCCTGACCCTGATTACCATCGCGTTGGTGTTCATCGCGGCGTTTCTGGTACTGCCCCTTGCGGTAGTACTTTATGGTGCCTTTGAGCAAGGTCTCAGTGTTTGGTGGGCGTCGATAAACGAGCCGGATGCTCTGGCCGCCATTCGATTGTCTTTGTTCGTTGTCGCGATCGTTATTCCAATTAACCTGGTGTTTGGCGTTGCGGCGGCCTGGGCGATTGCGAAGTTTGAGTTCCGGGGCAAGTCGATCCTGATCTCGCTGATCGATATGCCATTTGCCATATCCCCGGTCGTGGTTGGTCTGATCTTCGTGATCCTGTTCGGCTCTCAGGGCTGGTTCGGGCCGTGGCTGGCAGCCAACGATATTCGCATCATCTTTGCAGTGCCCGCCATCGTGATCGTAATTGCGTTTGGTACGCTCCCTTTCATTGCCCGGGAACTGATCCCACTGATGCAGCAGCAGGGCAAAGAGGAAGAAGAGGCATCGCTGACCCTGGGTGCCAGTGGCTGGAAAACTTTCTGGCACGTTACCCTGCCCAACATTAAATGGGGCCTGATTTACGGTGTGATTCTCTGTAATGCCCGGGCCTTGGGCGAGTTTGGTGCGGTTGCGGTGGTATCCGGCCGGATTCGCGGTGAAACCAACACCATGCCTTTGCACATAGAGGTGCTCTACAACGAATACATGTTCACGGCGGCTTTTGCAGTCTCGTCCCTGTTGACCGGGCTGGCCCTTGTGACCATTGCTATCAAGAGTTTTGTCGAGTGGCTGGATGAGCGCCAGCATCCGGCGGGAAACAGCCAGTGAGGACACACCCATGAGTATTGAAGTTGACCGGGTAAACAAACGATTTAAGGACTTTGTTGCCGTTGATAACGTCAGTCTGTCTCTGAAAGAGGGCGAACTGACGGCCCTGCTTGGTCCCTCCGGGTCAGGCAAGACAACCCTGCTGAGGATCATCGCCGGTTTGGAGCAACCTGACAGCGGGCGTATTCGCTTTCAGGGTGAGGACACAACGGATCTCCATGTCAGTGACCGCGGCGTCGGTTTTGTGTTCCAGCATTACGCGCTGTTCAAGCACATGAACGTGTTTGAAAACGTGGCTTACGGCCTGACTGTGAAGCCCCGCAGTCAGCGGCCCAGCAAAGAGGAGATCCGCCGCAGGGTTATGCACCTGCTGGAAATGGTTCAGTTGGACTGGACCGCAGACAGGTTGCCGTCCCAGCTTTCCGGGGGGCAGCGTCAGCGTATCGCGCTCGCCAGAGCGCTGGCGGTCGAGCCCAGAGTACTGCTGCTCGATGAACCTTTCGGTGCTCTGGACGCCAAGGTGCGGGCGGAATTACGCCGCTGGCT
The DNA here is from genome assembly GCF_040547575.1 of Marinobacter sp. MBR-99. Classification (NCBI taxonomy): domain Bacteria; kingdom Pseudomonadati; phylum Pseudomonadota; class Gammaproteobacteria; order Pseudomonadales; family Marinobacteraceae; genus Marinobacter; species Marinobacter sp. MBR-99. Next base: position 223,441 of record NZ_JBEPPY010000002.1, on the reverse strand, counting down.
TCGCCGGCTGCATGATGACATTCATGTGACCAGCGTATTCGTCACTCATGATCAGGAAGAGGCCCTCGAGGTCGCCGACCGGGTGGTGGTGATGAACCATGGCAGAGTGGAGCAGGACGGTCACCCGGAAGAGGTGTATGACCATCCCGCGAACGAATTTGTCTACCAGTTTCTGGGCAACGTGAACCTGTTCCATGCCCGGGTGAACGATGGTGTTGCCCGGATTGGTTCTGTGAAGCTATCCGCGCCCGAATTTGATGGTCACCTCGACAGCCAGGCATTCGCCTATGTGCGCCCACACGATATTGAGGTGCTGCCCCATCGCACTGAAGAAGCGCTTCATGCGGAGATCGCGCTGGTATCGGTGGTTGGCCCAACGGTGCGGCTGGAGCTGAAAACCGACAACAGTGAACAGTTGGTCCATGCGGAAATGCCAAAACACCAGTTCAAGAACCTGGGTCTGGCCCAGGGTGGGGATGCCTGGATACGCCCTGTGAACAGTCGGGTGTTTCTGCGGGACGAAGATCTTCAGCGGCCGGATTGATATCAGCGAATTGAACGAAAGGAGAAAGGAATGCATATCGTCGCCCTGTTGGGCAGCCCCAACGTGAAATCCCGCTCCAGTGCCCTGGCAGAGTACCTGCTGGGCGAGCTGGCTGGCCGGGATGTGGAAGTGCGCACCTACAGCGTGGAAAGCTTCGATGCCAACAGCCTGCTGCGGGCGGACTTCAACAATGAGCAGGTGCAGGCCTATCTCAGGGATGTGGCCGGAGCAGCGGGATTGATTGTCTCCAGCCCAGTCTATAAGGCTTCCATTTCGGGCGTTTTGAAAACCCTGCTGGATTTGATCCCGGAAGGTGGGTTACAGCATAAAAGTGTGCTGCCGGTGGCGTCGGGTGGCTCGCCCGCCCACATGCTGGCGGTAGACCACGCCCTGCAGCCGATTTTCATTAACCTGAAAGCGGAAAAGGCGCTGCCGGTGGTGTTTTCCCCGGATAACCAGTTCCAGAAGACAGAGGAGGGAGACTACGTGATCGGTGACGAGATTGTGCAGCGCCTGGACGTTGCCCTTGACCGGTTCATCGATGGTTTTGAATCCCATCCTGACCACCCGGTGAGCAAAGACCGCAGCCATTCCCGGCTAGGTGAAACGCTCGCTGTATAACACTGGTCGTTAAAACAGAAAGACCGGAGGCAAACCACCTCCGGTCTTTTTTTGGCCTGCTGATTGGGAAGCGTCAGGCTGTCTGTTTGGAGGGATCTTCCGTCAGGCGTAGATAAGGCCTGACTGCGCGATAACCTGACGGAAACCGACGGTTAATTTCCTCCTCATCCTGCAGCGCGGGCACAATGACAACGTCCTCGCCCTGCTGCCAGTTACCCGGTGTTGCAACCTTGTGGTGCTCGGTCAGTTGCAGGGAGTCAATGACCCTGAGCAACTCATTGAAGTTGCGGCCTGTGCTGGCGGGGTAAGTCAGCGTCAGCCGTACCTTTTTTGACGGGTCGATCACAAATACCGATCTCACCGTTGCGCTGTTGTCAGCGTTGGGGTGAATCATGTCGTACAGTTCAGATACTTTGCGATCACTGTCCGCCAGGATCGGGAAGTTCACCCGGGTATCCTGGGTGTCGTTGATGTCCTCAATCCACCGTCCGTGCGAATCGACATCGTCCACACTCAGGGCCAGCACCTTGACGTTGCGCTTGGCAAATTCGTCCTTGAGCTTGGCGGTCAGGCCCAGTTCGGTGGTGCATACGGGGGTGAAGTCCGCAGGGTGCGAAAACAGGACCCCCCAGCTGTCGCCGAGGTAGTCGTAAAAGTGGATCTTGCCTTCGCTGGACTGCTGTTCAAAATCAGGGGCGGTATCGCCCAGTCTTAACGTCATGAATCATTCCTCGTTTGATGGCTTGAGCATTCAGGGTACCGTCGGCTAAACCAATGGCGTACCAAGAAAACTTCAGTAGGTTTTCAGTTTTCCTGCAATCGCTCTATTTGCCTCTGCCGATCGCCCATTGATATACCGGTTCGGTGCCGTTGACTTCCCAGTCTCCGATCACCTTTTCCTTGTATATTAGTGGGTTATGAGATGCGGCAGTCCGCGCGTTTCGCCAGTGGCGGTCAAGGGAATGCTTGGTGCTGGTGGCTGATGCGCCCAGTGCGTTGAACAGATCGCTGGTGGCGGAGAGGATCAGGTCTGCAACAACCACCTGGGCTTTGGCGGATTCTATTTCGGCGTCGATGTTCAGAGCCCGGAGAGCCTCCAGGTCTTTCGTTGCGTGCTGCTCGTAGGCCAGTTGGCTGGCTTCCGCAGCTTTCAGTGTAATAGCCTCGGCGGCGTACACCCGGGCTGCCACGGAACCCACGACTTGCTGTATCTGGGGGTCGTCGCGGACCGCATCGGCGTTGCCATGGCTGTATACCCGGGTTCTCGCGCGGACCAGTGATTTCAGATCGCCCTGGGCGGCCCGACCGATGCCCGTCAGCGTGGCCAGCAGAACCAACTGGTAGAATGCCGTTTGATACCGGAAGCGTTCCCCGAACGGATAGACGTTTTCAGGGTTCACCGTGGCGTTGTTGAACCGGGTAACGCCGCTTCCGGTTGTCCGCTGGCCGAACCCGTCCCAGTTGTCCTCAATCTCAACACCCTCCTGATGGGCGGAAACGCTCACGGTTGAGATGGTCTCAGGGTCGTCCGATAGCTGCGCTGTCACATCCAGCCAGTCTGCAAAGATGCTACCCGTGGTGTAGTACTTCTCACCGTTGATCAGCCACTGCCCGTCAACTTCACTGACGCGGGTGTTGAGGTGGCCGATTTTTACCTCGCCCACTTCGGTCCAGGCATTACCTGCGATATCGCCTTTGGCAAATCGCGTCAACCAGTCATCCCGGTGCTCAGAGGGGCGGGCGTTGAGGCGGTCTTCCACCAGCGCAAAGTGCCCCCGAAGCGCCTGTGTAATGTTGGAATCGGCCTCTGCAAGTTCGGTCAGTAGCCGAAATAACTGGGGCAGTGAGGCACCAAAGCCACCGTAGGCGACCGGTACCCTCAACGCGCCGAATCGTGCTTCCTTGAGTTTACGGATTTGGTCGTAGGGCAACTCCCGTGCGTTTTCACGGTGCTTTGCGGTTTCTGCAATGTCGCGGAACAGGGGACGAAACCGTTGGTTCAACTCCGAGTCGCTGGCGCCTCTGGAGAGATCTGAGTCATTGCTGGCATTTTCCGTAGCGAAGGGCCGGGTTTCAGCTGTTGGATTGGCTTTGAGTTCTGGCATTGTTATCTCCGTTGTCTTTCCGAAAAGTTGGTAATGAAGATTCAGTTCCCCTGACCAGGCTTTCAAAGCCTGTGCCAGGTCAGGTCAATGTCTCTCAAAACCCCTGCCAGAGCGGCACCGTCCGTTCAGGCTGGCTTCTTCCGTCTGCTGATATATCAGCACTCCACTGGCGAGGGTGTGGATATATCCGCATGGCGCCGTCGTCAGTTGCTTCTGTATCACCATCTCTTCGTTTTTATGTTCAATAAATTCAATAAAAACAATGTGCTAAAAAATTGGCATCAACTGTGCTGTGTTCGGGACGTGCGCAGGTTTCTCAAAGTGAGAAGCCTTTTCGTCCCGGGCAGTCGAGCTTGTGTCCGGTGGTTCCATGCAAGGTAGAAAAGGAGGTGGCTTATGCCGGTGAAGCCCAGCGTTGTCATTGTCAATGGCAGCCCAAGATCGCGATCAAGAACAGGCGCACTGTTGAACGCGCTGGCGAACGAGATCGCGCGGGTCAGAGATGTTGATGTACAAAGCGTCAGTATTGCGGAGATCGGTAACCATTTCGGCACCGAGTTCGATCCTGCCTTGCTGGCTCCCGAACTGCAGCGAGCTATTCATGCCATCGAGAACGCAGATCTGATCCTGGCCGGCAGTCCTATCTACAGGGCTTCTTATTCCGGTCTTTTCAAGCATTTGTTCGACCTGGTTGACCGGGACGCTTTGAAAGGTACACCGGTTCTACTGGCCGCCACCGGTGGTACACCCCTTCATGGGCTCGCCCTGGACACCCAGTTCCGCGCTTTGTTTGCGTTCTTTCAGGCCCTGACTCTGCCGCAATCTGTCTACGCGCTGGACGTTGATTTCAACGACGGGCGACTGATCAATGATGATCTTTCGCAGCGGGTACGTTCAGCGGCCGAGCTGGCCGCAGCCCATCTGGAAAGCAACCGGGGATACCGGGAAGCATCCAACAATGTCTCAAGGGCCCCGGTAGCACCGGCGCCTGTTCTTTGAATCACAATTGCAGGAGAGCATTCATGAGTACCGATCCAATCAAATTCGCCTACTGGGTTCCCAATGTCAGTGGCGGGCTGGTCATCAGCAAGGTCAAACAGCGAACCAGTTGGGATATTGATTACAACCGCGAATTGGCGCGGATTGCGGAAAAGGCAGGCTTTGATTATGCCCTGTCACAGATTCGTTTCACAGCCGGCTACGGCGCAGAGTTTCAGCACGAGTCGGTGTCGTTCAGCCATGCACTTCTCGAGTCCACCAATACCCTCAAGGTGATTGCGGCGGTGCTGCCTGGCCCCTGGAAGCCGGCCGTGCTGGCCAAGCAGATTGCAACGATTGATCAGCTGACCGGTGGCCGGGTGGCGGTTAACGTGGTTTCCGGGTGGTTCAGTGGCGAGTTCCACGCCATTGGTGAGCACTGGCTGGATCATGACGAACGTTATCGCCGCTCCGAAGAGTTTATTCGTGCTCTGAAAGGCATCTGGACCCAGGACAATTTCAGCTTTGACGGGGCCTTTTACCGTTTCAGTGATTACACCCTCAAGCCCAAGCCGCTGCAACAGCCGCATCCGGAGATATTCCAGGGTGGTAGTTCCCGGGCGGCAAGGGATATGGCTGCCCGTGTCTCGGACTGGTATTTCACCAATGGCAATACCGTGGAGGGAATCCGCAAGCAAGTGGAGGATGTCAAAGGAAAGGCGAAGGAGAACGGCCATTCCGTGAAGGTTGGCGTGAACGCTTTCATTATCGCCCGGGATACCGAGGAGGAGGCGCGCCAGGTACTGGACGACATCATTGGCCAGGCTGATCCTGAGGCCGTCAATGCGTTCGCCGGCGAAGTTAAAAATGCCGGGAAAGCGAGCCCGGAAGGCGAGGGCAACTGGGCCAAGTCCAGTTTCGAGGATCTGGTCCAGTACAACGACGGGTTCCGGACCAACCTGATTGGTACACCCGAGCAAATCGCTGAACGCATTGTGGAAATCAAGGCGACCGGTGTCGATCTCATTCTCGGCGGGTTCCTGCATTTCCAGGAAGAGGTGGGGTATTTCGGCAAAAGAGTTCTGCCTCTGGTGCGTGAACTCGAAGCGCAACGCAGTGAACAATCCGAAAGCGTACCAGCCTGATGGGGCTGCGCGGGGCAGGCCCTCACTGCTCCGCGCTCAACTTTGGAAATACGGAATGTCCGGCAACATCACAACGGCCGGGGCCAGCGAGGCACTCGCTGCCGTCGGGGTAACACTCGAGTTCCAGGGCGTGCAGGCTCTGGATGATGTCAGCTTCTCGATCCGCGATGGCGAGATCTGTGCCCTGATCGGTCCCAACGGCGCAGGCAAGAGCTCGCTGCTGAATGTGCTCAACGGAATCTATCAGCCCAGTGAGGGCTTCCTGAGGGCCCATGGCCGGGTCCTGCGTGGCGCCCGTCCGCAGTTAACTGCGAAGCTCGGTATCGCCCGCACCTTTCAGCATCTCGGACTGTTTCCGGGGATGACAGTACTGGAAAACGTCCTCACCGGTCGCTCCCTCAGGCATCGGTCGCACTGGCTTGCCCAGGCGTTGGGCCTGCCCGCCGCTCGCCGTGACGAAGTCAGGCAAATCCGGTCGGCAGAGGCGGTGATTCACTTCCTCGGTATTGACGCCTGGCGCGATGTGCCGGTGGGCGAGTTGTCCTACGGCGTCCAGAAAAAAGTGGATCTTGCCCGCGCGCTAGCTTCAGAGCCCTCCATCCTGCTGCTGGATGAGCCCATGGCGGGGCTCAACAAGCTGGATAAAGCGGACATGGCTCAGCTGATCAGGAAGATCAACCAGGAGCACCAGGTCACCGTCGTGATCATCGAGCACGACATCGGCGTCGTCATGGGGCTGAGCGACCACATCATCGTGCTGGATCACGGCCAGAAAATCGGTGACGGATCGCCGGCGCAGGTACGCGCCAACCCGGCAGTCATCGAGGCCTACCTTGGCGCGGGAGGTACAGAAAGCAGCGCTGATACTCACGAATCCAGGCCCGAACCCGCGGTGGCGCTGTAGCAAAGGACTTCGTTTATGGAATTTTTTCTGGAAGTGTTGATCGGTGGGCTGCTGGCCGGCGTTATGTATTCGCTGGTCGCCATTGGCTTTGTGCTGATCTACAAGGCCTCGGGTGTCTTCAATTTTGCCCAGGGCGCCATGGTTCTGTTTGCCGCGCTTACCTATGTGAGCCTGATTGACCAGGGGCTTCCGCCCTGGCTTTCACTGGTGGTCACGGCAGCGCTGATGGTGTTGCTGGCCGTGGCGGTTGAGGCCGCGGTTCTGCGTCCTCTGGTCAATCGTCCACCGATTGTTCTGTTCATGGCCACGCTGGGGCTGGCCTATGTGATTGAGGGCGCGGCCCAGGCCCTGTGGGGCACTCAGGTGCACGGTCTCGAACTTGGCATCAGTGATGCCCCAATGTTTCTGGGCGGGTTGCTGATCTCCTCATTTGACCTGGTTGCGGCGGGTATTGCCGGCCTGCTGGTGATCGTGCTGTCTCTGTTTTTCTCCTACACCCAGACCGGGCTGGCCTTGCGGGCAGTGGCGGATGACCCTTTGGCGGCGCAATCCGTTGGCATACGCATTCGCCGGATCTGGGTGATTGTCTGGTCCGCGGCCGGCCTGGTGGCGTTAGTGGCAGGCTTGCTTTGGGGGGCTCGCCTCGGTGTTCAGTTCTCGCTTTCCCTCGTTGTGTTGAAGGCCCTGCCGGTGCTGATTATTGGCGGATTTACCTCGATAACAGGAGCCATTGTGGGTGGCCTTCTCATCGGCGCCGGCGAAAAACTGGCAGAGGTGTACCTCGGACAACTGATCGGCAACGGAATCGAGAACTGGTTTCCCTATGTGCTTGCGCTCCTGTTTCTGCTGGTCCGGCCCGCAGGCCTGTTCGGGCAGAGAACCATAGAACGTGTCTAAAAGGAAAGGTTCATGAGTTTCAGTACCGCTCAAATTCTTGTGCCTGACAGGCCGGTTGCCTCCAGGCTTGTCCAGCACAAACGCAGCCGTTGGATCGGCTGGGTCATCGGCGTTGCGCTGTTCGCTCTGGTTCTACCGCTCACGGTGAGTGATTACTGGTTCAGTGCGATCCTGATACCGCTTTTGATTCTGTCACTGGCCGGCCTCGGCCTGAACCTGCTCACCGGCTACACCGGCCAGCTTTCATTGGGTTCGGCGGCGTTCATGGCGGTCGGGGTTTACACTGCTTACAACCTGGATTTGCGGGTTCCGGAACTTCCGCTACTGGTTTCCATTCTGGGCGGTGGCGTGATGGCGGCACTGGTCGCCCTGGTATTTGGCCTGCCAAGCCTCAGAATCAAAGGGTTCTACCTGCTGGTATCAACCCTGGCTGCCCAGTTTCTGATTCAGTGGGTGTTGGTCAAGTTCGGATGGTTTTCGAACTACAACCCTTCCGGCGTCATTTCCGCACCCGATTTGTCGGTGTTGGGCTTCGAGGTCGAGACACCCAGGGCCCGATACCTGCTGACCCTGGCCATTGTTGCGGCACTTTTCTGGGTTGCCCGCAATCTGGTGAGGGGAGAAACCGGGCGACGCTGGATGGCGGTGCGGGACAAAGACGTTGCGGCCGCCACCCTGGGTATCGCCCTTTTGCGCACCAAGTTGCTGGCCTTTGCCATCAGCGGTTTCTTTCTGGGTGTGGCAGGCTGCCTCTGGGGGTTTCTCTACCTGGGAACCGTTGAGCCGCACGGGTTCGATCTGAACCGGTCTTTTCAGATTCTCTTCATCATTATCATCGGCGGCCTGGGCAGCCTGACCGGCAGCATACTCGGGGCGGCGTTCTTTGTTTTCCTGCCAATCGCGCTATCCAATCTCGCCGGTGCTCTTCCCGTGGGCACCGTTGACAACGGGTTGCTGGAGAACCTGCAACAGGTTCTGTTCGGGGCGCTGATTATATTTTTCCTGATCCGGGAACCCGGGGGCCTCGTGCGCTATGTGCAGCGGGCCATCCAATACGTTCAACACAGACTCGGTATTGCCAGAAACTCCGGTTAATACCGTCCATTTCTTTAAAACCGTTAATCATCAAGAGGGTTAGTAAAGTGCGTCATCTGTTTAGAAAAGTCATCATTGCGGGCCTGCTCAGCTCATCGCTGACAACGGCCTATGCCGAGGGCGAGCAGTATTTCCCGTTGCAAAGCTATCGGGTGGGCCCCTATGCCGCCGGCGGAACCGGGTTCTTCGGAGGTTTCATTGACTACATGCAGCATGTCAATCAGCAGGGCGGCGTGAATGGCGTGAAGCTCGTGTGGAGCGAGTGTGAGACCGAATACGAGACCGAGAAGGGGGTTGAGTGTTATGAGCGCCTGAAAGGCGGGCTCAAAGGAGCGCCGGCCGCGGCCACCAACCCTCTGTCTGTGGGCATCGCATACGCGACTCTGGATCGCTCCCGCAAGGACAAACTGCCGCTGATCACCATTAACCATGGCGCAACGGCGTCCACGGATGGCCGGGTTTTCCCCTACGTTTTTCCGTTGCAGCTGAACCCTTACTCCGAAGTGTCGGCGATCGTGAATTACATCGCCGAGAAGGCCGGAGGCAAGGATAAGCTGTCCGATGTGAAGATTGCGACGCTTTACCATGGCTCACCCTACGGTACGGAAACCAATGGTGTGCTGGAGCTGCTGTCGAAGGAATACGGGTTCGAGCTCAAGTTGCTGGAAGTGCCGCATCCGGGCAACGAACAGCAGGCGCAGTGGTTACAGATCCGCCGCTTCCAGCCTGACTGGGTAATCCTGCGGGGCTGGGGGGTGATGAATCCGGTGGCCATCAAAACCGCCAAGCGTTACGGCTTCCCGGTTGACCGTATTATCGGCAATATCTGGAGCAATTCAGAAGAGGACGTCCGGCCTGCCGGGGATACAGCCAAGGGATTTGTTTCCATCACCACCCACCCGGCGGGCACCGATTTTCCAGTCCTGCAGGGCATCAAGGCATCCGTGGTTGATGCCGGCAAATCCGATCTGCAGGATCCGTCCCGATTCGGCACTGTCTACTACAACCTGGGTGTTGTGAATGGCATTCTGAATGTGGAAGCCGTGCGGCTTGCCCAGGAGAAATACGGCCACAAGCCCCTTTCTGGCGAGCAGGTGCGCTGGGGCTTTGAAAACCTGAATCTGGATAACAAACGCCTCGAGGAACTGGGAGCGCTGGGCCTGGTGCAGCCGCTGGAGCTGTCCTGCTACGACCACGAGGGCGGCGGCGCTGTTCGCTTTCAACAGTGGGATGGCCAGGCCTGGCAGGTGATCAGTGACTGGGTTCAGGCCGACCGGCAACTGCTGCGCCCGTTGATCGACAAGGCTTCGGCCCAGTACGCGCAGGAAAACGGTATTACCCCCCGTGACTGTGCCCCCATCTGATCCGGTAAACAGGAGTTCCGTCATGACGCAGCCCCAGCTTGAAGTGCATCAGGTCTCCACTCGCTATGGCGGGGGCATTGTGGAAGCCCTGAACACGGTCTCCCTGTTCATTCAGCCCGGCTCTATGGTGGCATTGTTCGGTGCCAACGGGGCCGGAAAGAGCACCTGTCTCAAGTCCATTTCCGGGCTGATCCGGTCCACGGGCGGCCTGATTACCGAAGGTGAGATCCGTTACGAGGGGCGCACCGTTACCCGCATGGCACCGGAGAGCGTCAGCCGGCTTGGGGTTGCCCATGTTCTGGAGGGGAGGCACTGCTTCCCCCACCTGACCGTTGAGGAGAATCTGAGGACCGGTGCCATTGGTTTGCGGCGCAAACAGGTGGGTGCCGCACTGGAGGAGATCTACGAGCGATTCCCGAGGCTGAAACGAAAACGGCATCTGCAGGCTGGAAACACCTCCGGTGGTGAGCAGCAGATGACCGCGATCGGAAGAGCACTGCTGACCCGGCCCCGGCTGCTGATTCTCGATGAGCCATCGATGGGGCTGGCACCCAATCTCTATGCCGAGATCTTCGAGAGTATCCGGCAGCTCAACCGGGATTCAGGAATCAGCGTGCTGATTGCCGAACAGAACGTTGCAGTGACGCTGCCGGCGGTAGACAGCGTTTATCTGCTGGACGGAGGGCGGGTGACCAAGGCTGGGCCTGCATCCGAGTTTTCTGTTTCGGCCATAGCGGATGTTTATCTGGGAAATAGCGCCGTCGGATAGTAGGCACAGGCCTATCTCAGGCGTTGGCCGAGGCCCTGAACAGTGCCTCGGCCAATCCTTGCTTTACACCTGATTCCAAACAGGCACGCCGACTTATTAAAAAGCAGGCACCACAGCCCCTTTGTACTTCTCGAGAATGAACTGTCTGACTGCATCGGAGCGGAGCGCCCTGGCGAGTTCCTGGACGGCTTCACTGTCCTCGTTATCCGGACGGGCAACCAGGTAGTTGACGTAGGGCGATTCGGCGCCCTCGATAATCAGGGCATCCTGGGTGGGTTCCAATCCGGCTTCGAGCGCGTAATTGGTATTGATCAGAGCCAGATCCACCTGGTTCAAAACGCGGGGCAGGGTGGCCGCGTCCAGTTCTTTGAAATCCAGGTATTTCAGAAAAGGTGAAATGCTGGGCCCGCATGGGAAGCAGCCGTTGCCAGAACTGCAAGGCCCTTGCTCCTATCCCCGGCGAAAACCCTGTAATTGACTGACGGCTTTGTCCAGAGTGGCCCGATCCTTGGCATAGCAGAACCGCAGGTACCGTTCACCGTCGTCCGAGCTGAAAAAGGCACTGCCGGGAATCGCGGCCACGCCGGTTTTTTCAAGGAGCGCGTACGCGGCTTCCGTGGCATTGGCGTAGCCGAAGCCGGAGACATCGGCCAGCACATAGTAGGCACCCTGGGGCACCAGGGGCGTCATGCCGGCGCTTTCCAAGCCGTCACAGATCAGGTCCCGCCGCCACTGATATTCCTTGCCAAGCCCGGCAAGGCCGTTGTCAGGCGCATCGAGGGCCGAAGCCATCGCCTGCTGCAGGGGTGCCGGGGCGCACACGTAGTAAAGGTCGTTCACCAGGTTGATTGACCGGGCCATGGCCTCGGGTGCCACGGCGAATCCCAGGCGCCAGCCGGTGATGCTGAACGATTTTGAAAAACCGGAGATGGTTACCGTGCGCTCGCCCAGGCTGCCAATGCTGGCCGGTGAGATATGGGCGTTGCCGTCGTAGGTCAGGTATTCGTAGATTTCATCGGTGATCACCAGCAGGTCATGGGCGTTGGCAACGCGCTCGACGCACTCGATATCAGCCCGGGTGAGCATCTTGCCACTGGGGTTGCCGGGCGTGCACAGCACAATCGCGCGGGTGTTCGGTTTGATGGCGGCAACAAGGTCCTGCTCCCGGAGCTCGAGCGACGGCAGCGGTAAGGGCACGAACTGGGGCTCGTTACCGGACAGCAGAATGGTATTCAGATGATAGCCATAATAGGGTTCTGGCAGCAGCACCCCGTCACCCGGATTGAGCAAGGCCAGCAGGGTTGAGGCAAATGCCCCTGTAGCGCCATTCGTCACCACAATGCGGGTGTCCGGGTCTGCCTCAATCTGGTTGTCTCTTGACAGCTTGCGGGCGATGGCACGGCGTAATTCTGGCAGTCCCTGGGATGGCGTGTAGGTACTGATATTCTGTTCGATCGCCCGTATGGCCCCTTCGCGCACCGGGGCCGGCGGTGGCAAATCGCCCAGCCCCTGGCCCAGGTTGATGCCGTTCACCCGCTCGCAGGCCTGGGTCATGGCCCGGATGGGTGATTGCTGAAGGTTTGCAATGCGGGTGGCGGCGGGCTTCGGCATCAAGGGCTTCCTTTCATTCTAACGGTGTGTGAGGTCCGGCCAATGGCAAGTGCCGCGGGCGGCTTAAAGTCCGAGCAAGTTGGCGGCATTCCGGTACAGCACATTATCCAACACCGCATCCCGGAAGCCCAGCTCGAGCACATCGCTGATGGACTGGCGAATGGGGCGGAAGGTATAGGATGAGCCGAACAGGAGCTGTCCCGACAGAAAACCGTTGGCGGCCTCCACATACAGCTGGCTGCCGGGCTGGAAAAGGTACATATCGGGCACCAGGAACACGTTCTCATACCGGAACGCCACCCCGATGGCCTGGGCAACGTTCGGCCAGTAACCGTGGTAGACAATCAGCGGTAACGTGGGGAATGATCTTGCGACCACCGCCAGCCCTGCCGGGTCATTGAATCTCGGGTCTGGTGTGGTGGGGCCACTCATCAGTGATACAGGCACGCCAAGGCGCGCGCAATGCTCGTAGATCGGGAAGTAGATCTCATCGTCCGGATGGCGGGCGGGTTCGGCAAACCCGGGCTCAATGTTGATGGCGGCCAGGCCAAGCTCATTCACGGCCCGGTCGATTTCTGCAATGGCTCCGTCCACGCCCTGAAGCACCGGATCCACCGATCCCACGCCCAGAAGCAGCTCCTGGCCCGTCACGATCTGGTGGATGCGGTCGTTGGGCAGGTGTTGGGCCGGCGTGTGCCGGCCAACCACCACGGCCCGGGTCAGGCCTGCTTCGCGGACTTCGTCCAGAAATCCCTGTTCGGTCAGGGAGCGGGTAAAGTGCTGGTCGTCGCCCCGGGTACCCACCCGTCGGTTCAGCCAGCGGGCGGTTTCAAAGGCCTCGGTGCCCGGCGTGGCACCGAAAAAGTCGTGCAGGTAGGCCGGGCGGCAGCGCATGTCGATAATGTTCAATCAAAACTCCTTCAGTGAGTGATGTCGGTAAGACCCAGAGGGCGTTCCCCGGCTACCTGGGTTCGATGCATCAGGCGGCGATCGAGCTCATCGAACGATTCGCGGCAGTGCATGGTCCAGCGATTGTCCCAGATCAGGACATCGCCAACCTGCCAGTCCTGCGTCCAGACATGCTCGGGGCGTGTGGCGTAACTCCACAGGGTTTCCAGCAACGTCTCACTCTCCTCCAGGGATAAACCGGGGATATAGGCGTTGCTTCGGCGGCCGAGGAAAAGGGCCCGCCGGCCAGTGCCGGGGTGGATCCGAACGAGGGGGTGTACCGCGCCCGGAGCGGTGTCCGGGCGTTCGACCTCACGGGCACCTCGGCGCAGATCGCCGGCGCTGGTGTAGGAAGAATCGTGCTTGCAGGTAAGGCTTACGATTTTCCGCTTGAGTTCCACAGGGAGGGCTTCGTATGCCTTGTACATGTTACACAGGGAGGTTCGTCCACCGGTGCGGGTGACTTCGAGTGCGTGGAGAATGGTCGGCCCTGGCGTTATTTCCAGATAAGACATGTCGGTGTGCCATTCTGCCTCGCCGTTGCCGAGTGTGCCCAATGGAATGCCATCTTCAACGATATTCGAAATAACGAAAATCTCGGGGTATTGCTTCAGGTGACCGGTTTCTGAATGTTCCGTCGGCGGCGCAGGTTGCAACTCGCCGAACAGTTGGCTGAAACGGATCAGCGCCGGATCACTCAGGGACTGTTCCCGGAAACGCAGCACCAGATGGTCTTCGAGTGCCTGTCTTATCGCGTCGCTGGTCCGGGTTTCCTGGGCCTGTGACAGATCCACGCCCGAGATATCTGCGCCCAGGGCCGCCCTGAAGGGCTCGACAATGATCTGAGGGGCCCCGTTGGGCTTATCTAGTGCCATATGCGATGGACCTCTTGCAGTTGATGCAGTTCGTATAGGAGTTCATTCAGCGCTGGCCGGTAGTTGCGTTGCAAAATTACTGACCGCGTCCCGTTTTAACTGGGCCACGAGCTCCAGTTCCCAGTCGATGTACCCCTGCATGGCGCTCTGGTCATGGCCAGTGCCTTCGTAGGGTCGTCGATAGACGTCATCCGGCGGAGAGAGAAACCGTGCATCTGTTGATACCGGCTGTCCTGATTCAAGCCACTCACGGTTGCCGCCGGCAAGGGCCGCAACCGGCTCCCCGAGGTGATTTCCGAGCTCTGCCGCCGCAAAGGCTGCCAGTCGTCCATCCTCTGAGGTCAGAACCAGCTTTTTTCGGCTTGCAATGTCGTGCAGAGGGCCTTTGAAGTCTGATCGAAGGGCATGGATTGCGTCAGGGATATGTGCCCGCCGGTACCGATCGCTCCGACTGACATCCAGCACCGTGACCTGGTCCCGATCGATCAGCCGACGAAGTTCCGTTGTATTCAATAACGGAACATCGGGTTTCTCTGGCTGCCAGCTCTCGTTCGGAGTTGAGACAAGAGGCTCACTGACATCCTCCATTTTGACGATGTGGATATGGCGCCACCCCATTTGCCAGAGCCATGAGGCAGTCATTGTCGCCCTGATACCATCGTCATCGGCAAGCACCAGGCTGGCGTTCCTGACACCCAGGTAGTCATCGGGGGCCTGAACCAGTTGACCGCCGGGAGCATGTTCGAAACCTTCCAGGTGCCCGGACAAATACTCTTCACGGGTTCTTACATCGAGGAAAAAGCAGGTCTTCCGGTCGGCGTGTTTCCGTATTTCCGCCAGTTGCCATGAAGTAATGGTTTGAAACCCAAACCGATTGCCCAGGCGGCTGGAAGCTTCCAGTGCCCAATCCCGTCCAGCATCGCCTGGCTCCGGTGCAGACCGATCTGCACCGTGTTCCAGTTCCAGGCCCGCCAGCAGCCAGCCGATGGTGCCATTGCGCAGGGCAAACACCGGATTTTCGAGTCCGGCGTTAATCAGCGACTGGGCACCTATCAGGCTGCGTGTCCGGCCGGCGCAGTTGACCACCACCGGGGTACTGGTATCTTTCACGACGGCTTTGACACGCCGGACCAGTTCCGCCCCCGGGCAGTTGATGCTGCCCGGAATGGTCATGACCTGGTACTCGTGCCAGGGCCTGGCGTCCAGCAGCACAAACAATTCGCCATTCTTTCGGCGCTGATGAAACGTCTCGGCACTGATTGAGGGGGTGTGGCTGTGGGCTTCGACCCATTCACCAAAGGCCTTGGAGGCAGAATTTACATCCCGGTACACCTCTCCGCGTTCAGCCCAGTTTGCCAGACCACCAAGCAATAACCGCACATTGGTGTAGCCCCAGCTTTGCAGTCGGCCGCGGGCCTGTTCCGCGAAACCCTCGCCGCTGTCGTAAACCACCACTGGCGTAGTTTTACGGGGTACCAGCCTTCCCACCAGAACCTCCAGGTGATTCAGCGGTGCCGAAACTGCGAACAGCGGGTGGGCACGGGAGAATGGCCCCTCATCCCGTACGTCCAGCAAGGCAATTTCCTGGCCGTTCCGCCAGGCCTCACGAACCTCTTCGGGCTCGCAGTAGGTTTCACGGTCAACAACAGCTGATCTGGTCATGGCATTACGACTCGAGGTCTTTCAGCAGTTCCTGGATTGCCTGTGTGCGGGCTTTAAAGAGGGCTTCTGTCTCCCCGCGATCAAGAACCAGTGAAGGCGATCCTGAGTCCTTGAGTTTGCTCAGAACCTTGGGATTGCTGAAAACCTCGGGGAGCCGCTCAGCAAGGTAGTCCTGAACAGCCTCAGGCACACCTTTCACTACGGCAATCCCTCTCAGATTGGTGCTGGTGTCATCGATGTCGAGACCCGCTTCCTTGAACGTTGGAACTTCGGGCAGAAATTCTTCAACACGGGTATTGGCCGCAACCCCCAGTATTCGGACTGAGTCCCGGTTGCGCCACGCGTCTGAAAGGTTATTGAACCCCGCATTTACCTGCCCGCCAACGACGAACTGAAGGGCCTGTACGCCGCCCTGCTCAGCAGGGAGGAAGTTGATATCCACGCCGGCGGCTTCCTCGAACTGGAGCGCGGCAATGTGATGGCCTGTATACAGCCCGGCACCGGAGACGGTGAGTTTACCGGGATTGTTACGGGCAAATTCAACCACATCGCCAATGGACTGGAAGGGACTGGTCCTGGGAACAATCAGCACGGCGGGATCAGCGCCCCAGTTGGCCAGGGGCACGATATTATCGGCGTTATAGCTCAGGCTCGGGTCCTGGGTCCACTGGGCGATCATGTGCGGAAGGTTATAGACCACCAGGGTATAGCCATCCCTGGTTCCGCGGTCTACTGCCCAGTTCCAACCAACCCGTCCGCCGGCGCCGGGCCGGTTGATGATCACAATGGGCTGGCCGAGCACGCTTTCCGCCGGAATGGTGGCGATACGCGCCTGAAAGTCCGTCGCCCCACCCGGGCCATAGGCAACTGCGGCGCTGATGGGCTTGGTTGGATAGGTTTCGGCAAAGGCTCCGGTGGAGGCGCTACCCAGTGCCAGGCTGGCGGCCAGGATCAAGCCACGATACAGTCGGGTTTTGGTGAGTTTCATAGCATTACTCTCTTTTGGGTCGTGTTGGATTCAAACGTCAGAAAAGCCATCCACCCAGTGGTTGGACAGCAAGCAAATAGCTGAATAGCAGGTAAAGTGTGGTCGCAAACACGGCGCCAATAGCTCCGTGGGTGAGCAGACCTGCGAAGCGCACGGGACGGGGACCGTACCAGCAAGCCAGAGCAACAAAGGCAAGCCAGGCGCTGACATAGAAGCCGAGGTTGGCCATCAGGAAAAGATAAGACACGAACACACCGATGGCTGGCGCAAGGCGCAGTATCGCTTGTGACATAGGAAGCGTTCCGGCACCCGGTCTTTCAGAGTCGCTGTGCCTGTTTGCTGGAAAGGTACGCCAGAGCAGCACTATCGAAAGCACCACCATGAAGCTCGCCCAGAAAATCGGGAACAGGTAGACGCTGCGGTTCAAAGGAGCGAGTGCCGCCCAGAGGATCAGGGCCGACAGAATAAGTGCAATCAGCGCTACTCGGCGTTCAATCGACATCACGCGCCCTCCTGAACTGTGCGGGGCACGACCGACTTATTCCGCCACTGGGAGATAGCGCCGTATCCAATCGACGCAGCGCAAAGGGCCATCAAACTGAGAGTCAGTGGTCCCGAGGTGAAATACGCCAGAGGGCCATCCAGGGCAGTGCTGATTGTCCTCCCCATCTGAAAATTTTGTTCGGCAATGGGCCCGAGCACTACGCCGAGAACGACCGGCGCGGGCTCAAAACCGACCTTCATCGCCAGAAACATCAGCAGCCCGAGAATGGCCATGATCAGCACATCGCCCGTGTTGTGTTGAATACTGTAAGTGCCGACAACTGACAGCAGCAGGATCCCCGCGGCGAGATAGTAATTTGGCACCCGGGCAATAAAATGCCCGGCACGGGCCAGCCACAGGCCCAGTCCGAATATGGCTACCTGTCCCAGCAACAGCGCGCCCAGGAACACCCAGATGATGTCGCCGCTGGTGGCAAACAGTTGTGGCCCTGGAAAGATGCCATGTATCAGCAGGCCACCAAGCAGGACAGCACAGGTAGGACTGCCCGGCAGCCCCAGGCTCAGAAGTGGAATCAATGAGGGCCCGACCATGGCACTGTTGGCTGTCTCCGAACCGATCACGCCACGCACGTCGCCGGTGCCAAAGCCCTCATTGTTTTTGCTCAGTTTTCGCGTCTGGTCATAGCCGATAATGCTGGCCACCTGTCCACCCGCGCCGGGGATAATGCCAATAATGACGCCGCTGATGGCGCCAACAGTCAGCGCGGTGCGCTCTTTCACAGTCCTGCCGATGACTTGCCAGAGTTTGGGTGCCTCTGATGCGCCGGTTGTCTGGGCGTATTGGGAGGAGGATGATTCCAGAAGCGTAAATACCTGGGGAATGGCAAACAGGGCTATCAAGGCGACGACAACGTGAATGCCTCCCTGAAGCGCATCCACAAATACAAAACGAGACTCGCCGGTTGCCGGACTGATGCCGATGGTAGAAAGCCAGACGCCAAAGGCGCCGGCAAGCATGCCTTTCAGGAGCGATCCGGAACCGAGAGTCGCCATGGTGGTAATGCCAAGGACCGCCACCCAGAACATTTGTGCCGGGCCAAACTGAAGGGCGAAATTCACAAAAACCGGGGCCAGGAAAATCAGTACAAGCATGCCCACGACGCCACCAATCAATGTGCTTGTGAACGCGGTACGGAGCGCATTTTCGCTTTGGCCCTTTTGGGACATCGGGTAACCGTCAAAGGTGGTCGCGATATTCGCGGGCGCCCCCGGCACATTGATAAGAATGGCGCTAATCGCTCCGCCGGCAATACTGGCGGCATAGACCGCACCGAGTAGAATCAGGCTGGTGGTCGCGCCCATATGGAAAGTAAAAGGGATCAGCAGTGCCACCGATAGGGTCGGGCTGATCCCGGGTGTGGCACCGAGGATCAGCCCCCCGCTCACACCCAGCAGCAGGGTCAGAATGTGCCAGGGCTCGAAGACACCGGCGATGTGAAAAACAATATCCATTACCCGAACCTCTTGAATCGGTTGCCGCTCGGTAGATAGCCGACACGGGGTTGTTCCCGCGCTGCGACGGCAAGCTAAAGCTACTTAGAGGTAACGGTTAATAGAACCAAGATATTTTGATATTCATATCAACGGCGCGGGATACGGCCGGCTGGATCTGCCTCAGTGGGTTAAGGCTACCGATGCCGAAGCCGGTACGCATAACGGTCCCCTACAAACTGGATCAGACACACCAGCGCCACCAGGATCACAATCACCGCGACCATCACCTCGGTGTTGTAGCGTTGGTAGCCGTAACGGATGGCCAGGTCGCCCAGCCCGCCTGCACCGATCGCGCCAGCCATGGCCGAGGCGTTGATCATCGCCACAAGGGTAATGGTGAAACCACCAATGATGCCGGGCAGTGCCTCTGGCAGCAGCACGCTGAAGATGATCCGCAGGCGCTGGCAGCCGATGGCCTGGGCGGCTTCAATCACTCCGGCGCCTACCTCCCGCAGGCTGACTTCCGCAATCCGGGCGAAAAACGGGGTGGCACTTATGGTGATCGGCACGATCGCGGCCCACACACCGATGGTGGTGCCGGTAATCAGGCGGGTCAGCGGTATCAACGCCACCAGTAGCACGATAAAAGGTGTTGCCCGGAACCCGTTGACCACACTGCCAAACAGCGTATTGATTCGGGGTGCCTCGAAAATGCCGCCACGGTCTGTGGTGATCAGTAACAGGGCCAGGGCAAGCCCGGCAAACCAGACAATAACGGCGGATACGCCGACCATATAAAAGGTATCCAGCGTTGCTTGCCAGAGCGCCTCAAGCAGACGGGGTGACATAACCCAATACCTCCGTATCTGAAAAAACAGGGGTGCTGAACGATTCCGGGAGTTTTCCGTCCTCGGTGGGCAAACTGACCAGCAGCCGGCCCATGACATGGCCCTGCACATACTCGATGTCGGATTGCAGCAGTTTGGTGTCTGTGCCCAGGCTGGCCAGCAAGTGGAGTGGAAGCTCTTTTTGTCCACTGCCGGCCAGAGTCAGTCGGACCACCGCCCGGGACCCGGTGTGTACGGGTTTCGGCTTCAGATCCGCCAACAGAGCATCCGGAAGGTCCTTTCTGAGAGGGGCCAGAAGGGCGCGAGTGGCCTCATGCTGCGGCTGGCTGAAGATTTTCCAGACCGGCCCGCTTTCCACCACCTCGCCCTGTTCCAGTACCGCGACCCGGTCGCAGATTTCACTGATCACTGACATTTCGTGGGTGATCAGGATGATCGTCAGACCCAGTTTGTCCCGGATATCCTTCAAAAGGCTGAGAATTGAATGCGTGGTTTCAGGGTCGAGCGCCGATGTAGCTTCGTCGCACAACAGCAGTTTTGGTTTCAGCATCAGCGCCCTGGCAATACCTACCCTTTGCTTCTGGCCGCCGGATAGCCGGCTCGGGTAAACCTGTGCCTTGCCCTCCAGTCCGACCAGGGCGAGCAACTCATCAATACGTTGACGGATCGCCGCCTTATCGCGAACGCCTGCGGCTTTCATGGCCAATGCGAGGTTTTCGAAAACGGTTTTCGAGTGCAGTAGGTTAAAGTGCTGGAAAATCATCCCGATCCTGCGCCGCAGGGTGACCAGGTCCCGCTCTCTGAGCGAGCCAACGTCAATGTTGTTCACAAGAATCTGCCCCGAGGTGACGTCTTCCAGCCGGTTCAGCGTGCGAATCAGGCTGGATTTTCCTGCGCCACTTCGGCCGATGATGCCGAAAATCTCACCACGGCCGATGGTCAGGTTGATGTTTTTCAGTGCCTCGACCTTCACTGTGCCGGTGCTGTAGGTCTTGTGGACATCCCGGATCACGACATGTGCGTGATCCGGCTCAGAACGGGGTTCAGTAATGGGGCCCGCAACTGGCTGATTGGCCAGTTCTGTCAGCCCCTCAGAGGATCCCTCAAAATACAGTGCCGAATTCATAGCTTCACCTCGAGCGGCGGGAAGTCTTCCCAGGCGTGTTTGTAAAGGGTCTCGTTTCCAAAGGCCTCAAGCAGTGATTGCTTTACCTCCGGGGAGTCCTGATAGATGCGAATAAATTGCCGGATCTGCTGGTTGTCCACGTTGTCCGGATGTACCACGAACCGAAGGGCAAACTTGTGAGTGTTGTCCCGCTCGAACAGCAGGGCATCGGCCGGATCCATAACGCCGGAGCCCTTGATGTAGTGGGGGTAGCTGACCGCTGCTGCTACATCCTCCAGAGACCTCGGTGTCTGCGGGCCGGGTACTTCAACAAATTTCAGGTTCCGCGGGTTCTCGATAATGTCGTGAATACTGGCCTTGATACCGATCCCGTCCGGCAAGGTGATCAGCCCCGCTTGTTCAAGCAGTTTCAGACCACGGCCCTGATTCACCGGATCATCCGCCACGGCGATCTGACTGCCCGGCTTCAGTTCATCAAAGGAATTGATTTTCAGGGAATACACCCCGATCAGACCTTCCATGCCATAGGCCAGCGGGACCAGATCGAAGTTGCGGGTCTTCTCCTCGTTTTCCAGGAACACCTCGTGCTGGAAATAATTGATATCCACGTCGCCGTTGATCACTGCGGTGTTGGGGATCACCCAGTCGGTGAACTCCACCACTTTGACATCGAGGCCTTGCTTCTCGGCCAGGTCGGCGGCGGTGTAAACAGAGTCCACAATCAGCCCGTTGGCTACGACGCCAATGCTGACATCGGCGGCCATCGCCAGGGGGCTGATGGCCAGCGCCAGGGCGGCAATGCCCGTGCGCAGGCGTCGGGGAGCGGGCGTGGATGAGTGGGTATTGTGGGTAGTTCGGGTTACGGTCATGGTGTTTTCCTGTTCAGAAGGTTAGGTCAGGCACTTTGTGAGTGTTTGCGGGTGGTCTGCCCGTATCGCCAGGCAGCGCCAGGGTGGGTCGCCGGCAGGTGAGCTTGCTGGCCGAACAGTTTTTCCCGAAGGCTGCCGCTGGCGTATTGGGTTTTGTAGCGGCCACGGTTCTGCAGCTCCGGAACCACCAGGTTGGCAAAATCGGTGTAGCTCTCCGGGGTGACAATGCGCGCGAGGTTGATGCCGTCAATGCCGGTGTCATCCACCAGGGCGATCAGCTCATCGGCAATCTGCACGGGGTCACCCACCAGCGTCGGGTATCGACCTCCCAGGGCGTGTTGTTCCAGCAGTTGGCGGCGGGTGACGCGGGATTCCCGGAACCGCTGGGTGACCGAGTCGATAGCCTGGGTTGGTGCGTAGGGAATGGGCTCGTCCAGACCATAGCGGGACAAATCGGTGCCGGTGGTGCTGGAGAAATGGGCGATCCCTGCCTCCGGGCTGGCATAGCGGAGGTATTCCCGGTATTTGTCCTGGGCCTCGGCTTCGGTGGGGGCCACCACAATATTCAGACCAACAAACAGCTTGATGGCTTCCGGGTCCCGCCCGGCCGCGGCGGCTGATGATCTGAGCGCATCCACCTGCTGGCGGGTTTTGTCACGGCTGCCGCCGCTGATAAAAGAGCATTCGGCATGGCGGCCCGCGAAGGCAATGCCCCGGCTTGATGTACCCGCTTGATAAAGCAGCGGTGTCCGTTGCGGCGATGGCTCGCTGAGGTGGTAGCCCTCGCTGCGGTAAAACTCGCCCTCATGCCGGATTTTGTGCACCTTCGTGGGGTCTGTATAGATCCGATGTTCCGCATCCCGCAGAACGGCTCCGTTTTCCCAGGAGCCCTCCCAAAGCTTGTAAAGCAATTGCAGGTACTCTTCTGCCTGATCGTAGCGGCGGTCATGGGCGATCTGCTTTTCCAGGCCCATGGCGCGCGCGGCGCTTTCAAGATAGCCAGTAACAATGTTCCATCCCACGCGGCCGTTACTCAGGTGGTCCAGGGTGGAAAATCGCCGGGCCAGAAGATAGGGCGGCTCGTAGGTCAGGTTGGCGGTGATGCCGAAGCCCAGGTGGCTGGTGACCGCGGCCATGGCAGACACGAGGACGGACGGGTCATTGACTGGCAACTGCACGGTCTCTCGCAGGGTCAGGTCCACGGAGTTTTGCCAGGTGTCATAGACGCCGGCAATGTCGGCTATGAACATGCCATCGAACAAACCCTGCTCCAGAGTCCGGGCGAGCTCCGTCCAGTAGGCCAGGGAGTTGAATTCGGTTGACCGGTCCCGGGGGTGGGTCCAGAGGCCGTGGTTGATGTGGCCGATGCTGTTCATGGTGAACGCATTGACGCGTATTTCCTTGCCGCTGTTAGTCATTGGACTTCCTGAGCTGAATCGTGTGTTGAGCCGATCCTATGGGGGAAGGGGAGGCCAGCGGAACCAAGTATTTCTGAAAAGTATTTGTTTGATTTTGATAAGGTTTTATAGGTGTTTTTGTGCAAAGTATTGCAGGTATTCTTGTTTGTCGGTTGGCCGGGTTTCTCTGATGATATCGAGCTGAATCCGAATCCAAAGGAGATTTTTCATGC
Source organism: Marinobacter sp. MBR-99 (assembly GCF_040547575.1). Taxonomy (NCBI): domain Bacteria; kingdom Pseudomonadati; phylum Pseudomonadota; class Gammaproteobacteria; order Pseudomonadales; family Marinobacteraceae; genus Marinobacter; species Marinobacter sp. MBR-99. The sequence goes on along the minus strand of NZ_JBEPPY010000002.1, from coordinate 200,464 downwards.
CTTCTAATGCTGCCGTCTCGAGTCTGCAGAGCCAGCCCTCAAGTGTCCCTGAAGCGTTTGACGACGCCCGCCTGGACGCAGATGCCTGGTTAGAGAAGGCCGATGAAATCGCCAGATATCTGGCTGAGACTGCGGTTGAGCGGGACCAGACTGGCGGCCACGCCGCCGAGCAGAAGGAGCGCATCCGGCAGAGTGGATTGCTGTCGCTGTCCATCCCGAAAGCGCAGGGCGGTGCCGGCCAGAGTTGGAGCCTGATCTATCAGGTCATAAGGAAGCTGGCCAGTGCCGATTCGGCGCTGGCGCATATCTTTGCTTTTCATCACCTTCAGGTGAGTTCCGTGCTGCTCTATGGCAGTCAGGATCAGGTGGATAGTTTGCTTGGCCAAACGGCTGCGAACCGCCTGTTCTGGGGAAATACGCTGAATCCACTAGACAAGCGAACCCTGGCAACCGAATACCCCGGAGGCGGGTTTGTTTTTGATGGTGTCAAAGGCTTCTGTTCGGGCGCTCGTGGCTCGGATTATCTCACTGCATCGGCCTGGCATGAGCCCACCCAGAGCCTGGTTGTCGCGGCGATACCGACAATCCGAGACGGTATCACCGTGCACGGGGACTGGGACGCGATTGGTCAGCGCCAGACCGACAGTGGCACGGTGACCTTCAGCCAGGTAATTGTGGCACCCAGTGAGGTGCTCCTGCAGCCCGGCATCCCCTGGACGCCAGCCGCGCACTATAGAAGCTGCCTGGCTCAGCTGGTTTTGGTGAACCTGTACGCAGGCATTGCCGAAGGTGCGTTCCGGGAAGCACGCACGTACACCCTGGAACAAGCCAACCCCTGGTTCACCTCTGGCGCGCCATCCTCAGGAGAAGATCCGTTCATTCAACACCACTATGGCGAGTTGCGGGTCAAATTGCGGTCTGCGCAGGTGCTCGCAGATGTCGCTGGCGATCTGGTGGACAGGTATTTTCCGAAAGGTCCGGCCATTACCGCCAGGGACCGTGGCGAGACGGCCATCGCCATTGCCGATGCCAAAGTCGCGGCTCACCATGCGGCGCTGGATATCAGCTCGCGCCTGTTTGATATTGCCGGTGCCCGCGCCACCAGCCGCCGGTTTGGGTATGACCGGTTCTGGCGCAACGCCCGCACACACACTCTGCATGACCCGATTGATTACAAGCTGAGGGATCTTGGGCGCTGGGAACTGTTCGGCGATTACCCGACGCCGACATCCTATTCATGATCGGGCCAGGAGTAAGGACGCAGTGATTGCGCCCTAACAAGGCGTGTACCCGGCGATCAGATGCCGGGAGCGCCTCCTGTTAGCCAGTGCAACAGCATGCCCAGCAGGGCGCTGGTGAAGAGCACCGGCAGCATGCCGATTTTGAACCTGAAAATGGCGATGAACGCGCCCAGTGCAAGTACCACACTGGCCAGTTGGACGCTATCCCATTGTGGCGATAACCAATGGATGCCCCAGGCCTGCGACGTATCCACCTTTGCGAAGGCCACGTGCACCGCAAACCAGATTGCCAGGTTCAGCATCACCCCGACCACGGCGGCAGTAACAGCAGAAAGCGCTGCGCTGACGGCCTGATTTCCCCGCAGTTTCTCCACATAAGGTGCGCCCAGGAAAATCCAGAGGAAGCAGGGCACAAAGGTCACCCAGGTTGCCAGTACCGAGGCCAGAAGCCCGGCGGTAAAGGGGTCCAGAGTGCCTGGATCCCGGAAGGCGCCCATGAATCCGACAAACTGCACAACCTGAATCAGTGGGCCGGGGGTGGATTCCGCCATGCCCAGGCCATCGAGCATTTCACCCGGTGCCAGCCAACCGTGATTCTGCACGGCTTCCTGGGCCATGTAAGCGAGGACCGAGTAAGCGCCCCCGAAGGTCACCACGGCCAGTTTACTGAAGAACAGGCCGATCTGAGTGAACACATCGTTCATTCCGAGGGAAACGGCCAGTACGATCAGGGGAATAAACCACAAGGGCAGCCAGATCCCGAGTACCTTCAGTGTGCGCCCCCGGCTTGCCTGGGTATGGTGCCCGGTGCCATTGGTCATCATTGCATCAATGGCGCGCTCACCCTCCTCCCGGGTTGTGTGGCCCTTGATGACCACGAATCGCTTCGGGTCCAGCTGGCGGCCGATCAGACCCACCAGAGCGGCAGCCGCAATAACAAGGGGAAAAGGCGCTGCAAAAAAGAAAATGGCAATAAAAGCCAGCGCTGCCAGCGTGACCATGATGCGGTTTTTCAGCGCCCGCTGGGCGATGCGAACCACGGCCTGGATGACCACCGCCAGCACCGCAGCCTTGATGCCAAAGAATATTGCCTGAACAACCGAGGTTTCCTGAAAACCCGCATACAACAGGCTCAGCCCCAGAATGGCTATAAAGCCGGGCAGAATGAACAGCGTACCGGCTACGAGCCCTCCTTTGACGCCATGCAGCAGCCACCCCAGGTAGGTGGCAAGTTGCTGTGCTTCCGGCCCCGGCAACACCATGCAGTAATTGAGAGCGTGAAGGAACCGGCTCTCGCTGACCCAGCGTTTCTCATCCACCAGAATCCGGTGCATCACGGCAATCTGGCCCGCCGGGCCGCCAAAACTCAATAGGGCGACCCGTAACCATACTGATACGGCCTCTGAAAAAGTAACGTTATGGCCGTGGTGGTGGGGAGTTGAGCCCGGCGCGTGCGCAGATGATTTCCCCGAAATTGTCTCAGGAAGTGGCGATGGCATTGGGTGAGCCTCCAGTTACGAGAAGTGTGCAGAACGGGTGAGCCGCAGTATACCCGAGAAGAGTCAGGGCGCATCGCGCAGATTGGTAATTTACCCAGACAAAGCGCCCAGTGAAGTCCAGTCATAGGTGGCGGCATCATGGCCGTCTGAAAAACGGATTCTAAGCCCGCTAAGGCCCAATGGCCGGATATGGGCAATGGTTGTTGGATTGGCAGGGTGGGGGTGATTACCCTTTCCCGACCGGCAGGTGTCGCACTGGCACCGCATGCGCAAGACCTGCGCCGGAATCTGCACCACAGGCTCACCCAGCCATTGAAGTGCCAGGGTGGCTCCCATATCAGTGATGGAAGCCTCAAGGTAGGGGTTGCCAGTATGTATGGGTTTGCCGCTGTATAGCCGTTTGATTTGCAAAGCGCTCATTCGGTCCTTCCCATTCTCGCCAGGTCGTCGACGAATAAACGCAGGAATTGCCTGGGGTTGTCCTTGCCAAGGGGACGGGGCGTTGTGCAGAGCATGAATTAATTCCATGGCAGATGAGTGTTCGTGCGAGGCAAGACTTTATCAACCGGCCTTCTAGCTCCAAACCAAAAAAAACTGTAAAGCTTTGCGCAAAATCGGAAAAGCCGCTTTTACGGACGCAGGACGCCTGTATCCACAAAAAGGAATGTTGATCGAAGATAATCGGATTTGTGAAGGGGGCGGGGAGCGTTAATCTGCGATCAGTCAATGACAACGACCTTCAAGGAGAGTGGCATGTCCCTCGATGTTTTCTGGTTTCTTCCTACCTCGGGCGATACCCGTTATTTTGGCAAGCCCGGCAGCGGCCGACCGGCAACTAACCGGTATATGCAGCGCATCGCAACGACCGCTGAAGACCTGGGTTACGACGGCCTGCTGATTCCCACCGGCGCCAGTTGCCAGGACCCCTGGGTGGTAGCCTCCAGCCTTGCCCCTGTGACCAGTCGCATCAAGTTGCTGGTGGCGCTTCGCACCTCCATCTCCGGGCCAACCGTCTCCGCTCGGCAAGCTGCAACGCTGGATGAGGCACTAGGTGGTCGCTTGCTGCTCAATGTTGTACCTGGGGGGGATTCGGCTGAACTGGCCGCCGAGGGTGTCTATTACAGCCATGACGAACGGTACGAGTCGGCCGATGAGTTCCTGCAGGTCTGGCGCCGCCTCCTGCAGGGCGAAACGGTAGATTTCGACGGCAAGCACCATAAGATCCAAGGGGCGAAAAATTACTTTCCACCGGTCCAGAAGCCCTATCCTCCACTGTATTTCGGGGGCTCTTCGGAGGCCGCGATCAAGCTGGCCGGGGAGCAGGTGGATGCCTACCTGACCTGGGGTGAGCCCCCGGAAGCCGTGGCCGAGAAGATTGATCGTGTGCGTGCCGAGGCTGCCAAACACGGGCGTACCGTGCGGTTTGGTGTTCGCCTGCACGTGATTGTCCGGGAAACCCGTGAAGAGGCCTGGGCAGAAGCGGACAAGCTGATCGAGAACCTGGACGACGAAACCATTGCCCAATCCCAGCAGAACCTGGCCAAAATGGATTCGGTGGGGCAGAAGCGCATGCTGGCCCTGCATGGCGGACGCCGGGACAAGCTTGAAATCAGCCCGGATCTCTGGGCCGGTGTGGGGCTTGTGCGAGGTGGCGCTGGCACTGCGTTGGTGGGCGACCCGGAAACCGTCGCCAAGCGGCTGTTGGAGTACCGGGACGCCGGCGTGGATACGTTTGTACTGTCAGGCTATCCCCACCTTGAGGAAGCCATCCGGTTTGCCGAGCTCGTTTTTCCGTTGTTGCCGGGCAAGCAGGCGGTTACCGATTCCGCCTTCCATACCGGTGGTGCGTTCGACATCCGGGCTGCGAAGGCTTCGGCTTCCTAGCGGCGATTTCTGAATTTTTGTTGTTGCGTGTGCTCATCGTGGCACGTCTCCGGTTGGCCGGATACTCAGGTATCCGGCCTTTTTTCTGCCATGTTATGCAGGTTAACGAGCGCGCTATATGAAAAAAAACGCTTAGTAATGCAGTAAATATTATTCGGTTTATCTTTTGGTCTGCCTTAGACTTCGATGGCATTGATATCCGGTTTTTTATTACTTGTTAGCAAGTTTGGCTCAGGTGTTACATCGTTGAATAGGGAAGGCCGTCTGTGAACTTTCAGCAACTACGGATCGTGCGGGAAACCGCCCGGCAGAACTTCAATCTGACAGAGGTAGCCAATGCGCTGTTCACCTCTCAGTCCGGTGTGTCAAAGCACATCAAGGACCTGGAGGAGGAACTGGGTGTTGAGCTCTATGTCCGCAAGGGCAAGCGTTTATTGGGGCTGACCGAGCCCGGTCAGCAGATGCTGGTTTATGTGGAGCGCATGTTGATGGATGCCCGTAACATCAAAAACCTGGCCGAGCACTACCAGGAGCAGGATTCCGGCGAGTTGACCATTGCCACCACCCATACCCAGGCGAGGTACGCGTTGCCCGAGGTAGTCAGCCGATTCAAACAGCAGTTTCCGAAAGTGCGGTTGCGCCTGCATCAGGGCAGTCCGGATGAGATTGTCAGCATGCTGCTCAGTGGCGAGGCGGACATTGGCGTGGCCACCGAGGCACTGGGCGATATTCCTCAGTTGGTGTCATTCCCCTATCACCGCTGGCATCACGGTGTTGTGGTGCCCAAACTGCATCCACTGGCCCAGAAAGACCGGTTAACGCTGGAGGACATTCAACAGTATCCCATCATTACCTATCACGAGGGCTTTACCGGGCGGGCCTCTATTGAGAAGGCGTTTGCCACCGAAAACCTGAGACCGGAGATTATCATGACCGCCCTGGATGCGGATGTGATCAAATCCTACGTGGAATTGCGCCTCGGTATCGGCATCATTGCATCGGTAGCGTTCAACCCGGCCCGGGATTCGGGGTTGCAGCTGCTCAATACCGATCACCTGTTCGAAGAAAAGCAGACACGAATCGGCATTCGCCGCGGCAACCTCCTGCGTAACTATGCCTTCCAGTTTATTCAGTTGTGCGCCCCGGAGCTTACCGAGGACGTTGTGGCTGGGCAACTGGCACTCCCTTCCGGCCGCTGATTGTCAGAGCAGGCATTCGTGCCTGCTCCGCCAGCATTCTGATAAAGATATGAGATTTTATTGGTTAATCTTCCTCCTACACCTCTCTAGTATTGACGGCACCATTCATCACTTCAGAGTGAACCATGTGCCAGATCTTCGGTTTGAACAGTGCCCGCCCGGTTGCCCCGCAGGAGCCTCTGCGTGGTTTCCTGTGCCGTGGAGGTGGTACTGGTGATCACAAGGATGGCTGGGGCATTGCCTATTACGCCGACGGCACTCATCACCTGAATGTCCAGAAAACCAGTGCCTTCAATTGCCGTATGGCTCAGGCTTTCCTGGGTCGGGATATCCGGACACGTAACCTGATTGCCCATGTCCGCAAGGCCACCTTCGGGCCGGTGGAGCTCGTCAACAGCCATCCCTTCAGTCGAAAGCTCTGGGACTATGACTGGGTGTTCGCCCATAACGGTGATTTGCATGACTTCCAACCAGAAGTGGAGGCCCGTTTCCGGCCCAACGGTGAAACCGACAGTGAGGCTGCCTTTGGTTTGCTGTTGACAGAGCTCATCAGCACCTTCGGTGACACCCGCCCGGAGCTTGATGACCTCGCGGAAGAAATTCGCCGTGTTGCTGCGGACATTTCCGCCCATGGCACCTTCAATTTTCTGCTCACCGTTGGCGATGTGATGTTCGCTCACGGCAGCACCGATCTCCACTGGACCCGGCAATCCGATGAGCCAAGACGCGCCCGGCTGGTGGATTGTGACCAGTGGTTGGACGATACCGTCTACGCAGGCGCGCCGCTGGTGATGGTGGCCACCCAGCCGATCACCGATGGCCATGACTGGCAGCGACTGGCGAAGAATGAGCTGGCCGTCTTCGTGGGTGGATCGCGCCATGATCAAGAATCCAACGTTGCGCTGATGGACGGGTATGACCTGCTCCAGATGGCGCCAAATATGACCCGGCAAGAGTTGTCGGGACTGGATGCCCGAATAAGCCCGAACTGACGAGACCGCTCGAAGTGACCTGGGTAAAAACCAAAACCTGATCTTTCTGAGGAATACCCATGCGTAAAAAATGGTTTGCTGGTCTCGCTGTAGGCCTGACCGCTCTTTTCAGCCTGTCTGCCCAGGCGGAAACACCGAAAACCCTGAACGTGGATTATGCTTATTACTCACCCACCAGCCTGGTGGTCAAGAAATTCGGCTGGCTTGAGGACGAGTTCAAATCCGATGGCACCGAGATTAACTGGGTTCTCAGTCTCGGCAGTAACCGGGCCCTCGAATACCTGAACAGTGGCAGTGTTCACTTCGGCTCCACTGCGGGTCTTTCGGCTGTATTGGCGAAAGCTAATGGTGCGCCTATCAAGACGGTGTACGTCTATTCACAGCCGGAGTGGACCGCACTGGTGGTGCCGGAGGGCTCGGCGATCAATTCTATTGAAGGGCTGAAGGGTAAGAAAGTTGCCGCCACTAAAGGCACTGATCCATATCTGTTCCTCCTGCGCGCCCTTCAAAGCAAAGGGCTGACCAAACGCGACGTTAACATCATCAACCTTCAGCACCCGGATGGCAGAACGGCGCTGGTTCGTGGTGATGTGGACGCCTGGGCCGGGCTGGACCCGCACATGGCAGCGGCGCAACTGCAGGATAACGCCCGCTTGATCTATCGAAACATCAGCTTTAACACTTACGGTTTTCTCAATGTAAACGAGTCCTTCCTGAAAGAGCATCCGGAAGCCGTACGACGGGTAATCAGTGTGTATGAGCAAGCCCGTGAATGGGTGTTGAACAACCCGGATGAAGCCGCCGAGATTCTGGCTGAGGCGGCAAATCTGCCAGTGGATGTTGCCAGACTGCAACTGACCGAACGAACCATCCTCAATCAGCCTCTGCCGTCACAGCAGCACATTGATGACCTGACAGGCGCCGCGCCCATTCTTGCGGCCGAGGGGCTGGTTCGCCCGGGTGCCGATGTCTCATCTGCGATCACCAGTCTGATTGATACCACCTTTGCGGCCAGCGTGATTCGCAAAGACACGACCGTCGCTGAGAGGTAATAACCATGTCTGGTGCTGAGTCTTTACAGGGCGCAGCGCTGGCAACTGCCGGCCCCCGGAATGAGGCAGTCGCCTCGCCGGGGAATCGGGCCCGGCTCTGGAAGTGGGCAGGGTTGTTGTTGCCGGTGCCGTTCTTTGCGTTACTGGAGCTGGCGGTGAGCCTGGGCTGGTTGTCGGCTTTTCTTTTTCCGCCCCCGAGTGATATTGCTCAAACGCTATGGTACCTGGCCCAGGGACAGCTCTGGGAGCATTTGGGCGCAAGCATTGCCCGGGTTGCCGCCGGTTTCTCCATTGGTGCTGTCCTGGCCGTCATACTGGGCTCGCTGGTCGGCCTGAGCAAGCGAACCGAGTGGCTGCTGGAGCCTACCTTTCAGGGCTTGCGGGCGATTCCCTCTCTGGCCTGGGTGCCCCTGTTGTTGCTATGGCTGGGTATCGACGAAACCCCGAAGATCGTGCTGATTGCCATCGGGGCGTTCTTCCCGGTGTACCTCAATCTGGTGTCTGGCATTCACAATGTGGACCGGAAACTGATTGAGCTGGGCGCGGTCTACCGGCTGTCCCGGTTGGCGCTGATTCGCCGTATCGTGATTCCTTCCGCCTTGCCTGAGCTGTTCTCCGGGTTGCGCACCGGTCTCAGTCTGGCCTGGATGTTTGTCGTTGCCGCTGAGCTGATCGCAGCCAGTGAGGGGCTGGGCTTTTTGCTGACGGATGGGCGGGAAACCAGCCGCCCGGATCTGGTGATTACCGCTATCCTTCTGCTGGCAGTTCTCGGCAAGCTGACGGATACCCTGATTACCCGTGCCGAAAGCCGTTGTCTCGGGTGGCGTGACACCCTGGTTACCCAGCGAGGAAACGCCTGATGAATCTTGAACCGATTGTGCAACTGACTGTTCACAATAAACGCTTTGGCAACAGCCTTGTGCTCGATAACGTCTCTTTCGAGATCGGTAGCGGCGAGATTGTCTCGCTGGTAGGCCCCAGTGGCTGCGGCAAAAGTACCTTGCTGAGAATTGTTGCTGGCCTGGATACCGACTTCCGGGGCCGGATCCGGTTTCTCCACAACGGCGAGGAAGTGGATGGCAATGTCGGTTTTGTCTTTCAGGAGCCACGCCTGCTGCCCTGGCTTACGGTTGCCCAGAATGTCGGTTTTGGCAGCGATCATCCCGAAGCGGACCGCCCCAGGATTCTGGCGCTGCTGGAAGAGGTCGGGCTGGGTGACGCGGCGGACAAACTGCCCAAGGAACTGTCTGGTGGCATGGCGCAGCGGGCAGCCATCGCAAGGGGACTGTTTGCGCCGGCTCCGGGTGGCAATGCCGGGGCAGAGCAGGGGAGCGCTCAGCGCATACTGCTGCTGGATGAACCTTTCAGCGCAGTAGATGCGTTTACCAGAATCAAGCTTCAGGACTTGCTGATTCACCTTGCCCGGGTGCATCATCTGACCCTTCTGGTGGTCACCCACGACGTGGATGAAGCCGCCTATCTGAGTGATCGGGTCCTTGTGCTGGGTAGCAACCCGGGGCGGATACTCCATGCCAATCATGTCGCTTTGGCCCGCCCCAGAGATCGACGTGACCCGGCGCTTACGCAGGTCCGTAATGACTTGCTGGAGGTGCTCAGCCAAAGCCATGCCATTTGAGGAGAGAATTTTTGCCATCGGGTAAGCGTCTTATTGACAAAATCACGGCGGAGCTGCGTGCGGCCCGCCATGACTGGCGTGAGCGCCAGGGTCGGGAGCTGGATCTGGGCAGCCGCGAGCTGCCATCACATCAGGCGGTTCATCACACGGTGGATACGCTGTGCGCCATCCTGTTTCCGATGCGCCTGGGGCCGCCGGACCTGACCAAGGAGCGCGAAGACCAGTTCGTGGCCTATATGCTGGGTAATGTGGAACGGGAGCTCATCAACCAGGTAACCCTTGAACTCCAGTACCTGGACCGGGGACAGCAGGATCTGGTCGCACTGAGGGCCCAGGCCAGCGGCCAGGTCAGCCAGTTGCTGTCGCAACTGCCAGCACTGCGGCGGCAACTGGATGAGGATGTGCTTGCAGCCTACCATGGCGATCCCGCAGCTACTTGCGTGGATGAGGTGTTGATCTCCTATCCCGGGGTCGAGGCCATCATCCATCACCGTATCGCCCACGGATTCTATCGGGCAGGCCTGCCGATGATTGCGCGAATCATTGCTGAGAAGGCTCACTCCGCCACAGGCATCGACATCCACCCAGGTGCCACTATTGGCCGCTCGTTCTTCATCGACCACGGCACCGGTGTGGTGGTTGGTGAAACCGCCATTCTGGGTGATCGGGTGCGCATCTATCAGAACGTGACGCTGGGGGCGGTGCGGTTCAATGAAGACGAGACCGGTGCCCTGACCAAAGGTGAACCCCGCCACCCTATCGTGGAAGACGATGTGGTGATCTACGCCGGTGCCACCATTCTTGGGCGCATTACCATCGGCCGGGGCTCGGTGATTGGAGGTAATGTCTGGCTGACTCAAAGCGTGGCACCGGAGAGCCGGGTTTCGCAGGCATCGGCGAAGCAGGCTGGGCCGGGGCTTTGAGGTCTGGCCCCTGCTGAATCCCACTGCCGCAGTGTTTCAATAGCAACAGTGTTCTGCTGAAATATCAACAGGACAATAAAAATAGCAATAAAAACAGTACGTTAAAACTGGCATCCGATGTGCAGTGTTCAGATAAGGTGTAAACACCTTTCTGGAACTCATTAATCAGGATGCTATAACTATGTCGTTGAACGTTGCTATTTCCGCGGCCACCCGCAAGTTTTCCCTTCGCTTTACCCGCAATGCCCTGGCCGCTGCCGTCGCCTTGACGGCATTTCCGGCCATCTCATTGGCCCAGGCCAATGAAGGGGATCGGATTGTGCTTTCCGGCTCCGATATTCTGAACCTGACCGTCTCTGGCCAGATCAACCGGGGCCTTCTGGCGGTGGAGGACGGCGAGGACACCACCCTGCTCAATGTTGATAACAATAACAGTTCTTCCCGTCTCCGCTTTATTGCAGAAACCAGTCCCGTGAACGGCTGGGTGGCAGGGGCTGCTTATGAGACCGAGTTCAGGCTCAACAACAGTGCCTCGCTCAGCCAGCTGGACGAAAAGACTAATGATACTTCTGCATTCCGTAACCGCCGGGTGGAAGTGTATTTCAGCCATGGCGACCTGGGTAAACTCTGGCTGGGCCAGGGCTGGACGGCGACTGAGGGCGTCTCCGAGAATGATCTTTCCGGAACCAGCGTGGCTGGCTATTCCGATGTAACCGTTCTCGGCGGCGGTATCCTTTTTCGTGACAAGGCCACCAATACACTGACCGGAACTGATCTTGGGGATGTCGCCGCCAATCTGGACGGCTTTGGACGCAATACCCGACTGCGTTATGACACGCCCTCATACAACGGTCTTCAGTTCCGTACCTCGGTCATCAATGACGGCGCACTGGATGCAGGGCTCTGGTACAACGGGCAGCATGACCGTTTGAAGGTTGCTGCGGGCCTGGGCTGGGCTAACACCAGTGAGCTGAGTGCCACGCCCACCTATGATGATCAATTGTCGGGTTCGGTATCGGTACTGGATGCGTCTGGCATCAGTGTCACGTTGGCGGCCGGCCAGGCTAACGCCATTGATTCAGCCAAGGACGATCTGAAGTTTAGCTATCTTAAACTTGGTTATCAGGCATCCTGGTTCCCGAACGTGGGCAAGACGGCCTTGTCAGTCGATTGGCAGAAAACCGATGACAAGGACCAGAACGGTGATACCGTTGACGTTATTGGTGCCCAGGCAGTCCAGAAAATTGATGTGATTGGGACCGAGGTCTATGCCAGCGTGCGGTCGGTTTCTCTGGACCGTAACGGGGTTGATTACGAGGACAACCTGTTGGCATTGGCCGGTGCTCGTATTCGTTTCTGAGGTGGTTCCTGAGGCGGGCCAGCCCCGCCTCAGGGCAACAGTCCGTAGCGTTTTAATCGATGGCGGAGAACGTTGCGTGACACGCCCAGCAGCCTGGCAGCCACCACCTGGTTGCTGTCAGCGCGTGTCATTGCGGTGATAACGGCGTGCCGGTCCATGGTTTCGAGCACGCTCTCTCCGCCGGAATCAAACAAAACATTGAGTGCGTCTGTCAGGGCATCTATGGCAGCGTCGGAATCGGATACCTCCGCGGGCGGGGGAGTTGGAAAGGACTGTTTGGTTGAGGCAAGGTCCTTGACCACAGATAGCCCTGGGTTGCCCGCCAGGTGCAGGTGTTCCGGTTGCACTACGCGGCCTCGAATGATCAGCAACGCATGGTGAATCACATTTTCCAGTTCGCGGATGTTACCGGGCCAGTGGTAGCGCTCCAGCTTAGTCTCGGCCTGTGGTGATAACGTAACCTCGCCAAGTTCCAGTCGTCGGCTGTATTTGTCCAGAAAATAATCGCTCAGGGGAAGAATGTCCCCCGGCCGGTCCCGCAGTGGAGGTAGCGACACCGGCGCGACATTGAGCCGGTAGAACAGGTCTTCCCGGAAGCGACCGGCACGAACGGCGTCCGCAAGCGGGACGTTGGTCGCCGCAATAAGCCGGATATTGACGGGAATGGATTTGCGGCCACCCACCCGCGTGACTTCCTGCTCCTGCAGCACCCGCAACAGCTTGACCTGGGCACTGAGAGGCAGGTCTCCGACCTCATCAAGGAACAGGGTGCCGCCGTCCGCCGCTTCAAACCAGCCCGGCTTCTGACTGATAGCACCAGTGAAGGCACCTTTCTCGTGACCAAACAGTTCGCTTTCCAGCAGGCTTTCGGACAGTGCGCCGCAGTTAATGGCCAGAAACGGACGCTTGGCCCGATGGCTGAGGCGGTGAACCTCCCGGGCCACAAGCTCCTTACCGGTGCCGGTGGCACCGATAATCAGCACCGTGGCGTCGCTGGGCGCGATCTGCCGAAGTCGCCCGTGCAACGCCCGGGATTTGGGGTCGCTCAGAACGAGGGCTGACGCCCGGATGCTCAGTGTGTAGTCGTCGGGATTGTCAAAAGTGAGTACACCCGTTCTGCTGGTGTTATCGTGGCGACTCTGACGCAAAGAGCTGACCGAAGACTCGCGTATCGGGATTTCCATATACATGGTTATGTCCTCAATAACTGAGCAGGTGGGGCGACAGGCTCTGACTCTGGGCTACCAGCACCCTGGGGGCTGGCTCGCGGGAGGCTCGGGCAAGGTATCGCAACCCTTCAATCCATCGCTGATGTCCGGATTCGCTGTTGATATGGCCAACACCCGTCAACAGCTCGAATTCGCTTCCCCAATGCAGGGCCAGGTCTCGCGCCCGTCTTGCCGATGCGGCCTGGTCGTTGGTAGAGCCGACCACTAAGGAAGGAAAGGGCAAATAGTCATCGGGGATGGGCGCAAAGGGGCGCAGCGCATCGGGGGCGGAATCCCGCTCTATGTCGGCCGGGGCGACGAGCAGGGCACTTTTGATTCGATCGGCGCGCTCCGTACCATACCGACGGGCCCAATGTGCCACCGCGACGCAGCCCAGGCTGTGTGCAATCAACACGACCTTGTCGGTTGGGGCGTTGCGAACGTCCCGGTCGATGGCCTCAATCCAGTCTTCCAGGTCGGGCCGTGACCAGCTTTCCACATGAATCCGCTTGCTGTTAGGCAACAATAGCTGCCAGTGGCTCTGCCAGTGGTTGGTACCAGAGCCATTCCAGCCGGGAACGATCAGATAACCGATTTCCTCGGACATGGGGTTTCCTCCAATTCTGCCTGGTTGTCAAAGACCCCAGCTTAACGGTGGTGCTGGCGTGTACGAACCAACCATTTCTGAATTCATTATTCTGGAAATGCATAAAACCCTGAAAAAGGCGTGATTTCGGTAATAGATGATTTATTCAGAAGCTCTGCACGATAAGTTGGTTTGGGCTGGCCGGAGGCGCTGATAGCTTAATCTCCACGAAACGGGGCTGATTCCGGTCCTGGAATCATTGAGCGAATGGAGATCACGATTGTGACTAAAAAAACGGCTTTGAGACACAAACTACGAACTACCCGCCGAACGTTCATAGGCCTGTTGGCATCGAGCGCTCTGCTGCTGACACCGCTGAGCGCCAGCGCGCAGGTTGAGGAAAACACGCTGCGTATTGGTTACCAGAAATATGGCACGCTGATCCTGCTCAAGGCCCGTGGCACGCTCGAACCTCAACTGGCGGAACAAGGCTTCGATGTTAAATGGATCGAGTTCCCCGCCGGTCCGCAGTTGCTGGAAGGCCTGAATGTGGGCAGCGTGGATTTTGGCACCACGGGTGAAACTCCGCCCATTTTCGCCCAGGCTGCTGGAGCAGATCTTGTTTATGTGGCAAACGAGCCGCCGGCGCCAAAGGGTGAGGCCATACTGGTGAAGAAAGACTCGCCGATTCAGTCCGTTGCCGACCTGAAAGGCAAGCGGGTGGCGCTGAACAAGGGCTCGAACGTGCACTACCTGTTGGTGCGGGCGTTGGAAGAAGCCAATCTGTCGATTCGCGACATCAGGCCGGTCTACATCAAACCGGGCGATGCTCGCACGGCCTTTGATCGGGGTGATGTCGATGCCTGGGTCATCTGGGACCCGTACCAGGCGGATGCTGAAATTGCCGGCGCTCGCTCACTGCGCGATGGCGAAGGGCTGGTGGATAACCACCAGATCTATCTTGCCTCACGCCCGTTTGCCGAGCGTTATCCGCGAATCGTTAACGAGGTGATCGATGCGCTAGCCGAGCTGGATGCCTGGGCCAAGGACCATCCTCAGGAGGTTGTCGACATTCTGCACAAGGAGACGGGCATATCGAAAGCATCACTCCGGCTGGCGGTTGATCGCTATGCGTACGGTGCAACCCGCGTTACGCCAAGGATCGGTAAGGCCCAGCAGACCATTGCGGATGTGTTCTATGAGCTAAACCTGATCCCCCGGAAGATCGATATCGAATCTGTGCTCTGGTCAAACCCGGTATCGGTCGCAGCCCAGTAATACGCAAAGGAGGCAGAAGCGATGTCGCTATCCATACGTAACCGGGCACTGGCAGGCTTTCTGCCCTGGATCGTGCCAGTGGCGCTGCTGCTGGCCTGGCAAATCGGGGCACAGTTGGGCTGGATTACCGCCAGGGTGCTGCCGGCCCCAACGGATGTCGTAGCCGCCGGCTGGCGACTGACGGCATCGGGAGAGCTCTGGTTCCACCTGAAAAGCAGTTTTGAGCGAGCCGCCATTGGTTTTCTGATTGGCGGCGGCATTGGCCTGGCCCTGGGGTTTGCCACCGGGTTGTCCCGCTGGCTTTCCCTGCTGCTGGACAGCACGCTGCAGATGGTGCGGAACATTCCGCACCTGGCGCTGATTCCGCTGGTCATTCTATGGTTCGGAATTGATGAAACCGCCAAGATCTTCCTGGTGGCACTGGGCAGTGTGTTTCCGATTTACCTGAACACTTATCACGGTATTCGCAACGTGGATCCGCAATTGCTGGAAATGGCCCGCTCGTACGGTGTCAGGGGGGTTGCCCTGTTCTGGCATGTGGTGTTGCCCGGCGCCCTGCCATCCATTCTGGTTGGTGTGCGGTTCGCCCTCGGCTTCATGTGGCTGACCTTGATTGTCTCGGAAACCATCTCTGCGACAGATGGCATCGGTTACCTCGCGATGGATGCCCGGGAGTTCATGCAGACCGACGTGGTGCTGGTCGCTATTCTGCTCTACGCCGTGCTTGGCAAACTGGCAGATCTCAGCGCCAAAGGTCTCGAGCTCTGGTGGCTGCGCTGGCACCCGGCTTATCAACGCGGTGAAGGAGTGTAACCGTTATGTCAGACCTGTCTTCGACAAAATGGGGGGTAGGGATTACCACCCGCAACCTTCAGCGGCATTTCGGTGATCTGACGGTCCTCAAAGGGCTGGACCTGGACATCCCGGCCGGGGAAAGCCTGGTCATTATCGGCCGGAGTGGCTGCGGGAAAAGCACGCTGCTGCGGCTGCTGGCAGGGCTTGATAAGCCAGACGGTGGCCAACTTGAAGTCGACGGTGAGGCGGCCGGAACCGGCAACCACAGCGTGCGGATGATGTACCAGGAGCCTCGTCTGCTGCCGTGGAAAACCGTGATCGAGAATGTGGAGATTGGCAATGTGTCATACGCCCGCGCGAAATTCTCGTTGCACGAGGTGGAGCTGGACAGCAAGGCCCAGGACTGGCCCGCAAGCCTGTCCGGCGGGCAGAAACAGCGAGTCGCTCTGGCGCGGGCGCTGGCGCATCAGCCGGAACTGCTGTTGCTGGACGAACCCCTGGGTGCTCTGGATGCGCTCACCCGATCCACTATGCACCGGCTGATCGAGAACCTGTGGCAGGAACACGGTTTTACCCTGGTGATGGTGACGCACGATGTCAGCGAGGCCGTGATGCTTGCCGACCGGGTGATCGTTCTTGACGAAGGTGCCATTGGCCTGGATGTAAAGATCCAGTTGCCGCGTCCCAGAGTGGCAACCGATCCGTCGTTTGTAGGGTATGAGGCAAGATTGCTGGAGTACCTCACAGGGGTGCCCGCGGAAGCGCCGGACGAAACAGTACCAAAGCATAAACGGGCCACGCTACAGCCGGAATCCGGCTACCTGGCCATTTCAAACTAACAGTCTTGAACCTGCGCAATCACTAATCAGAGGAAATAAAATGAGTATTCAACAATTGAACCCCCGCAACCAGTTTCGTGGCCAGGTGGTGGCCATCAACGAAGGCCCGGTATTGTCCGAGGTTGACGTGGAAACGCCGGGCGGCATTGTCACTTCCGTGATCACCACACGCTCCGTCAAAGAGCTGGGACTGAAGAAGGGTTCGGATGTGTTGGCTTTTGTGAAGGCTACAGAAGTGGCACTGGCGAGACTTTGACCGTCCTTTTACCGCATTGGAAGTGATAGAAACAAAAAAGCCCGGGCCTTTCGGCCCGGGCTTTTTTGTAGGGAATTCTGGTCGGGACGGTAGGATTTGAACCTACGACCCCTTGCACCCCATGCAAGTGCGCTACCAAGCTGCGCTACGCCCCGTAAACTGCTGCCCACCAAGAAAAGAGGTTTATCTCAGTGGCTTAGCGGGAGCGAAGTCTACACCAGCCCACGGTAAAAATAAACAGGGAGTGGGTGATTTTATTCGTCGAATTACCTCAGTTTCGTCTCTCTCAGTCTCAGGATAAATTCCGGTGGTTCGAAGGTATCCGGCCGGGAGTCTTCCCAGTATTTGTCGAACACGGTCAGGCCGGTTTTGCCCTCCAGCAGGGCGCCCGGCTCCAGAAACGGGAAGAGGTCGAGATAGCTGTGGATCTCGGTTGTGGAAACGCGCCGAACGATGTGCTCGGGGCCCAGCTCAGAGGGGTGTTTCAGGCCGGACGCTTCCAGCAGATTCTTGAGGGCGTCGAGAGTGTTTTTGTGATAGCTGAAGACCCGCTCACTCTTGAGAGGTACATCCAGTTTGTTGCCCCGGCGCGGGTCCTGGGTGGCCACGCCGCTGGGACAACGCCCGGTATGGCAGTTCAGGGCCTGGATGCATCCGAGAGCAAACATGTAGCCGCGCGCGGCGTTGCACCAGTCCGCACCCAATGCGAGCGTGCGGGCGATATTGAAGGCTGAAGTGATCTTGCCGGCAGCGCCAATGGCGATGTCCTCCCGAAGACTGGTGCCCACCAGGGTGTTGTGAACCAGCAGTAGGGCCTCGGTCATGGGCATGCCTAGCCGGTTGATGAACTCCAGGGGTGCGGCACCGGTTCCCCCTTCGCCGCCATCCACCACGATAAAGTCCGGTTTCTTGCCGGTTGCCAGCATGGCTTTGACAATGGCAAACCACTCCCACGGATGGCCAATGGCCATCTTGAAACCGACCGGTTTGCCGCCCGAGAGCTCCCGCAACTGCTCCAGAAATTCCAGAAGCTCCACCGGGTTGGAGAAAGCGGAATGGCTGGCCGGGGATACGCAGTCTTCGCCCACCTGCACGCCCCGTGCTTCGGCAATTTCCTGGGTTACCTTCTCGCCCGGCAGAATGCCGCCATGGCCGGGTTTAGCACCCTGAGATAGTTTGACTTCTATCATTTTTACCTGATCAAGACAGGCGTTTTCCCGGAACATATCCGGGTTGAAACTGCCGTCCGGGTGGCGGCAGCCAAAATAGCCGGAACCGATCTCCCAGACCAGGTCGCCGCCAGGCTGCCTGTGGTACCGGGAAATAGAACCCTCGCCAGTGTCATGGTAGAAGTTACCTTTCTTAGCTCCGGTGTTGAGGCTCAGGATCGCGTTAGCGGAAAGCGAACCAAAACTCATTGCTGAGATGTTAAACACGCTGGCGCTGTACGGTTTATCGCAGTTCTTGCCGATCACAATGCGGAAGTCGCTGGACTGAAGCCTGCTTGGGGTGAGGGAGTGATTCATCCACTCGAACCCTTCTTCATACATGCCGAGCTGCGAACCAAAGGGGCGCTTGTCCAGCACGTTCTTGGCCCGCTGATAGACGATGGTGCGTTGTTCTCTGGAGAACGGTCGTTCCTCGGTATCCGACTGGATAAAGTATTGTCGTATCTCTGGCCCGACTGACTCAAACAGGTAGCGAAAGTGGGCCATGATTGGATAGTTGCGGCTGACGGTGTGGCTTCTCTGGAGCAAATCCCGGGTTCCAAGGGCGGTCAGGCCCGCAAACATTATCGGAATCACATAGCCGGTTCCCGTCCATAGGGAGACGGGAAAGGAAATGATCAATCCGGCAATGCTGATCGCCAAGGCCGAATAGCGCAGTGGGAAGGTGGTGGTTTTCGCCATGGAGTCCTCTGTTATCGGCTGTTTGGCCGGCCAAAAAGATGCCGGCCCAGTATACCCTACGGTTTGATGCACGCCGGGGTTCAGGCCAGTGCATTACTTACGCTTACCGGCCCGGAAATCTGGTCTATGCTGAAATGTGTAAAACTGATTTGTATCAATTTTTGATGTTTTGAACTCAAAATAATAAGATGACCAGCTTGTAATCTATGAAGATAGATTGATCAAAAGTTAAACCGAACGAATATTCAATCGTCACACCAGACCAGGAGGCGCCAACGTGGGCGAGGTAGTGAAAGACGAATATCAGACGGATTACGTCGCAGGCCAGGACAACATAAGACCGTTTGGACTGGACCTCCATAACTGGGTATTCCCGGTCACATCAGTCATTGTTGTGCTGTTTGTCATCGGAACACTGATGTTCCCGACCGCCGCCAAGGAAACACTGGACGGCCTGAAGTGGGATATTATCGGTTCCTTCGACTGGTTCTTCCTGATCAGTGCCAACATCTTCGTGGTGGTGAGCCTGGCGCTGATTTTCATGCCCGTGGGCAAAATACGCCTGGGTGGGCAAGACGCAACGCCAGAGTTCTCGACGCTGTCATGGTTCGCCATGCTGTTTGCCGCCGGTATGGGTATCGGCCTGATGTTCTGGGCTGTGGCAGAACCAGTTGCTTATTACACAGGCTGGTACGAAACGCCATTTAACGTCGAGGCGAATTCCGCCGAGGCTCGTAACATGGCGATGGGCGCAACCCTCTACCACTGGGGCCTGCATCCCTGGGCAATCTATGCGGTGGTTGCCCTGTCTCTGGCGTTCTTCGCCTTCAACAAAAATATGCCACTGACCATTCGCTCGGCATTTTTCCCGCTGCTGAAAGACAAAGTGTGGGGTTGGCCGGGCCACGTCATTGATGTCCTGGCAGTGGTCGCCACCATTTTTGGTTTGGCGACGTCTCTGGGTTTTGGCGCGCAGCAGGCGGCCTCGGGCCTGGATTATCTGTTTGGCATGGGCTCTGGTATCAACGTGCAGATGGCGATTATCGTGGGGGTAACGGCCCTGGCGTTGATCTCGGTCTTGCGTGGTCTGGATGGCGGCGTGAAGGTGCTCAGTAACATCAACATGGTTACCGCCGGCGTGCTCCTGTTCTTTGTGATTTTTGCCGGCCCGACGCTGGCGATTGTCGAAACCATCTGGATTACCTCGTCTACCTACGTGGCAAACGTAGTGCCTCTGAGTAATCCGTTCGGTCGTGATGACCAGGCCTGGCTGCAGGGCTGGACTGTGTTCTACTGGGCCTGGTGGATTTCCTGGTCACCGTTCGTAGGCATGTTTATTGCGCGCGTGTCCAAGGGGCGGACAGTGCGTGAATTTGTGACTGCGGTTCTGATTATCCCGACCCTGATTACCACCGTGTGGATGAGCGGCTTTGGTGGCGCGGCCCTGGAGCAGATCCAGCAAGGCATGGGTGCCCTCGCGGAAGAAGGCCTGACAGAAGTCTCGCTGGCTACGTTCCAGATGTTCGCCAACCTGCCGCTGACCGGAATTATTTCCTTTGTGGGTATTGTTCTGGTGCTGGTGTTCTTCGTGACATCGTCGGACTCCGGTTCGCTGGTTATCGATAGCATTACTGCCGGTGGCAAGACTGATGCACCGACGGCACAGCGCGTGTTCTGGGTGGTTATGGAAGGCGCGATTGCCGCTGCGTTGATCTTTGGTGGTGGTGATGATGCCCTGGGGGCCATTCAGGCCGTGGCGATCAGTGCCGGTCTACCGTTCACTGTTGTCTTGCTGATTATGACCTGGGGTTTGCTCAAGGGTTTGACCCATGAGCGCAAGCTGTTGCTGCAACGGGGCGAACTGCTCTGATCGCTCAGCAAGGCTGACCCACAAAAAAAAACCGGGGCATTCGCTCCGGTTTTTTTTCGACCGCAGAAACGTTGCGCGGGCATGATTCACAGTCTGCCAAAGGCCTCCATAGCGTATTGAGCCCGCTCCCGGGGGCTGAAGTGTGGCCGCTTCAGGGATTCGATGTTTCTCAGTCTGGGCAACAAGCCCTCTCCGTTAGCCATCTGTATGGCCAGGCCGGGGCGGGCGTTGAGTTCCAGCAGCAAGGGGCCTTTGTAGTGGTCGACTACCAGGTCTACACCCATGTAACCAAGGCCGGTGGCTTCGTAGCACCGGGACGCCATTTCCAGCATATCCTCCCAGGCCTCTATCTGAATGTTCTCCAGCGCCAGCCCGGTATCTGGGTGGAGTGTGATGGGCCGGTTGAACTGTACGGCATTCAGGCTGCGACCGGTGCAGATGTCCAGGCCCACGCCAACGGCGCCCTGATGCAGGTTGGCTTTACCATCCGATGCCGTGGTGGCAAGCCGGAGCATGGCCATGACCGGATACCCCTGAAAGATGATGATGCGGATGTCTGGAACGCCCTGGAAGGAGTACCTGGCCAGTGTGGGTGTCGATTGGACGAGGTCCTCCACGATGGCAACGTCAGGCGTGCCGGCCAGAGAATAGAGGCCGGCCAGAATGTTGGTCAGGTGCCGCTCCAGCATGGCCACGGAAATTCGTGCGCCGGACGCTTTGATAAACTCGTCACCGTCGCGCCCGGTAATGACAGTAATCCCTTTGCCGCCAGACCCTTTGGCAGGCTTGATGGCAAAGCCTGCGAGGCCTTCGGCCATTTCCCGGAAATGCGAAATTTCGTGTTGCTGGCGAACTACCTGGAGAAGCTTCGGGGTTGCGACGTCGTATTCACTGACCGCCAGTTTGGTTTTTAATTTGTTATCAACCAGCGGGTAAGAGGCCCGCTCGTTGTAGCGGGCGATGTAGTCCACATTGCGCCGGTTCATGTTCAGAATGCCGAGCTTTCTCAGCTTTCCGGGGGAAATCCAGTCCATATCAGTCGTAGACCTTCATGGGGGTGAAGCGTCTAAGCTCGCTGAGTTTGTAGCCGGTGTACTGGCCCATCAACAGAATCAGGCCCAAAACCACAAGATGCAGTTCCGGGAAATTGAAGGTGAGATGGCCGGCCAGCGAGGTGTTCATCGCCAGGTAGGCACAGATAGCCACAAACAGGCTGCCGCTGCCCTGAACCAGAACCTCCCGGGCGCCTTCCTCCTCCCAGAGAATCGACATACGTTCGATAGTCCAGGCGATGATGACCATCGGAAAGAAGGTGACGGTCATGCCGGTGTTGAACCCCATCTGGTAACCCACAATACTTAAACCGGCGGTGATAAAGATCACCAGGATTATCAGTGCCGAGATGCGGGAAACCAGCAGAAGGTTCAGGCTCGAAAGGTAGCCTCTCAACAATAATCCAATGGCCACGACGGATAGAAAGGCTATCAGGCCGGGCACCAGGGTGGTCTGCACAAATGCTACGGCAATAAGTACCGGCATAAAGGTTCCTGAGGTGCGCACACCAATGACAATGCGCATGAAGGCAACAATCAGCGCCCCGATAGGTAGCAAAAGCAGCATGCGGAACATGCTTTGCTCTTCGATGGGTAGCTGGTAAAAGCCAAGCACTCCGAGCCCGTTCTTATTCGCCTCCAGTGTGGCCAGTTGCAGCGCAGGCACGGTTTGCCGGAGCATGGAGAAACTCACCTGTGACTGGTCTCCGCCTACCACGTCCAGCAACGATTCGGAGCCTTGGCGCCATAACAGCAAGTTTTCCGGAACGCCTTGCTCGGCGCTTCGGGGATCGAAGGTCAGCCAGCGTTCGCCGTTATGAATCTGCACAAAGGGCATTAACTGCTGCCGACGGCGGGCATCCTCCAGTCTTAATGCATCCGCGGTTCGAGCTGGAATGCCGGCGTGGTTTAGCATGCGAACCAGCATTTGCAGATAGTTTTCATCAGCCACCAGGAGGGTGGTGTTCTGAGTTCGGCTGTCTGGTTGCATCAGCCGTATGAGCTCTCTGGTCAGGCTTTCAGGCGAACTGGATCGTTCCGACGCCTGCCTCAGCACCTCCCGGACGGCGGTAGCTTGCGGCTCCTCCCAGAACGTTGGTGTTGGTCTGGGCTTTCTGGATCGGGCCGCTTCGCCCGAACTGTCGTCGGGAACAAACTGAACCTTGAAGTAGAGTGTCTGAGGGCCGGAAACGTCTCGTTTTGTCCATTCTGCACGGCGGCTGCCGGAGCTTTCGAGAATGGAAAAGCCATAACCCGGAGAGGCGGCCTGCTCCGTCAGGATGTTGAAGCCCGGTGGCTGTTCGGGAATGTGCAGGCTGACCTGTGCGGCATCGTTCTGGCCCTCAAAATCGATTCTGGCTTCCACCATCCACACCGGCCGTTGCTCGCCGGTCATCCAGGGCACCCCCAACTCAATATGCCTCCAGGTGGCAATGGATACACCTGCGGCGATCAGCAAGAGAACAAAGGCATAAAACGGGGCCCTTGACCGAACCGTCATGAGTCATCTCCGGTACTGGCCCTTTGGCGATAGGATTCTGGCAGTTCTGTGGCGTACTCTTTACCAACGTCAATCAGCATGACATCCCGCAATATGTTCCGCCCCACAAGCACTTCGTACGTAAGGTTGGTTCGGTCAGCCAGGGTGAACTCCGCCACCTGCTGGTGATCACCGATGGCGAACTGAAGTTCAACGACAACCCGGCGCTCCGCCTCCTCGGCACTGGCTTGAATGACCCGCACCCGCCGGGATATTTCCCGCTCCATGGTGACCCACTGGTTGTTCACGCCGGGGACCGGTACATCGAAGCGCACCCAATTACTACCGTCCCGCTCAAAGCGCTGAATATTGCGGGCGTGGATGGAGGACGTTTCCGCGCCGCTGTCAATTCTGGCAGTGTAGATGTGGGCCGGGCCGGCGAGGTAAAATTTTTCAACCTCACCAACGATCACTTTGCCCTTGAGCCGGTCAGAGCGCCCCTGGTTCTGGGAGACAGCGGGGCAAACAGGCTTCGCCACTGGCGGGCAGACCGGCTTCTCAACCTGAGTGGCAATTGCGTCAAGAATCGATTGGGTAGACGCTTCCTGAATGTTAAGTATTTGCTCATGGCGAACGGTAGCGTTGTTCTCTATCGTCACCAGAGTAGCCCGTTGGGTGTGCACGGATGTTCTCAGGTCATCCAAATCGCCCTTGGGAACCATAAAGTATCGATCTGCCGAGCAGCCGGTAAGTGCTATCGCAAGACATAACGAAAGAAGCGTCAGGAAGCGCCGAGGCTGGAAGAACCTGTAACCCATTGATTTCCCCTGAGCTGGCTGCAGAAGCGGTTTCTGTGACCGTTTAGGTGTACAGCCGGTGAGTGTGTTTCTGAAACAGCAGCGAAGTATACTACACGTTAACTGTGTGGATACTTTACAGTTGGTTAAGACCTGGGAAATGACGTCAGCGAGGTAGCAGGCGCTCCTGACCAAGGGCGGTTTCAGAGCGGAGGAATTCCTGAATGACCGGGGAACAATTCAGGTAGAAGAGCAGCAGTTCCCGCTGGATATCCTGATCCTGAATGCGTGAGGCGAAGCTCACCAACTGCTGCAGGTATTGATCACTTACCAGGGTTCTCCCATCAGAAGGCACCGAATGGCCGTAACGCGCGCTCAAAAGGTGGCTCAGGCGCTCAAGGTGAAACTCCCCCGTGTGGGTTATGTGTGGTAACACCCGCAAACCTTCTCCGCCTGCTACGTGTTCAGGCGAGCGACACGTTTCATCGATGCAACCCGCCGCGCGTGTTGCCTGCAGAGTATCAACGCCCAGTTTTCTCCAGAGTGCCTTGAGCATGTGCTGGTCCTGCGTTGGCGCGCCCCTTCTGAAGGAACCCTGCGCCGTTGGGAGATCCTTTTCATCACTTTTAGAGCAATTTGCGTTGGCCGTAAAGAATCAAATCCTGTCGCCTGCCGGAAATGCCAATCAGTCGAGGGACTGACTGAGATCAGCATAGGTAATGAGGGTTTAATGGGCAAAAAGTTCCACGCATGGGGTAGACTGGTTGGCTAACGCTAACCCTAGCAAATTTATGGTTTTAATAAGCTGCAAAAGGAGTCTTTCGTTGTGGTCGATGCTCTGACCAATCTGATGGAGCTGCGCCCCGAGTGGCTGGCTGGCTGGATTATCGTGCTTTTGGTGACCTGCACTGCATTGTTTGCCGGCCTGGTGTGGGCCACGCTGGCTGTTCGGAAAGGTCGCGCTGCTCTGGAATCCAGTATTCAGGAGCAAGTTGACCGGGATGACAGGTTGCGCGAATTGGAACAGTTTCAGGCGTTGCATCATCAACAGGTAAGTCATCTGGAGCAATTGATAGAACAGCAGAAACAAACCCTCGCGGAGCGCGATGTCAGTCTGGAAAGCTGGCGCCAGAAAGCATCAGGTCTCGAGAGCCGGCTGGCCTCCGCAGACTCGGAGCTGGGAAGTCGGCGGGACCGTTTAAGCCAGTTGGAGCAAGAGAACCGGGAACTCCGCCAGCGGGCTGAGAATCTCGGTGATGAGTTCAGTCAGTTGAAGGTAGAGCTTCGTGAGCAGCAGGTTACCCTTGACAAAGAGCGTCGCTCTGCAGCCGAGAAAATGGAACTGCTTGAGAAAAACCGGGATGCCCTGAAGCAGGAATTTGAGAATCTGGCGAACCGAATATTTGACCAGAAAAGCGAACGCTTCGCGCAGCAGAACAAGACCAGTCTTGATTCCCTGCTTAACCCGTTCCGTGACCAGTTACAGGATTTCCGGAAACGGGTTGAGGATGTGTACACCACTGAAACCCGTGATCGCCAGGCCCTGCGAAGCGAGATCAAATCGTTGCAGGATCTTAACCGCCAGATTACCGAGGAGGCGGCCAATCTCACCCGGGCGCTCAAGGGTGATAAAAAGGTGCAGGGTAACTGGGGCGAGCTGATTCTTGAACGAGTACTGGAACGATCCGGCCTGAGAAAAGGCGTGGAATACGAAACCCAGGGCAGCTACCGGGATGAAGACAATCAGTTGCTGCGCCCCGATGTCATTGTACACCTGCCGGACAAACGCAATCTTGTGGTGGACTCCAAAGTGTCGTTGCTGGCCTACCAGCAGTGGGTGGTTGCCGAGGAAGACAATGCCAGGGAAGAAGCCCTCAAACAGCACGTAGAGGCGGTGCGCAGCCATATTCGAAGCCTCAGCGAGAAAGACTACAGCCAGCTTAATGGCCTGCATTCTCCGGATTTCGTTCTGCTGTTCATGCCAATCGAGCCAGCCTTTGTGGCAGCATTCCAACAAGACGAGAACCTGTTCGCAGAAGCCTTCGAGCGAAAGATTATTGTGGTGACTCCCACCACTTTGCTTGCGACGCTGAGAACCATCGAAAACATCTGGCGTTACGAGCGCCAGAGCCAGAACGCCAGGCGTATTGCCGACCGGGCAGGGGCGGTGTATGACAAGCTCCGGGTGTTTGTGGAGGCTATGGAACGTCTTGGCAGCCAGTTACATACGGCTCAGGGCACCTACGATAATGCCATGAATACCCTGACCCGGGGCCGTGGTAATCTGATCTCCCAGGCCAACCGGTTTGTTGAACTCGGTGTAAGGGTCAAAAAAGAACTGCCCAAGGCCATTGTGGACCAGGCTGAGGTGGATGCCGATGACGATGACCCGGCTGCGGACGCCCTGGAGCAATCCGGGCCCGAACCAGAGGTTGAGGCGCCAGCGGCGGCGGTTGAAGACAGCGAAAAGGACAATCAGGAGTAGCGGTATGTTGTCACCCGGAAGATTCAGCCTGGCCAGTGGCCGGTCTTTGATGGCAGGCATGGCGATGGCGGCCACGCTGGCGGCGTTCCCGGCCCAGGGGCAGTCATTGGCGCCGGAGCATGAAATTCGACGGCTAATGCTGGCCACGGAAGAGGCCGTTGCAGCCGAACGCTGGGGGGAGGCAAGTGAGTACCTGAATCGCCTGCAGAAGATGGACTCTGAAAAGCCAGCGGACTACTTCTTCTACCGCGGCAGGGCCATGCTGCAGGCAGGCCACCTGAATGAAGCAAGGGCGGCCCTGGAGGCCTATGTCAGCCGGGCCGGAGTGGACGGGCAGCACTACCAGCAGTCACTGAAGCTGATCACGGATATTGAGAAACAAAGCCGGGACAGCGTTAGAGCCCTCGCCAACGCCAATGGTGAAGTGAGAGAGCCCGTTGCCATCATCGAGCCTGCGGGCGGTCAGGAACTGCAAAGCCTGCGCCAACTGTACCTTGCAAGCTCAGATCGTGAAGCCTTGACCATTCACCTCAACGCGCTGCTGGAGACGGCAGGCTGGCGCCGGGACAAAACGGTGGTGCGGCTGGACCGGCCAGCAGACATCCGGTACCGGGTGAGCGTTGTCGACGGTAACCTCAACATTCAGGAAATCACCCGCAACACCGATGATACAACGGTCCAGAAGTCGGTTTCGCTGCCGGTATTTGGTGTAAACCCTCAGCCCCGCTGGGACTGTGAGCCTGTTGTGGGCGCTTGCTGGATTTATGATCCGAGGGATGGCTCCCGGTTGTTCCAGTTGGCCCAGAACCGGAACCAGGTTAATGACATTGCCCTGACCCTGGGTCGCCTGATTCGTAACCTTCAGCAGGGCAGCTCCGGCTCCTGATACGCACCGGTTGGCAGGTCCTGGCCGTTATTCGGCCAGGTCACCCCGTTCGCCCTCCCGCCAGGCGCCCGGGGTGACGCCGGTCCACTTCTTGAAGGCCCGGTGAAAAGTTGACGGCTCCGTAAAGCCCACCCGCTCGGCGATATCATTGATGGGCAACTCCTGGTGGCTCAGATAGTAAATGGCCATATCCCGCCGCAACAGATCCTTGATCTCCTGGAACGACGTGTTTTCCTGCTTGAGTCGCCGCCGGAGCGTTTGCGGGCTGGTGTGCAACTCCTGGGCAATCCAGTCGAAATCCGGCATGGGCTTGGAAAAATCCCGGCCAATCAGGCCTCGTATACGGCCGGTCCAGGTATTGCTCTCGTCTGGCCGGGATAACAGATCTGCCGGCGAGGTTTTCAGAAACTGGCGCATCTCCGGCTTGTCCCGGATCACCGGAGCGGAGAGAAAGCGCTTGCTGAAGGTGAGGGCGGTGCAGTCGGAGTCAAATGCCAGTGGGCAATGGAAGATATGGCGGTACTCATCGCCATGCTCGGGCCTTGGGTAGCTGAATTCGGCCTTCTCCAGCTCCACCGGCTGCCCAATCAGCCAGCTGCCCAGGCGGTGCCAGATCACCAGGATGCTTTCGCGCAGGAAATAGCTGGGGTCGTGAATCTCGCCCTCGATACGGGCTACCAGCCGGGCGTTGTCCTCGTTTACTTCCAGCTCCATGCTCACCATAGGTTCAAACAGGCGGGAGAACCGGAACGCCTGCTCGTAGACTTCCTCCAGCGTCTGGCAATTAATCACCAGGGCGCACATGGTGGCAAAGGTGCCGGTACGGGCCTTGCGGGGGCCCATGCCCATAAACTCGTCGCCGGTGCGGTTCCAGATCACCTGCATCAGCCGGCTGAACTGGTCGCTGCTTACCCGGGCCATGTCTATGCGCAGCAAGTCCGGCGAAATGGCGGCTTCCTGTAACAGCGTACGGCTATCCAACCCCAGACGCTCCGCGCCGGAGAGGGATGCTTCAACAAAATGCTTTGAAACCGTAAGCGTAGACATAACCGGTGCCATTGATGGAAACGATGTTCATCATAAGTGCCCCGAGGGACAATGCAACCATCTGATTTCGCGAAAGATGGAAGATTCTGCCAATGGGAATGAAGGAACCGGCAGTTGGCCCCCTCTGCAAAACCCGGCAGCATGATCCACAGTAACAACAATACCATCGATCAACTAACGGAGATGATTATGGCAGGCCCCCTGAGCACCTTGAAAATACTGGATTTCAGCACCCTGTTACCGGGCCCCTACGCCACCATGATGCTTGCCGATATGGGCGCGGAAGTGCTGCGTGTGGAAGCGCCGGACAGGGTAGACCTGGCCAAAGTGATGCCCCCGTTTGATGGCAAATTCAGCACCACCTTTTCGTACCTCAGCCGTGGCAAACAGACACTCCAGCTCAACCTGAAACAGCCCGAGAGCGTGGAGAAGGTGAAAGAACTGGTCAAAGACTACGACATCGTAGTGGAGCAGTTCCGCCCGGGCGTGATGGACCGGCTGGGCATTGGCTATGAAACCCTCAAAGCCATTAACCCGAATCTGATCTACTGTGCCATCACCGGCTACGGCCAGACCGGTCCCTACAAAGACCGCGCCGGCCACGACATCAACTACCTGGCCATCTCCGGCGTTGCCAGCCACTGCGGCCGCGCCGACAGCGGCCCCCCACCAATGGGTATACAGGTTGCCGACGTGGCCGGCGGCTCTCACCACGCGGTGATGGGCATTCTCGCTGCGGTCATTCAGCGCCAGCAAACCGGGCAGGGCGCCTTCATCGACATCAGCATGACCGACGCCGCCTTCGCCCTCAACGCCATGGCCGGTGCCGCCGCCCTGGCCGGCGGCCAGCCCCAGAAGCCGGAGAGTGGAATGCTCAACGGCGGCACCTTCTACGATTACTACCAGACCAGCGACGGCCGGTGGTTGTCGGTAGGCAGCCTGGAGCCGCAGTTCTCCGCACGGTTATGTGACACACTCGGGCTCAGCGAGATGAAGAGCTTTGCATTGAGCCAGAACCCGGAGCATCAGCAGAAGTTGAAGGCTGCCATTAAAGAGAAGATTGCGGCTAAGACGTTTGCCGAGTGGCGGGCGATTTTTGCGGAGGTGGATGCTTGTGTGGAGCCGGTGCTGACGATTGAGGAGGCGGCGGAGCATCCGCAGATTAACGCGCGGGGGATGGTGGTTGAGAGGGATCGGGGGGATGGTGAATCTCAATTTCAGGTCGCTAGTCCATTAGTCTTCACCTAGTGGGGCTAACTAAAAAAAGACCGCCTAGCAATTGCTAGGCGGTCTTTTTATTACTGCACTTCAGGGTATTGCTACGGCATAGTGGTATAGCCGTCAGAGAGAATCATTCCCAGAGTATCTCCTATCAACCCACTAAAGACGATGCTGGCGTTTTCAGCGCTCACAATCACTTCAGTCTCCTCGTTTTCTGTCAGATACAGAGTTCTATCCTTCAGTACGGTATAAACTGGCTCTCCCGTCTCCTCATCTACGCGGGGAAGCTCGGCCAGCTCCTCCGTCGGCAGAACTGGGGTTCCATGAACGCCTTCTTCATATCGCTCGAACATGAACAACTCAGACTCAGTATCGACCAAACCGTTAATGAATGGAGTAGAGCCAGCCAGCGGCGCCTGGGAAGACTTGATATTCAGAGGAATCCCAATAACGCTGAGGTCAAGCGAGAGTGGGGGGGTGCCAAAGGCTTCAAACGCTGCATTGACAGTGGTTCTGTCACCGCTGATTTCGGAGACTAAGAGCCCCTTTTGGGCCAGTTCGGGGGTAAAGTTGATTGGATCAACCGAATCGATCGCGATCTGGAAGACATTCAAGAAGGTTTCTAGTCCAGAGGTGCCCTGAACCACTGTGCCGCTAGTCGCTTGAGCCAAGCCTCCCAGAATTCTGGGGGCAAATGAGGGCGAGTTCTCCAGCATCCTCACAATGCCTGAGGCTGGGGTCATCAGGTGGGCACCTTGGATTGCGAGCTCTGGTCGGCCGGAGCTGTTAGCTGAAGCGACAAATGCTGCACCATTGACCGTTCCGAGGGAGTGGCCAACCAAGTAAACGTTACCGACACCCTCCAAAGTTTCGATGGTTGCTCGAACGTTCATCAGGTCGACAGCGCCTTGTCTCAGGTTATCCCTTGAGTTGGTGAAATTCAGCAGGTTGATGAACAGGTCGCCGGATTTCCCGACCGCATTGTCAGGATCGAAGTTCATCGAAACAATTTGATTGTCGGTGTTCGTGCCAAAGTTAAAGTGGCGCTCTTTGACATCCCCATCAGCCGGGCTCAGTCCAGGTATTGTACTACCTGAATTGGCAACGGTTTGCTGAAGCACCAACGCCTGTCCCAGTTGCTGAGCAGCCTCTAAGCCACAGTTGCCAGCCAGAATAAACGCCACTGGATTCTCAGCTGTCTGAGCCGCTTCGCAAGAAATTAGGATTGGAGGAAGAGCCGTCTCCGAAACAAAGGTACCGCTTACAACCTGCGAAATCAAAACGGCTGCCTCTTGCTCGCTTGTATCTTCATCAATGATTGATGCACCGCTGAGCAGAGTTTCTGCAAGATCCGAGCGTTCTTTTGTGGATGAGGGTGATACGCCATGCAATGGTTGATCGATCGCAAAGACAATCGTATTCCCGGTTGGGTCATTGTCTATCAGTGCGCTGCCAAAGGCCAAGGCCGCACTTCTATCCGTTGTGATGCCGTGTTGAAATATAACTGCATTGTAGCTATTCGCTTCATTCTGCAATTCTTCTAATGTCACGCCTGATGGCGTAAGCACAAGCAGTGGGGACCGGAGTACATCCGACTGCTCAGGGAAGGGAAA
This sequence comes from Marinobacter sp. MBR-99, assembly GCF_040547575.1. Classification (NCBI taxonomy): domain Bacteria; kingdom Pseudomonadati; phylum Pseudomonadota; class Gammaproteobacteria; order Pseudomonadales; family Marinobacteraceae; genus Marinobacter; species Marinobacter sp. MBR-99. The sequence continues at coordinate 169,355 of NZ_JBEPPY010000002.1, read as the reverse complement.
AACCGAATTAAGCACGGTTGACTTGGATGCATCCGCTTGAGGGATGGCAAATCCTGTAGCTTGTGCCAAAGCTGCGGCTAGTTGAGTGTCTGCTTTCCAGCCCCGTGCCTGAATTTCCGAGCCGTTCGACTGAGGTAGTGGCGTGTTCAGGAAATAGGGGAGATCGATATAACCCTGATGCACGTCCACTTTTCCAGTAATTGGCTCTGCCGGATCTTCGGGGTTAGCAAGAACAGTGCTCAGGACCGCCGAGAGTTGTGCCGCATCTGTTGTGCTTTTGATATCAAATGCTTGGGCTGAAGGTGCCGGGAACTTGATACCCGCAACACTGGTGAGGCCACCATAGAATACATCGCCTACACACTGGAATTTGAGTTCGGCTGGAAGTGGATCGCAGCTTTCCTCGAGTATTGACGCAAAAGGTGTAGCACTGAAACGCTCGCTTGGGGCGAATCCATCAAGCGCGCTCTGTACCGCACTTTGGAAGTCCGCATTCGTTGGGTCGGCCTCAAGATCATCAAATGCATCTGTAACATTCTCTACGGCAGCTGATGTAACTGCTAACCTAACCTGATCTCGAATCCAGTTAGCTGGATTGGCGATGTAGTTTAGAACTTGCTTGTCGTTGGAAGTAGTAAAGCTGTATGAAAGCGCGATGCTTCCTTTTTCCAGAGCTGGGAAGTCATTGGCTTGCCTGACATCATTTAAAGAAACCAGTGCGCCCCCCGGGCCAACAGGTAATGCCGCGGTGTTAAAAGCTTGGAGGGCTGTTTTCTCCCAGAAACTGTTAATAAGAGTCCGCACTCGGTCGACGCTTGGCCCGAGCACTTGGCTCTCATCTTTGAGTTCGGTGTAGGCTGGCGATGAGACGATCTGCTGATCCGCGCCATCCGTGATTTCGTTGGTCAGGACGACAACATAACGTTTGTAGGGATCAAGCGGGCTTACGGGCAGTATTCGCAAATAGGTATCGCCGCTGAGCTCACGAACTTCAGTAATGAAATTGTTAAAGGGTGCACCACTTGGCACTTCGCCGGCTCTCAGTCCTCGAAGCGGGTCACCACTGGCATAGTCAAGCTCGATCAGAAATACGTTCTGAAGGATTGCCTCTGGATCACTCAGAGGTCTTGGGCCTCGCACATTATTGATCTCACCCGAGAATTTAATGTCGATTGGGGCGATGGTTGACGCGCCACTCAGCTGGTTTAGTGCTGTTGTGACGGGCGGCTGGGTGTCTGCGACGGCAAATGAACCATCACCAGCGTTTGAATAGATCAAATCATTCGGAATTGGCAGGTCGGACACTGCCGGGAACGGATCGAACACCGGCCAGGTTTTGCCCTCAAATTGAGCAAGGAAGTCAGCTCGGTTTTTATCCTGACTGATCTTATAATCCGGATTCGCATTACCCCCATCGCCGGCGCTATCGAAGCAACCAGTCAACCCAAGGGAAGAAGCCACGGCAAGACTTATTAGAGTTTTCTTGAACATGGGTGGAACCTTTTCCTGTTGTTGTGTCGTTATATCCGGCGTAGACGGAACCGGTCGGCCCCTGAATTCCGTGCTTTTGCCTGTTCTGCTTTTATGAATTCGTTCGTTGTCTGAAATTGTAGCCAGCACTTGAGCCAATTTCTGTAGCTTTGACTATAGCGACAGTCTGGCAAGTGTTGATCAGCCAAAAGTGTGATTCTGCTTTCGGAATCCCTCCCCGCACAGTCGGAGTGGCCTTTCTGAAAAATAGTGGGCACTGGCGGGTTTGTCGAGTCCTATCGGGTTCATTTCTGGTAAACTCACGCTTCCTTATATTAAGCAGGGGCTGCCCGGGTGGCTCCGCACATTTCCGATAATCAGAAAGCTGATGAGGCGACTATGACCACTGTTATCCGCCAGGACGACCTGATCGAAAGCGTAGCCGATGCGCTGCAGTTTATTTCCTACTATCACCCCAAGGATTTTATTCAGGCTGTGTACGAGGCCTATCAGCGCGAAGAGTCCCAGGCCGCCAAGGATGCCATGGCCCAGATTTTGATTAATTCCCGGATGTGTGCCCAGGGCCATCGCCCGATCTGCCAGGACACCGGCATTGTGACCGTATTCGTGAACATTGGCATGGATGTGAAATTCGAGTGCGACATGCCGCTGGACGACGTGATCAACGAAGGCGTGCGCCGTGCTTACACCCACCCGGACAATGTTCTTCGTGCCTCCGTGCTGGCAGACCCGGACGGCAAACGCCAGAACACCAAGGACAACACCCCCGCCATCATCCATTACAAGATGGTGCCGGGTAGCACGGTCGACGTGCACGTAGCAGCCAAGGGCGGCGGCTCGGAGGCCAAGTCCAAGTTTGCCATGCTGAACCCGTCTGACTCGGTGGTGGACTGGGTGCTGAAGATGGTGCCGCAGATGGGTGCCGGCTGGTGTCCGCCTGGTATGCTGGGTATTGGTATTGGTGGTACTGCCGAGAAGGCGATGGAACTGGCGAAAGAAGCCCTGCTGGACCCAATCGATATTCACGATCTGCAGGCCCGTGGCGCGTCCAACCGCTCTGAAGAATTGCGCCTGGAGCTGTTCGAGAAGGTCAACGAGCTGGGTATTGGCGCCCAGGGTCTGGGTGGTCTGACCACGGTTCTGGATGTGAAGGTTAAGGATTTTCCGACACACGCGGCCAACAAGCCGGTGGCGATTATTCCGAACTGTGCCGCTACCCGCCACGCGCATTTTGTGCTGGATGGCTCTGGCCCGTCTCTGCAGACGCCGCCGAGCCTGGACGACTGGCCGGAAATAACCTGGGAAGTGGGCGAGAACGTTCGCCGTGTAAATCTGGACACTGTAACTCCGGAAGACGTGAAAGACTGGCAGCCCGGTGAAACCGTTTTGCTGTCTGGCAAAATGCTGACTGGCCGTGACGCCGCCCACAAGAAGATGGTGGATATGATCGAACGTGGCGAGGAGTTGCCGGTGGATCTGAAAGGCCGCTTCATCTATTACGTAGGCCCGGTTGATCCGGTACGCGAAGAAGTGGTTGGCCCGGCTGGCCCCACCACGGCCACCCGTATGGACAAGTTTACCGACACCATGCTGGAGAAAACCGGCCTGACCGGCATGATCGGTAAAGCCGAGCGTGGCCAGGTTGCTATTGATGCGATCAAGAAGCACGGCGCGGTATACCTGATGGCCGTGGGCGGTGCGGCTTACCTGGTGTCCAAGGCAATCAAGGGTGCCGAGGTGGTGGCCTTTGAAGAGCTGGGTATGGAAGCCATCTACGAGTTCGAAGTGGAAGACATGCCGGTAACCGTAGCGGTGGATTCCCGCGGCAGCTCCGTGCACCAGACCGGCCCGGTCGAGTGGCACGACAAGATCATTGCTGCCAAAGCGGTTTGATCTGAGCCTTTGTTAGTCTCAGTGGCAGCCTTGGGCTTTCGGCTCAGGGCTGCCACTGAAAGTCCTTCATCTTTACCCTTCCTTTATACACGTCCACCCCTTCCAGTCTCAGCTTCTCGGTTTGAAGCTGGCAGGTTTCTGTGCCTTCAGGAAAAGCAATCTGGCCGTTGCTGCGGATCACCCGGTGCCAGGGGATGCTGTGGCCGGCGGGCAGTTTGCCCAGGGCCCGGCCAACAAAGCGCGCCTGGCGGCCCAGGCCGGCCATGGCGGCAACCTGGCCGTAGCTGGCCACCTTTCCTTGCGGAATGGCGGCCACTACCTGCCAGATCTTTTGCTCTTTTGTCGGCTCTTTGTCGAACTCGTCCATTCAGAGCCTCATGCTTCTGCGCACTAGAGACGCAGGGCGCCGTCTACTTCGATCATACGTCCGGAGACATAGTCGTTCTCAAAGATGAACGCCACGGCAGAGGCAATTTCCTCCGGCTTACCCATGCGCTTGAGCGGAATGCCGGCGGTCATTTTCTCCAGGGCCTCCGGTTTCATGGAGGCGGTCATTTCAGTCTCGATGAAGCCGGGGGCGATACCCATGCAGCGGATGCCGTAGCGCGCCAGTTCCTTGGCCCAAACCGGCACCAGGGCCGATACGCCAGCCTTGGCGGCGGAGTAGTTGCTCTGGCCCATGTTGCCAGCGCGGGAGATGGAGGCGATGTTGATGATGGCGCCCTGGTCACCGTTTTCGATCATGCGGGTGGCGGCTTCGCGGCCGCACAGGAACACGCCGGTGAGGTTTACATCAATGACGGACTGCCACTGGGCCAGTTCCATGCGTTTTTCCAGCTTGCCGTCTTTGAATTTCACCATCAGGCCGTCGCGCAGAATGCCGGCGTTGTTCACCAGGCCGTTCAGGTGGCCAAAGTCGTTGATGATGGCCTGGAAGGTTTTCTCAACATCGTCTTCTTTAGCGACGTTGCAGACATAGGTTTTGGCATCGCCACCGGCTTTTTGGCAGGCGTCGGCGGCTTCCGCCAGTTTGTCTTCCATCAGGTCGATGAGGGCGAGTTTGGCGCCTTTGGCTGCCAGGTACTCTGCCATGGCGCGGCCGAGGCCCTGGCCGCCGCCGGTGATTGCGATCACGGAATCTTGAAGTTTCATGGTTTGCCCTAATTAAGTTCAGAGGTGGTTTACGTTCTCTGTGTGTCTGCATCGTTTTTATAAGGAGGCATTTTGCCCGTTTTCCTATTTCTTTTCATTATTATGCCCATCGCTGAGATGGTGGTTCTGATCAAGGTCGGCGGCCTGATCGGGGTGTTGAACACCATCGCGCTGGTGCTGCTGACCGCCGTCATTGGCGCCTGGCTATTGCGTCAGCAGGGGCTGGCTACGTTGTTGCGGGCGAACCAGCGGTTGAACAGCGGCGAATTGCCGGCAAAGGAAGTGGCCGAGGGGCTGATTCTGGCCGTGGGCGGGGCCTTGTTGCTGACACCGGGGTTTATCACCGATGCGGTGGGGTTGGCCTGTTTGTTGCCGGGGTCCCGGCACTGGCTCGCGGCGAAGGCTTTGAAGCGAATGACGGTAGCCGGCCAGAGTCGGAGCTTTTATTTTGGTACAGGCGGTGGTGCCGGGCCATTCGGGCAGGGGCCGTTTGAAGGGCATGGACCGTTCGGGCCGCAGCGTCCGTTTGATCGGGATGCCAATGGCGACATTATTGAAGGCGAATATCAGGATCAGACGGAGAGCGATCGGGAACGCCTTGAGCGGGCACGGGAGCGCGGTGAGGGCGACGAAAAAAAGTGAAATTTTTTTCGCTCTGGGTGTTGAAAACGTTGGTGGCAACCCCATTAACTCACCACAGATTCGTCTCGGGCTGAAAACTGCTGTCTATCAGTGGCTTGGATGCCGGGGCAATTTGTCCGGTCCGGGGTTCCGGCCAGACACTTTTAACATGCAATTGTCATTGCCACATTAATCTGACTATTGGAGAAACCGAGCAATGAAAATTCGTCCGCTACACGATCGTGTTGTCGTACGCCGTAAGGAAGAAGAAGAGAAAACTGCGGGTGGCATCGTGCTGCCGGGTAACGCCAAAGAGAAGCCTTCCCAGGGTGAGGTGGTTGCTGTGGGCAACGGCCGTATTCTGGATAACGGCGAAACCCGTGCACTGGCGGTCAAGGTGGGTGACACCGTGGTCTTCGGTCAGTATGCCGGTAACACCGTAAAGGTTGACGGTGAAGAGCTGCTCATCATGAGCGAAAGCGAAATCTACGGCGTGCTTGAGTGATCGCAGCAGCGATAAGTACCAACGCTCATTAATCCGATCTTATTCAACTTCGGTTTAACGAACAGGAATAGAAGACATGGCAGCAAAAGACGTTAAATTCGGTGATAGCGCCCGCAAACGCATGGTTGCAGGTGTAAACATCCTGGCAGACGCCGTCAAGGTAACCCTGGGCCCGAAAGGCCGTAACGTGGTTCTGGAGAAGTCTTTCGGCGCTCCGACCGTGACCAAAGACGGTGTGTCTGTGGCCAAGGAAATCGAGCTGAAAGACAAGTTCGAGAACATGGGCGCGCAGATGGTGAAGGAAGTTGCTTCCCAGGCCAACGAAACCGCTGGTGACGGCACCACGACCGCAACGGTTCTGGCCCAGTCCATCGTTAATGAGGGCATCAAGGCAGTGACTGCCGGCATGAACCCGATGGATCTGAAGCGCGGTATCGACAAAGGTACGGCTGAAGCCGTTAAAGCCATTCGTGAAATGGCCAAGCCCTGCGACGACAGCCGCATGATCGCCCAGGTTGGCACCATCTCTGCCAACGGCGATGAGACCATCGGCAAGATCATTGCAGACGCTATGGAGCGCGTAGGCAAAGAAGGCGTCATTACCGTTGAGGAAGGCCGTGGCCTGGAAGACGAGCTGGACGTTGTTGAAGGTATGCAGTTCGACCGCGGTTACCTGAGCCCGTACTTCATCAACAATCAGGACAACATGTCTGCCGAGCTGGACGACCCGTACATCCTGCTGGTTGACAAGAAAATCTCCAACATCCGCGAACTGCTGCCGGTGCTGGAAGCTGTGGCCAAGGCTGGCAAGCCGCTGCAGATCATTGCCGAAGACATCGAAGGCGAAGCCCTTGCCACTCTGGTTGTCAACAACATGCGTGGCATCGTGAAGGTGAACGCGGTTAAAGCACCTGGCTTTGGTGACCGTCGTAAGGAAATGCTGCAGGACATCGCCATCCTGACCGGCGGTACCGTGATTTCCGAGGAAGTAGGCCTGACCCTGGAGAATACCACTCTGGATGACCTGGGTACTGCCAAGCGCGTTAACGTGACCAAGGAAAACACCACTCTGATCGGCGGTGCCGGCGCTCAGGGCGATATCGAAGCCCGCGTTGAGCAGATCCGCAAGCAGATCGAAGACAGCACCTCTGACTACGACAAAGAGAAGCTGCAAGAGCGCGTAGCCAAGCTGGCTGGCGGTGTTGCCGTGATCAAGGTTGGTGCCGGCTCTGAAGTGGAAATGAAAGAGAAGAAGGCCCGCGTTGAAGACGCGCTGCACTCCACCCGCGCTGCCGTTGAAGAGGGCATCGTAGCCGGTGGTGGTGTTACCCTGATCCGCGCCATTGCGGCCCTGGACAAGGTAGACGCCATCAATGAAGAGCAGAAGGCCGGTGTGAATATCCTGCGCCGCGCCATGGAAGCTCCGCTGCGTCAGATCGTGTTCAACGCGGGTGGCGAGTCCTCTGTTGTGGTTGCCAAAGTGAAGGAAGGCGAAGGTTCCTTCGGCTTCAACGCCGCAACCGAGCAGTACGGCGACATGCTCGAAATGGGTATCCTGGATCCTGCCAAGGTAACCCGTTCTTCCCTGCAGGCAGCCGCTTCTGTTGCGTCTCTGATCATCACCACCGAGGCGATGGTTGCCGACGAGCCTGAAGACGAGAAGTCCGGCGGTATGCCAGACATGGGTGGCATGGGCGGAATGGGAGGCATGGGCGGCATGATGTGATGCCGGCCAGGTCCCGACCAGATCTCAGTTTCTGAGGTCTGGCCCGATCTACCCCTGAAAAACCCCGCGCTGGTTCACACTGGCGCGGGGTTTTTCGTTATTTTTGTCATGAACTTGCCCAATGGCTTTGTTAGACTCGGTTACCCGTTCATCAACGTGCAAAACTCAATGACCGAACCCCAGACCAAGCCCTTTCTGCGCCCCGCCAAAGTCATACTGCTGTTGTTGCTTGGGCTGCTGGTGTATGGCGTTGTGCTGGTGCTGTGGGTGCCCGCCGGATGGGTTTGGCATCAGGCGTCCAGGCACATTCAGTTGCCACCTCAGGTGGCAGTGCAGCAGGTGTCCGGCCGACTCTGGGATGGCGCTGCCGGTGTTGTGGTTGCGGGTTTTCCCGCTCGGGTGCAGTGGCAGCTCGGGTGGCCCTCGCTAACCGGGCTGGAGTTACCGGTGAGTATTTCTCTGGCTTCGTCACAATCCCGTGTGGAGGGAGCTGTTAGCATCGGCTGGCCGGGTAATCTCGACGTGAATGCCCGTGGTCGCATTGCTGTAGCGGAGTTTGAAGATCTGATTCGCCAGAGCGGGGGCGCCATGATTGAAGGGGATGTCAGTATCGATCGCCTGCGTCTGGTGTTTGCTGATAACCGGTTGCAACAAGCCGATGGTGTCGGGCACTGGAATGGCGGGCTGGTTACCTGGCCTATGGGGAATCAGACCGGGCAGGCAGAGTTCCCGCCTATGCAGGCCAATGTGGATACCACCGAAGGTGGTGTCGCGCTCACAGTTTCAGAGCGGGGCGGTGATGGCCCTGCTGCAGATGCCAGCATTCTTTGGGACGGCATGATGGAACTCCGGGTGTATAAGCGTATGGTTGACCTGGCGCAGCAGCCTTGGCCAGACACGGCGCGCCCGGGAGATGTCGTGTTTCGGGTCCGTCAGCCAATACTGCCGGGAGGGTTCTGACGTGGCAGGATTGGCAGTACATCACCAGGAGCGTCTATCCAGAGCCCTGGCAAACATTATTCTGGTCGCCCTTGTCATGTACCTGAGTGTGTCGGCGGCCAAACTGACCTGGCTGTATGCGTGGTCTGACCGGCCGGTGCCGGATGCGCCGGCACAGTTAGGTGGCCATTCTGGCGCCCACAACCGGGCGCCTCAGGCCCCCATTGCCGGCTACGAATTTTTTGGCCGGCCAGAGCAACAGGCAGGTGTGGCCGAGGTTGTTCGCCGCAGCGCACCGGAAACCGGGTTACGGTTGCGCCTCGAGGGGGTGCTGATAGGGCAGCGGCCGGAAGACTCCGGTGCTATAGTTGCCGGAAGCAATGGCGAAACCGAGTATTATCGGGTCGGAGAGACGTTGCCCGGGAACGCCGAGTTGGCGGAAGTGGAATCAGACCGAATTCTGATCCGACGGGGTGGTCGTTATGAATCACTTGCGTTTGAAGAGCAGCTGGATTCCTCGGTAATGGTTGCGGATGCACCGGTTCAGGCAGCAGAATCCCCGGATGACTTCCTGGCCGGGGCGAGGCAGCAGCTGGATTCAGAGGGGGCAGCGGCATTGGCTGCCTATGGCTTGCGGCCAGCGGATGACAGCGGCGCTTCCGGGTATGTGTACGATGGCTCCAACCCGATGCTCGATGCGGTGAATCTGCGTCAGGGCGATGTCATTACTGCCATTAACGGCCAGCGCCTCGGTGATATAGAACAGGATAAATCCCTGCTGGAGGACTGGCGAAGCCAGGCCCAGCTGGATATCGAGATCGAACGAGACGGCTCCATACTGACCGTCAGCTATGCCATACCCGAACAGTGGCGCTGATCGGGAACAATACAACAGGACGATACCGCCAGATGTATAACCACAAGACCAACGTATTCCGGACCCTCGTGTTTCTTCTGCTGTTGCCAATCCTATCGGTGGCTCATGCACAGGATGAAACCTGGCGGTTGAATCTCAAGGATGCGGATATCCGGGCATTTGTTACCCAGGTTGCAGACATCACCGGGTACAGTTTTGTGGTGGACCCCCGGGTTAAAGGCAAGGTGACGGTGCTTTCAAGCGCACCCATGAACAAGCATGAAATTTATGACCTGTTCCTGGCGGTGCTGAATGTGCACGGTTTTACCGCCATTCCCGGTGAAGAAGTCATCAAGATCATCCAGCAGGTAGATGCCAAGCAGTCAGCCGAGATTTTGGACCGGTTCGAGGTTATCCCGTCTGAACAACTGATTACCCGGGTTATTCAGATTGATAACGCCAATGCCCTGGAGTTGGTGCCGATCCTGCGGCCTCTGGTAGCCAAGTATGGTCATCTGGCCGGCGTGGCTGCGGCAAATGCCCTGATTGTCAGTGATCATTCATCGAACATTCAGCGAATTGAGCAGATTGTTCGCGAACTCGACAGCCCTTCGAAGTATGAAGTTGAGGTTATCCAGCTCAGGGAAGCCTGGGTGGGTGATATGGTCAAACTCCTGCAGGAGCTCGCGCCGGATGAACTGCGCCGTGGCAGCGGTGACAGTTCCGCGAGAAAGTACAGCGTGACCGCGGATGAACGGAGCAACCGGCTGATCCTCCGGGGTGACGAGACGTTCCGTGACAAAATGCGGGGTTTGATTCGTCAGCTTGATCAGCCTTCGGCAACTGGCGGCACGACAAAAGTCATCCGGCTCAAGCACGCTGACTCCAAAGCCCTGACCGAAATCCTCAAGGGTGTGATGGGCGAAGTGGTGCGGGAATCGAGCACTGGCAGTGGCTCCGGTGCCGGTGGTTCATCGGGTAGTCGTTCCGCGAGCTTCTCGGTGTTCGCCGATGAGGGATTGAATGCGCTGGTTGTCCGTGGCGAGCCTTCCCTGATGCAGGAAGCCGAGCAGATTGTGGCCGCTCTGGATGTGCGCCGGGCTCAGGTGATGATTGAAGCGGCGATTGTCGAGATCAGTGACGAGCTGGGCGATCAGTTGGGTGTCCAACTGGCAGCTGGTGATGAGTCTGCCAACGCCTTCCCGGTAATGGGTACCAACCTTACCAGTGGTGAGGGTATGTTGGGCCTGAACTCGGTGATTGGCGCTTTGGTGGGCGATACCCTGCCGCAACTGGGCGGCGGTATAACGATCGGTGCTGGTCAGCGAGACCGGAATGGTCTGACCTGGGGTATTCTGATTCAGGCGCTGTCTTCCTCTGCTGCGGCTAACCTGCTCTCCACACCGAGCATCATCACTCTGGATAATCAGGAATCTGAGATCATTGTTGGTCAGAACGTGCCATTCCGGACGGGGCAGTCGACAACGACTGGCGATGGTCTGACTAACCCGTTTACCACCATCGAACGACGTGATGTTGGCCTGTCCCTGAAAGTAACCCCGACCATCAGTGCCGACGGCCTGGTTCGGCTGGTCGTTGAGCAGACCACCGAGGATATCTCCACCACAACGGTCTCCGGTGCCTCGGATCTGATCACCAACAAGCGGGAAATCAAAACCACCGTGCTCGCGGACGACGGCGAAACGGTGGTTCTTGGAGGCCTGATAAAAGATGATTTCCAGATCAATAAAAGCAAGGTGCCGCTGCTCGGGGATATCCCGTTGCTTGGGCGCCTGTTCTCATCGGAGTCTGAAACCCGCATCAAGCGAAACCTGCTGGTTTTCCTGAGGCCGACCATTATGCTCGGCAAAGACGAGAGCGTGGCTGCCACTACCGAAAAATTTAACCAGCTGTGGGACGTAAACCTCGAAGTCCGAGAAAAGCTCGGCCTGCCCGCCCCGGAAGACCAGCCCTCGGTGGATATGCTGTTCCAGGGGCGTAGGGAGTAGGGTCTTACGGGGTCTGTCCCAAGGGGTCTGTCCCCGAACGGGGACTGACCCATTTTGGCAGGCTAGGTACGAGGTCAGGTTTGGTTGCCGAAGACGGGCAAAAGTGGGTCAGTCTCTCAGGGTCTGTCCCCGCATGGGGACTGACCCATTTTGGAAGACTAGGTACGTGGTCAGGCTTGGTTGCCGCAGACGGGCAAAGGTGGGTCAGTCCCCGTTCGGGGACAGACCCCTTAGCGGCATCGGGCAATCCAGCTGATCTGCTACCAGCCGCATTAACTCATACTCCCGAACATCCACCTTGCCATCGTGGGTCACGCAGTATCCGCAGGCGTCAATAACGGCGGGCTTCAGCAGTGGCGACAGCCGATTCAGTATTTCCAGCGCTTCTCTCAGTTCCCGCATCGACACCTTTCCACTCCTGCTTTCTTCCTGCCCGGTACTGAACCCGGCCATGGCTTCGAGATACAGTTTGTCGGCGCCCTCAGCAGTGTCGGTGCCGGCCCGGGCAAACAGGCTGAGCAGGCGACGCAGGGCCGGCATCACCTGGCGATAGTTCCTGTATTTTACCGGCACAACCTGTTCTGCACCGACGTCGAGATGTCGGTTCAGGAAAGTAGTGAGGGCCAACTCGAACAGGCTCACCCGGTTGTCCGCCGCCACCAGTTTCTGGACGTTTTCGAGCAGGCCGTCGCGTTCTTCCGGGTCCAGCTTTCGCAATGCCGGCATGGCCAGTTCCAGTACCGGGAACCGCGCGGTTTCACCAAGCCTGGCGAGGGCTGGCAGCATCTTGTCCAGCAGGTCCGGCTGAGTACCCAGCAGCGGGTGTTCAGTCAGTAACGCCAGTCGCTGCTTCTGAACGCTCGGTGAAAGATCAAAGATCAGCAACGCATAACACAGTTGTATGGCACCGGCGCGGGTGTAGAGCAGATTACGGAAAGTGGATGGCAATTGTTCCAGAAGCTGGACGGCAAAGGCCTCACTCTGGGCGCTGACAGTGCCTACCCTTGTCGAGAGCTTTTCCGCCAACGGTGGGGTATCGGGTGTCAGAGAAGAGCGCACCGGTGATGAGTTACCACGGCCCCTGGCAGGCGCGACAACCTGGTTGACCAGATCGTTCAGGCCAGCCTTGCCGGTCGCTCTGGCGGCATCCTGGCGCAGCTTCTGGCTTGGCTCTGTGTCCCTCAGGCGGCTGCGCAGGCGAGCCAGCATGCCGGGTTGGATGGCATTGATGCGCTCGTTGACCGGGGGGTGAGAGGCCAGCAAGGAACTGAACTTCATCCGGGCCGACTCACCAAAACACATGTGGTTCATATCGCTGGCGTGGCTGGTGGTGTCCAGGTAGCCGCCTTTCATACCGATCTTGAACAGGGCGCCGCCTATGCCCTCCGGGTTACGGGTAAATTGTACGGAGGAAGCGTCGGCCAGCATTTCCCGTTGCCGGGATACCGCCGCCTGAATCAGACGGCCGAAGAACACGCCCACATAGCCGATGACCATCAGCGCCAGGCCGATCAGGCCCATTGCAGCCTGCGCCCGGCCGTCCCGGTTTCGGCTTCGGCCACTGCTATAAAAACCTGTTCTGAGCAGAAAGTGGCCGATCTGACCAAGCATCAGGATGCCGGCCAACAGGGCAATCAGCCGGACGTTGATGCGCATATCACCATTCAATATATGGCTGAACTCATGCCCCACCACGCCCTGAAGCTCGTCTCGGGTGAGGTGAGTCAGTGCGCCGTGGGTGACCACCATTACGGCCTCACCGGGCGTGTAGCCGGCGACAAAGGCGTTAATGCTGGTTTCATTATCCATCACATAAAGGTCTGGTACCGTAACGCCACTGGCGATGGCCATTTCCTCGACGATATTGCGGAGTTTGCGTTCCTCGGCATCGTTGGTGTCGGGTTCGATCAGGCGGGCACCCACCATCTTTGCCACCCGGCTACCACCACCGGCAAGGTCTGCCCAGCGAACCAGCGAGCCAACCCCTATCAGCAACACCACCGCAAGTGCGGTGGTGAGTCCGTGGCTGGAGGTGAGCCAGTGATGGAAGGGCAGAACGGAAGTCTGGCTCCGGGTCACCAGGTACCCGACCAGGCAAACGGCCAGGGTGATCAGGGTGACGGCTGTCAGAAACAGGACGATTAACAGGCCGGTATTGCGCCGGGCATCGGCCTGGCGCTGGAAGAAACCGGGGTTTGCCATGATTCAGGCCTCAGAAGCTGACTTTCGGTACCTGGCGCGCTTCCGGGGTTTCCAGTTGCAGCTGGGCGGTTTCCTTGAAGGCAAACATGCCGGCAACAATGTTGTTCGGGAACTTCTCGCGGAAAATGTTGTAGGTCATCACGCCATCGTTGTAGGCCTGGCGGGCAAAGGCCACCCGGTTTTCCGTGCTGGAAAGCTCTTCCATCAGTTGCTGGATGGTTTCGTTGGCTTTCAGCTCCGGGTAGTTTTCCGAGACAGCATAGAAATTTGCCAGGGCTTTGGTCAGCAGGTTCTCGGCACTGCCCAGCCGCTGGATCTTGGTGCCGTCTCCTGGGTCTTTGGCGGCGTCTTTCTGTGCACTGACCGCGTTGTTGCGGGCTTCCATCACCTGGGTCAGAGTGGATTTCTCGTGAACGAGGTAGGCCTTGGCGGCCTCCACCAGATTGGGAATCAGGTCATGACGCCGTTGTAGCTGCACATCAATCTGCGCAAAGCCATTCTTGAACTGATTACGCAGCGATACCAGGTTGTTGTAGATAAACACCAGGTAAAAAATGACAACGGCAATAACAACAAGGCCGATGACGGTCGTTCCCATGACTACTCCTCAGGGTGAAAGGTTCAGGCGTTATTTTCCACGATACGGGCATGGAAAGTCTGTACAAACGTCTCAAATTCTCTGGGTGGCAGTGGCTTGCTGAAAAAGTACCCCTGGGCCAGTTTACAACCACGCTGGCTCAAGTAGTACTCCTGTTCAGCGGTTTCGACGCCTTCGGCCACAACGGTGAGATTCAGGCTTTTGCCAAGATCAATGATGGTGTTGGCAATCCGGGTGTCTTCCTCGTTGACCAGCAAATCCCGGATGAACTGCTTGTCGATTTTCAGGTGCTGAACCGGCATCTGCTTCAGGTAGGTGAGGGAAGAGTAACCGGTGCCAAAATCATCCACAGCAATGCTGATGCCGGCCCGATGCAGGCGGTGCAGCTTGGCCACGGCATCGCTCAGATTGGTCATGAAGCTGGTCTCGGTGACTTCAAGCTCCAGGCGGCCAGATGGAATGTTATGGCGTTTCAGAGTGTTCAGAATATCATCGACGATGGCTTCCTGACGAAGCTGAACGGCCGACAGGTTTACGGCAATTCGTAGAGGTGAGCCCTCACTGGCCCATCGCGCGGCTTGCCAGCAGGCCTGGTCGAGTACCCATTGGCCGATCTCGACAATCGCGCCATTAGACTCGGCAACCGGGATGAAGTCATCCGGAGGGATCATGCCGCGCTCTGGGTGTTCCCAGCGCAGCAGCGCTTCGGCACCGATAATGCGTTTGGTTTCGAGGTTGATCTGAGGCTGGTAAACCAGATGGAATTCGTGGTTGGTCAGGGCGTTGTTCAGGTCTTTCTCAAGCTGTTTGCGCTCCCGGATTTCCTGATCAATGCTGGCGACATAGAACTGGAAATGATTGTGTCCATTCTGCTTGGCCAGTGCCATGGTCTGTTCCGCGCTCTGCAGCAGCCGGTCGGCCTGATCAGCGTCTGAGGGGAACAGCGCAATGCCGAGGGTAGCGGTCATGGAGATGCGGTGGTTGCCGGCATTGATTGGGGTGGCGAAACTGCCCAGTATTTTTTCGGCCGTATCGGCTGCCTGGAAGCCATCACGCAGGCGTTTTTCAACAACCACAAACTGGTCGCTGCCCAGACGAGCAACACTGAATCGGTCTGAGGGCAGGTTGGCCGTCAGCCGGCTGGCGACCGTCTGCAAAATAGTATCACCGGTGCGGAAGCCGCACTGTTCATTCACGGATTTGAAATCGTCGATGCCGCAAACCATCAGTGCCAGCGTGCCTTGGCTATCCCGGGCAGACACGATGTCACTTTGCAGGTCTTCCATGAACGCATCGCGGCTGGGCAGCCCGGTCAGGGTGTCATAGCGGGCCAGACGGTTGACCCGGTCTTCGGCTTCCCGGTGTTTCTTCTGGCTGTCACCGATCGATACCAGCAGATTGTTGGTGGCGTTCACCCAAAGCCCGAGTTCATCTGCCCGGTGCCCATCCGGAACCGCAATCAGTCGGTCGTCAGGCCGTGCCGGGTCTACCTTTCGGACGGACTGCACGATGCGCAGAAGGGGGCGAGTCAGTACCAGGTGGAAAACCACGAACAGAACAAGGCCCAGGATCAGTGCCAGTGCAATGCCGGAACCAAAGGTGACCAATGCCCGGTTCAACCAGTTTTCAGCAAAAGGGGCGGTGTCGTAGTGCACTTCGAGGTAACCATAAATGGTACCTGGGCTGGTGCTGCGGTGCAGGCTTTCACGGTATTCACGAGTACTGCCGAAAATGGGATCGGTAATGGGTCGGAAAGTGCGGTCTTGCAGTGGTCGCAGCCGGCCGCCCAGTTCGTCGCCATCCGGGTGAGAAATACGTGCGAGGTGAATGGGTTCCAGGGCGAACAAGCCGTCCACTACTTGCTGGGCGAGGGTGTCATCAATACTGAACACGGCCTGAGTGGCGGCGTCACGGACCATTGCCATGGTCTGGTTGGCCTGACGTTCCAGTTCCATGGAGACGCGCCTGGCGTCAAGAACAACCTGCACGGTGCTGACCAGAATGCCTGTCAGCAGGGCGACAATCAGTACCCAGCGCAGGATCCGGTATCCCAGGTGATTTTCAACTTTGAAGGCGATTTGCATTCTGAGTCTTGTGGCTCATCTGTCTGGATTGTTCTTGGGAGCAGCGCCGGGTTCAGGCCTGCCATGTACGACAGTATGGTTCAGATTTTTTGCAACTGCATGGAGTATGGACGATTTTTTCAAAGAATCTCGGGTAGGCGTGTATCGATTTGTTGCGGTTTCGTCGCATTTGGATACAGAAACGCCCGCCAGGCAGGCCTGGCGGGCGTTCGAGCGGGAGCAGTCAGACTGCTTCCGGGGCTACTTCCCTGTGATCAGGCCAGATTTTCGTTGACGAAATTCCAGTTGACCAGGTTCCAGAAGCCTTCCAGATAATTCGGGCGGCTGTTCCGATAGTCGATGTAGTAAGCGTGCTCCCAAACGTCAACGGTCAGTACCGGCTTGTCAGCGCCGGTCAGCGGCGTTTCCGCGTTGCTGGTGTTGACGATGGCTACGCTGCCGTCGGCCTTCTTCACCAGCCACGTCCAGCCGGAGCCGAAGTTGTTGGCGGCTTTGTCGTTGAATTCTTTCTTGAACTCTTCGAAAGAACCAAAGGCCTTCTCGATGGCTTCCTTGGCTGCGCCAGTGGGCTCGCCACCGCCGTTCGGGCTGAGGCAGTTCCAGAAGAAGGTGTGGTTCCAAACCTGAGCAGCGTTGTTGAACAGCGGGCCGCTGGCGCTCTTGATGATGTCTTCGAGGGACTTGCTGGCATTATCGGTGCCGTCAACCAGGCCATTCAGTTTGGTCACGTAGGTCTGGTGGTGCTTGCCGTAATGGTATTCCAGGGTTTCCTGGGACATATGCGGTTCCAGAGCGTTCTTTTCGTAAGGCAGTGCGGGAAGTTCAAATGCCATGAGGTCGTTCTCCCTGTCTCTCTGTTTATGTTGAATGTGTTCGTCACTGCAATATAGGGGCGATTTGAGCTAAATCAACCCCTTGGTGTAAGAGTGCTTGTAAACTCGGGGCTGCCGGGCAGGAACTGCGCACAGTTCCGGACTCGCCAAACCAGCTCTTCATAGCTGTCGGCAAGGATATTGACATGCCCCAGCTTGCGCCCCGGTCGTTCACCTTTATTGTAGAGGTGAACATGAGCGTAGGGCAGTTCCAGTATGCGTTCAATGTCTCCGTGCTCGCCGATGATGTTAATCATGCAACTGAGCCCTCTGGCTTCAACGTTGCCGAGGGCATGCCCGCTGACAGCGCGAATGTGGTTTTCAAACTGGCTGGTCATGGCGCCTTCAATGGTCCAGTGCCCGGAGTTGTGCACTCGCGGTGCCATTTCGTTAGCGACCAGGCCATCATCGGTTTCAAACAATTCCAGAGTTAATACGCCCACGTAGTTCAATTCGTTCAGCAGAGATTTGATGTACTTCTCGGCGTCTTGCTGAATATGTGCCTGCAGGGCGGGCGCGGGAGCAATCGAATAACGAAGGATGCCCTCGTGATGGGTGTTCTCGGCAATCGGGTAGAACGCCAGGTCGCCGTCTTCCGATCGTACGGCAATAATCGATACTTCGCGGTTGAAGTTCACGAATTTTTCGACGATCACCCGGGGGTGCCCGATGCGGCTCCAGGCGGCTTCTGCCTCTTCCGGTGTTTTCAGGACGGCCTGGCCTTTGCCGTCGTAGCCTTCTGTGATGGACTTGGCAACCACTGGGCAGCCGAGTTCTTCGGCAGCGGCTTTCAACGACTCGGCGCTGTCGGCGATTTGCCATTGTGGAGTGGGGATGCCGAGGCGGCCGAATAGGGTCTTTTCGGCTTCGCGGTTCTGGCAAACTTCCAGGGCTCTGGGGCTTGGGTGTACGGGTTTGTGTTTGGCAAGCTCTTCTGCCACGGCGACAGGCAGGTGTTCGAATTCGTAGGTGACGCGGTCAACCCGGGAGAGGAAGTCGTCCAGGTATTGGCCGTCACGGTCGATGATGACTTCGCCTAGGCCGGCGCTGGGGCTGCCGGACATGTCATAGAACACGAAGTCTTTGGCCAGGGGGTAGCCTGCGAGGGCGAGCATGCGGCCTAGCTGGCCGGCGCCAAGTACACCAATTCTCATGTAATTTCTCCTGCCACTGTTTCGGCTCTGACATTGGTGGTGTGAGCAGTTCGGGGAAGGCTTTCCAAAACACGCTCAAGCCCATCCATGGGGCGCTTGGGCTCCGCCATCCATGGCTCCGCACAGTTTTGGAAAGCCTTCCCCGAACTGCTCATCCAGCCTTGGGAGTTGGCTTCACTGATCTCTGGGGTCAGGGTTATCCAGAATTGTTTGTGTCTGTTTCGCTCTGAACTCGTCAACAGCCTTGCGGACGCCGTCATCAGACGTGCCGATAATCTGTGCTGCCAGCAGGCCGGCGTTGGTGGCCCCGGCCTTGCCGATGGCCAGGGTGCCAACGGCGATGCCGCCAGGCATCTGTACGATAGACAGCAGTGAATCCAGGCCGTTCAGGGCCTTTGATTGTACAGGAACGCCCAGAACCGGCAGAGAGGTCTGGGAGGCAACCATGCCCGGCAGGTGAGCGGCACCGCCTGCGCCTGCGATGATGACTTTCAGGCCGCGGTCGGCTGCGGTTTTGGCGTAGTCAAAGAGCAGGTCGGGTGTGCGGTGGGCGGAGACCACACGGGTTTCGTAGGGTACGCCGAGTTTTTCGAGCATGTCGGCGGCGTGTTCCATGGTGGGCCAGTCGGATTTCGAGCCCATGATGAGTCCTACAAGCGGCTGCATATGCAACTGTCCTGTGATAATTGGAAAGCCGGCCATTGTATGTTTTGCCTACCTACCATGCAACACAGAGCTGGCGCGGCCCGGTAATCTTTATAAGGCTTCATTTTAATGGATTGTTAAGTGCGGGTATTATCGTGACTAATATTCTGACCATCCCGATTCAGGAGTAGTAATGGAATCCATTCGCCCGGACGACGACGAGCTGAGAGCTGAGCCCCCTATTGGTGGCGCCGAGCCCAGAAAGCCTGATGGGCAAAAGAGTAAATCGGCCAGTAACCGGCAGAAGCCCCCAAAGCCCCCAAAACCGGAGAAGACGTCTGGCGGTGGTGGCCCGGGAGGTGGGTTGTTGATGTGGCTTGTGTTGGTGGTCGTGGCCGCAGGAGCGGGTGCCGGCTGGTATGTTCAGAATGAGCGTATTGAAGCTCTGGAGGGCCAGTTGGAAGAGGCTGACTACTGGGCACGGCAAAGTAAGCTGGCGCTGGCGCGTTTTGAGGGTGAGTTGTCGGAAACCGGGGAGTCGCTGCAGGAGCGGGGAGCTTCGTTGGAGGAGAAGATTGCCGCTAATGATAAACGCCTGGATTCAGCAGACAGCGAGATCCGCAAACTCTGGGTGATTGCCAACGAGCGCAACAAAAAAAGATTGGATGAGCACCAGCAAAGGCTTGCGGATGTTGATGATCAGCTTGCCCAGGCGAACAAGGCTGTGGCTGATCTGAGCGCATCGCTGGAACAGGCGCGGACCGGTTTGTCGGCGGATGTGGCGCAGGTGCGGCAGCGACTTGACGATTCCGTTGCTTCGCTGGAGCGAGCCAATCAGGAGGCGACGCAGCAGTTGACGCGGCTAAGCCAACAGATCGGGGATGTGGATCAGGTGATTGAGAGCCGGATACGGCGGTTTGAGCAGGAGCAGAAGCTGGGAATCAGTGGCATGGAAGGCCAGGTTGCCGCGCTGGAACAGAAAATGGGCTCTATGGCGGGCGACGACGAGGTCCGCGCGTTAAGGAATCAGCTGTCTGAGCTCAAGAAGACGGTTGATGCGGTGGATGCGTCGCGGTCTCAGCTTACTTCCCGGCTGGTTCGGTTGTCGGAAGAGGTTAACCAGCTCCGCTCGCAGGTTTCCGGAAACTAGGCTTGCTTATTCTCCCGAAGGCTCGGCTTCCAGGGGTTGGGGGGGAATGTAACAGTTTGTATTCATCCCTTGCGGTAGCTCTCATTTCTATCGGGTGGCAGTTGTTATCATCGGTCAACTCGATAGGGATGAAGAGTGCATAACAATGAAAAAACGAGTGCCTTACCTTCGGAACGCTATCGCCCTGTTGTGTGTGGTGGCGCTCTCCGGCTGTACCATCTATCAATCTATTGGCAAGAGCGTGGGAGCTTTCCTGCACCCTGTGTCGGGGCATGACTTTGTCCATATCGACACCGATGCCTGGGATCAGAGCAATGCGGTTCTGTATTTTTATCGCACTCACTCCCAGTGGGCAGCCGATGAAATTGAAGCGCCCAGCGTCTACATCGATGACAAACACTACTTCAATATTCGTAATAACAGCTTTACCTGGCTTGAAGTGAAGCCGGGTGAGCGGCACATTGCCATGCGGCGACCGCTGCTGGGGCTTGAGGGGCTGAATTCGTTCAGCTTGAGCCTGATTGCCGATGCCACGCTGCGGGTTGAGCCGGGCAAAATCTATTACCTGCGTTACAACGAGTTGACTGAGCCGGAGCGGCGCCATCCGGATCTGGATCCGGACCACTCCCTGGCCAATGGGGATTTACAGCTGGTTACCCGTGACTACGCCATGCAGTCTGATCAGATTGTTTCCACCCTGTTCCTCAACAGCGATCTGCTGGCACCGAATCATGCCGGTGCTTCCATTGTTGAGGTTAATGAGGATATGGATTACAAGAAGCGAAAGGCTGCGCTGGAGGAAGAACGGGCGCTGGAGGTTGAGCGGCTCAAGGAGCGGGGCAGGTATGAATCCGCCTCCTGGTACTGGCCGTTTGGTGGCGGCCCCACAGAGCCCCTTGAGGCCGATCAGAAGCTGGAGGTGCTGGAGAGGGATTACGCAAAGCTGGAGTTGGAGCGCAAGCAGCGGCGTGAAGAAGAATCCGGCGGCGGCTGGTGGATTTTCTGAGCCGGGGTTGTCTACACTGGAGTTGATTGACTGCGGTGAGATAAAAAACGATGTCGCTCAAAAATAATCTGGTCGTTCGATTCGAGAAAGTAGCGGGGCGCCTGGCGCCCTATTTGGAAGAGTCCTGGCGGGACGTCAGAGCCAAGCTGGATGATCTCAACCGTTCGCTGGCCAGTCAGGCGATTCCGGGTGAACGGCGTGCCAAGGTCAGTGAGTTGGCGTTACGTCAGAAGGGTGAGCAGGCGGGGCAGAAAACCGGGGAGGTGCGCGACTTTCCTGGTGGGCGTAAACGGCACACAAGCTCCTGATTTTGATTAATAAATGCTCAGGTAATGCCGGGTCAGAAAAAATTCGTGAATTTTCCGGAAAACATTTGACACCGTGAGCGAAATGCTTAAAATGCGCGTCTCACTTGGTTGATGCAGCAACGCTGAATCGACAGGCGCCAAGCGCAACAGGTGACCGCTTTGAGCCTGAAGAACAGTAAGGCCACGAAGTGGGTGGTTAGCTCAGCTGGGAGAGCATCGCCCTTACAAGGCGAGGGTCGCAGGTTCGATCCCTGCACCACCCACCATTTTCAAGCGGATTGCAGGTTCAGCCAAGGTTGAATCGATGCGGAGCGGTAGTTCAGTTGGTTAGAATACCGGCCTGTCACGCCGGGGGTCGCGGGTTCGAGTCCCGTCCGCTCCGCCAACTTTTTCCCGGGTGGTTAGCTCAGCTGGGAGAGCATCGCCCTTACAAGGCGAGGGTCGCAGGTTCGATCCCTGCACCACCCACCAGATTTGAAAAAAGCAGATCCCCAGGGATCTGCTTTTTTTTCGTCTGCAGGAAAGTCTGACCGTTTCCCTGATACAAAAAACCGGGAGTTTGATGCCCCCGGTTTCTCGTCGTTCAGGCTTTTGCAAGGTCTGGCATCATTTGCCGATCAGAGACTGCCCGCACACTCGCACCACGTTGCCGTTAACGCCGGCGGAGGCCGGGTTGCAGTACCAGGCAATGGCTTCTGCCACGTCTACCGGTTGTCCGCCCTGAGACAGGCTGTTCATGCGCCTGCCCGCCTCGCGGATGGTGAACGGCATGGCGGCGGTCATCTGGGTTTCGATGAAGCCGGGGGCAATGGCGTTGATGGTTATGCCGTTTTTCAGGTGCTTTGCCATAGACTCCACATAACCGATCACACCGCTCTTGGCGCAGGAATAGTTGGTCTGGCCGAAGTTGCCGGCAATGCCGCTGATGGAGGAAATGCATACGATCCGGCCGTTGTCGCGCACCAGGTTGCGTTCAGCCAATTCTTCATCGATCAGCTCCTCGGCGGTCAAGTTGACGGCGATCGTCATGTCCCAGAAGTGCTCGGGCATGTTGCCAAGGGTTTTGTCGCGGGTGATTCCGGCGTTATGAACCACGAAATCCACGCCGCCGGTTTCTTTTTCGATGAAATCGGCTATCAGCTTGGGTGCCTTTTCTTCCGTAATGTCGCAGGCCAGCGCCTTGCCTTTGATGGCGTCGGTCACTTTCTGCAGTTCCTCCATCGCTGGCGGAATATCCAGGCCGATAACAGTTGCGCCATCGCGGGCCAGAGTGTCGGCAATGGCCGCGCCAATGCCCCGGGAGGCGCCAGTCACCAGAGCTACCTTGCCGGCCAGCGGAGCCACCGGGTTGGTGGCTTTGACTTCTTCTGCTTTGCCAACGCGCACCACCTGCCCGGAAACATAGGCCGAGCGTGCAGACAGGAAAAAGCGTACCGTGGAATCAAGCTGGTTCTCGGCGTTCGGAGCCATCCACACCAGGTTGGCGGTAGCGCCCCTCTTTCCAATCTCCTTGCCGACAGCGCGAACAAAGCCTTCGAGCGCCTGCTGGGCGGCGGCCTGAGGTGCTTTCCGGCAGGTGTGCGGATCCTGGCCAATCACCAGCACTCGGCCGTTGGCGGCCAGTTTGCGGATGGTCGGGTGGAAAAAGTCATAAAGGGCACGCAGTTCCTGCGGGTTTTTAAGGCCGGTAGCATCGAATACCAGCGCTGAGAACTTGCCGTTCACTTCGCCGGACACATCCAGTGCCTTGGCTTTGTTGCCCGCCTGAGCGGAGTCCGCCAGGGTGTCGAGACCTGTGGCATGGTGCAGGCCCGCCGGGCTGGCGCCAAGGATTGAGCCGAGAGTAGCGATAGCGCGGGCGCCAGCGCCGGCACCAATCAATACGTCGCCTTCAATAAACGGCTGGTCGACCCGCTTCAGGCGGTTGAGTGGTGTCGGGGAGGGTAAACCCAGCGACTGTGCGGCGGTTTTGCCAACCGGAGTATTAACCAGCTTCAGGTAGAGGTCAGACATGATGTTCTTCCTTGTGAGTTTGGTTGAGTATGAAATAGCCCAAAGGGTAAAGCTTCTGCCAGTTATTGGATTGACTCAACTCAGTCATGGTGTTGTCAGAGTTGCCAATGAGCAATGGGCGCCAGGCGCTAGACTTTGGGCTAATCTGAATCAAACCACTTATGATCAACACTGAAGGGACAGTTTGCTATGGCACAGGCACCAAAAACCACTCGTTCTGGCACGAAATCCGGTTCCCGGTCGACCAAAAAGGCGCCCGGTGTTCGTCGAGTTGCCATTATCGGCGGTAACCGTACGCCGTTTGCCCGCTCCAACACCGCCTACAGCAAAATCAGTAATCAGGAACTGCTGACATCCACGCTTCGGGGTCTGGTGGATCGCTACAACCTTCAGGGCATGAGGCTGGGAGAGGTGGTCGCCGGCGCGGTGATCAAACATTCCCGCGACTTCAACCTGACCCGGGAGTCGGTGTTGAGTTCTGGCCTCGCGCCGGAAACCCCGGCCTACGATATTCAGCAGGCTTGCGGTACCGGGCTTGAGGCGGCCATTCTGGTGGCGAACAAAATTGCTCTTGGGCAAATTGAATGCGGCATTGCCGGCGGAACTGATACGACGTCGGACGCACCGATTGGTGTGGGTGAAGGTCTGCGGGAAATTCTTCTCGACCTGAATCGTGCCAAAACCGCCAAGGAGCGGTTGAAGATTCTCGGGCGTTTCCGTCCGGGCCACCTGATGCCGGAAATTCCCGAGAATGGCGAGCCTCGCACTGGTATGTCCATGGGGGATCATTGCCAGGTTACGGCAAAGGAGTGGAGTATCGCCCGCGAGGATCAGGATCGCCTGGCCTGGGAAAGCCATCAGAAGTTGGCCAAAGCTTATGAAGAGGGCTTTTTTGAAGATCTTTTGACACCGATGGCCGGCCTGGATAAAGACAATATCCTGCGCCCGGACACGACCCTTGAAAAACTGGCCTCGCTCAAGCCCTGCTTTGATCGTGAGAACGGCACCATGACGGCCGCCAACAGCACTGCACTGACCGATGGTGCCTCCTGCGTGCTGCTGGCCAGTGAAGAGTGGGCAAAAGCCAATAATATGGAAGTGAAGGCCTGGCTGACCTTCTCTGAAGTGGCTGCTGTCGACTTTGTGGACAAGAAGGAGGGCCTGCTTATGGCGCCGGCCTATGCCGTACCCCGGATGCTGGAGAAGGCAGGCCTGACCCTGCAGGATTTCGACTTCTACGAAATTCACGAAGCCTTCGCCGCCCAGGTATTGTCTACCCTGAAGGCGTGGGAAGATCCGGGCTTCTGCAAGGAACGCCTGGGCCTGGACAAGCCGCTGGGCAGTATTGACCGGGCAAAGATGAACGTGAAAGGCTCCAGCCTGGCAACCGGGCACCCGTTTGCCGCCACCGGTGGTCGTATCGTCGCAACTCTGGCCAAATTGCTGGAAGAAAAGGGCAGTGGTCGAGGCCTGATTTCCATCTGTGCCGCGGGTGGTCAGGGTGTGACGGCGATTCTGGAGCGCTAAGTTACGGGAAAACCGTAATTTCCTTTGACAGGGGCAACTTCACGCCGTATTATTCGCGCCACGTTGATCGGGGTGACCCGGTAAACAACCAGTTTGATGCGGGGTGGAGCAGTCTGGTAGCTCGTCGGGCTCATAACCCGAAGGTCGTTGGTTCGAATCCAGCCCCCGCTACCAATTGAAAAGGCAGATCAGTACCAACTGATCTGCCTTTTTGCTTTTTGTATCCAAAAAAATACGATTTACTGATCTGAAGGTCGCCGATGGGTGTGCCCGCCTGGTGGACGGCCCCTAAGTCACCTAACAGGAGCTAGTCTATGTCCAGCCGCCTGCTATGCAGTGGAGGGCCAGGTGTGATGGCAGATCATAACGGCCGAAACCTGATTTTCATCGGTATGCCTGGCAGTGGTAAAAGTACCATCGGAGTGCTGGTGGCCAAGCGCCTTGGTATGGGGTTCATCGACACCGATCTGTTGATTCAGGAACAGGCGGGCCGCACGCTTCAGGAGATCGTTGATCACGACGGCTATGCAGCGCTGCGTAAGATTGAGGAACAGGTTCTGTTGGGGCTGGGTGTTCACAATCAGGTGATCAGCACCGGCGGCAGTGCGGTGTACAGTGACGCTGCGATGACTCACCTGAAGCACAATGGCACGGTGGTGTTCCTGAATATCGAGCTGAACACAGTGATACAGCGTATCGGTGATTACAGCCTCAGGGGCATTTCCCGACGGCCAGACCAGTCTCTGGCCGAATTGTTTGAAGAGCGTTTCGCGCTTTATACCCGCTACGCAGATCTAACTGTAAAAGGGGAAGGGTTTAATCAGGATCAGTTGTGCGACGCCATTGTCCGCAAGCTCTGAAGCTTAAGGCGCCGGTTTGCTACCGATAGCAGGGTGATGCGTTAGGGTAGATTCTCGCGCCAGTGCTTCACTCGCACCTGATCCTTGATGGCATCGATCACTTCCAGAATCAGGTTGATCAGCGCTTCTTTTTCGGCGTCTTCCCCACGGACTTCTCCGGGCTCAGGCAGCATCACGTTTACAATATCTTCAATAAACGCGTGATTGGTGGAAGACGCCAGATCCTCCAGAATCTGGTGAATAACGTTTGCCACGATATCGCCAACCGCATTTTCCAGCGTGTCCTGTATGGTGGGGCCTACCACCGGCAGGTATTTCAGCCTCGACAGTTCCAGGTTCTGCTTCAGGGCATTGTCTACACGGTCTTCCAGATAGACTCGCAGCGCACCTCTATTGGGAATGTAGCCTTGTTGCGCAGCCAGGGCGACGCGTTCGGATAGCCAATCCGACAACATGGACCGCCTTGGGAACAGGATGTCACTCTGAATACGTTCAAACAGGGGAGAACCACGCTTTACCTCGTCCTGAACACCGCTCAGCACCTTCAGAACAATCCGGTCGGATAACTCTTCCATGAAGGCTTCATAATAGAACGACACGAACTGGTACAGACGAGTGCTGGTGAAGTCGATGATTTTGTATTGGTGCAGGCGGTAGACGATCGAGATGATCCTCAGTACCCGCAGGAAGCGGAAGCCGCCGACGGGGATGCAGCCCACGAGATCGTACCAGTGTATGAACGGGTAGAAGTACCAGCGGTCGTAGACCTGGGCTTTGACGGAGTAGCCCCAGCGGACGAAAAACTCGGTCAGGAAAATGGAAACGAAGATCAGGTCATAGAAAATAAAACGTTCATGGATCGGCAGATAGGCAGCGTTGACTGCCGGAAGGTTGTCTTCCAGCAGGTTCTGGACCGCAACGAAACTGTATATCGAATCCCAGATGATAAAGGCCAGGTTGATGATCAGCAGGCCCAGCATCAGAAAATCGATGAGGAACCAGATCAACTGATGGCTGGACCGTAGGTTTTCGCGGTTAATCCTGAGCATCCGGGCTACCTGTCATTGGTCAGGGAGGTAATATAAGTCCCTGACAGGTTAGCTTATTTCAACTCAGAGGACGACTTTCCGAGTAATCGTCGGGCAATGATCAGTAGCTGAATCTGCTGCGTGCCCTCGAATATGTCGAGGATTTTCGAGTCCCTTGCCCATTTTTCGAGCAGTTCCGTTTCCTGGTACCCCAGCGATGCACACAGCTCCACGCAGCGAAGCGTGATCTGGTTGCCCACCCGGCCTGCCTTGGCTTTTGCCATGGAGGCTTCTTTGGAGTTGGGCTGACCGTTGTCGGCCATCCAGGCGGCTCTGAGCGTTAGCAGTCTGGCGGCTTCCAGTTCCGCTTCCAGCAAATGCAGTTCCCGCACGGCGGCAGTGGTTGTCCAGCTTTGCTGCTGGTACGCCAGGTCCAGACCCGCCGTTGTCAGAATTTCCCGGGTGCGCTCAAGGGCTGCCCTGGCCACTCCGATGGCCATGCCGGCGACCACCGGGCGGGTGTTGTCAAAGGTCTGCATGGCGCCTGCAAAGCCCTTGTCCACGCTGAACTCGGGATCACCCAGCAGGTTTTCTTTTGGAACCCGGCAATTGTCGAAGCGGATGGCAGCGGTGTCTGACGCGCGGATGCCTAGCTTCTTCTCCAGTCGCTCAACCGTCATTCCGGGTGTGCCTTTTTCAACCACGAAGGATTTGATCGCAGCCCGGCCCAGGGATTTGTCGAGGGTGGCCCAGACCACAACGGCATTGGCCCTGTCTCCGGCGGTCACGTAGATTTTTTCCCCGTTAATAATGTAGTGGTCGCCGTCTTCCGTGGCAGTGGTCTGAATGGCGGCGGAATCGGATCCTGCTCCGGGTTCGGTGATGGCCATGGCCGCCCAGGTATTGCCAAAACGCTGAAGCTGTTGCTCGTTGGCAACGGCGGCGATCGCTGAGTTTCCCAGGCCCTGGCGAGGGATAGACAGAGCAAGGCCAACATCGCCCCAGCAGAGTTCTGTGAGACCCAGAACGGTTTTCATGTTGGTGCCATTCCGGTTGCCGGTGCCGGTGTCTCCGGCGGATCTCGCCAGGCGGCCAGCCCCGGCACCACCATCCTCAGCGCCATCGTTCATGCCGTCCATGATGGATGCAAACATATCCAACTCCCTGGGATAGGCATGCTCGGCGCGGTCGTAGCGCCGTGAAATCGGCCTGAAAACCTCTCGGGCCACCTGCTGGGCCTGATGAACAATGGGTGCAAACTTTCGAGGAATGTCTAGGTTCATAGCAAATATCCCTGGTGTCAGGCGTGAACGCCGCCATGGTGAGTGGCGGTGGAGCGAAGATCCCGGTACCAGCGCTCGACCGGGTGCTCTTTGACAAAGCCGTGGCCGCCGAGCAGTTGGACGCCGTTGGTTCCGATCTCCATGCTTTTCTCATTGCACAGCAGTCGGGCCAGGCAGCTTTCCCGGTGGTAGCTTCGGCCGGTTTCGGCCCGGCTGGCGGCTCGCCACGTAAGCATGCGCATACTGTCGGTCTCAATGGCCATATTGCTGATCATGAACGCCACGGATTGCCGGTGGCTGATCGGTTCGCCAAATGCCCGGCGGTCGTTGCAGTAGGGAATGACATAATCCAGAACGGCCTGTGCTGCTCCGATGGCCAGGCCGCAGCGCATCAGCGCGGCTCTGTCTATGAAGCTCTTAAAACAGAAGTCGTCATCGCCGAGCAGTGCGTCTGCCGGCACTTCCAGATTGTCGAAGCGGACAGACGTGGCTTCCGTTGCGCGCAGCCCCATACCCGGGGTATCCGCCATCGCCAGATTTCGGCCGGCGGTTTCGATAATGAATATCCTGGGGGAGCCGTTGAGGTTGGCGGAGACCAGTAGCAGTTCGCACTCGGCACCTGCAATCACAAACGATTTTTCACCGGTGATCAGGTACCCCTGGGCGGTTTCGGTAGCCGTGGTGGAAGGTAGCATCGGGTCAAACAGCGGTGTTGATTCATCAATGGCCAGGCTGGCTACCGGTGGTGTCTCCTCGCAGAAGGCTGGCAGATAACGGGATTGTTGCTCGCCGCTGCCCCAGCAGCTGATCGCCTGGGCTACACTGAACGGTGCCAGCAGTCTGAGTGCCAGTGCCATATCGCCCCAGGCCAACTGCTCGGCAATCAGTACGCTGGTCACCGGCGACTGTTGTTCGGCCACTCCGCCGAATTCGCCGGGCACCGCATACATGGGCAGGCCAAGGGCTGCGGCCTGTTGTTTGACGGATTCAGGTAATCGGCCCTGTTCGTCAGCCTCCTGGGCCCCGGGCCTCAGGGCATCCCGGGCCAGGCGTTTCAGGCTGTCTACAATCATTTGCTGGTCATCATCCAGACCAAGATCAAACAGGTCGCCGGGAGTTGCAGGTGGCAGGCGTTTCCGGGGTAACCAGTTGCGGACACGGTTAAACTCCCGACCAGCCAGTGCAATGGTTCTGAAACCGGTCCGCGTGCCCCGGTATGCCGTGCGCTCAAGGGGAGATCTCAAACCCAGTCGATCCAGCAGGGGGTTGCCGGATATCCGGTTCATGATCGACAGTGCAAGTCCGATGGGATCTCTGGTCACGCTGAACTCCTGGGGTTGTCTGATTGATCACGCCACATGGAACCGAGCATGGCCCCGGAGGTCACAATGGCCATTGGCAGCCCCGGCATTCCGTTCTGGCATTGTGGTCAATTGTGATTTTGGCGCGCCAGGCGTGGAACGGCGCATCTGCTATCGGTAAACTCACCCCCTGTCTAAGGGATTCGTCAATCATCCAGGTGGGAAACCCAAACACCGAATGCTGTTACCCCGATACCACATACAGAGAATCCTGAAGCTGACCGGGCTGGCTATATTGCTGAGCGCGTCTGCCGGTCATGCCAGTCAGGTCAGGGTCGAAGTCGAGGGTAATCACAGTGACTTGAGAGACAACGCCAGAATTTTTGTGGGTGAGGTTGAAGGGCGCTCTGCCGATGGCCTGCGCCGCTACGCATCTACCGCGATAGCCCAGGTGGAACAGGCCATTCGGGCCCTGGGTTACTACAATCCGGTGATCACATTCGAAGTCACCGAAACGGCTGAGGGGCTCGCCGAACTGGTGTTGACGGTCGTGCCGGGGGAGCCTGTGCGCATTCGTTCCAGGTCAGTGCAGATTGAGGGACCGGGCAGCGAAGACCCGTCGCTGGTTGATCAGATCCCCCCGGAGCCGGCTGAGGGAGATGTGCTCCACCACGGCCGTTACAATACCTTGAGGCAGGCCATCCAGAACCGGGCCAGGCGTCTTGGCTATTTTGACGGGGAGTTTGTAACCCGCCGGCTGGAGGTGGATCCGTCCGAAAACCACGCTGATATTACTTTGCACTACCGTACCGGGGATCGGTACCGCCTGGGGGCGGTCACTTTCCTGGAGGGCCATGGCTTTGACGAAGACCTGTTGGATCGGTTTGTGACCTTTGAGCCGGGCACCCCTTTCCATGCCGATGAAGTGGCAAAGCTCAACAGCGATCTCTCCAACAGCGGCTATTTTTCCGGCGTGGATATCGATGCCTCGCCGAACCGGGCCGAAGACGGTGTTATACCGATTGATATCGGCCTTACTCCCAGGCCGCCTCGTTCGGTCGGCGCGGGTGTTGGTTTTTCGACGGACGTTGGTCCCCGCGTGCGGGGTAACTGGAGGGAGCACTACACCAATCCCATGGGGCACCGCCGCGGGGCGGATACGGAGCTCTCAGAGGTGCGCCAGAATGTCAGCGGTTGGTATGAGCTACCGCTGGACCCGCCAATGTCGGACTCCATCCGGCTGGGGGCAGGCTACCAGCGAGAGCATATCGAAGACGTGGAATCCGAACGGCTGACGCTGGGGCAGCAATGGCGGCATCGGCTGGATACTGGCTGGATGCAGGTGCTGTCGATTAGATGGGAGGGCGAGCGCTTTAAAATTGGCGAAGAGGAGCGGGGCAACTCAAGCCTGTTGCTGCCGGGGATCAGTTACTCCAAACTCCAGGCCAATTCACCCTTGGATCCGTCCCGGGGCTATCGACTGCAGTTTGATGTGACTGGTGCCCACCGGGCCATTATTTCCGACGCGGACATCCTGCACGTGAACGTGCTGGCCAGGGGGCTGTATACCCTGGCTGATAATCACCGGTTCCTGACCCGTTTTAACTTTGGTGGCGTAGCGACCAACAATTTTTCTGATGTACCACCCTCATTGCGCTTCTTTGCCGGTGGTGACCAGAGTGTCCGGGGCTATGGCTACGAAACCCTGTCGCCCCGTGATGACAACGGTGTAGCGGTCGGTGGCCGTTTTCAACTGGTCGGTGGTGTCGAATATCAGTACGAGTTCGTCCGGAACTGGCGGGTGGCGGCGTTCGTGGATCAGGGCAATGCAGTGAACGATGTGTTTGATCGGCTGGCGACTGGCGCGGGCATGGGCATTCGCTGGGTGAGCCCTGTAGGGCCGCTTCGTCTGGATCTGGCGAAAGGGCTGGACGAGGAGTTTGGCGGCGGCTGGCGTATTCACTTTTCCATGGGGCCTGAGCTGTGACCGATCATCCACCGGAGCCATCAGAGCAGGCTGAACATCAGCCGAAGAAACATAAAAAGCCACTGCGCCGTCGTTGGTGGTTCTGGCTGTTATTGGTTGTGGCATTGTTGCTTTTACTGCCGTTGGTCATCGTGGGGCTGATTTTACTGGCCTTGCATACCGAGAAGGGAACGGCCTGGACCATTGATCAGATTCCTGGATTGCAGACGGAGGCTGACAGGGGCTCCCTGCTTGGCCAATGGCAGGCCGACCGCCTTGAATGGCACGGCTATGGCGTGGGTGTGGTGGTTGAGGCTCCGGAAGTAGATTGGTCTCCAACCTGTCTGTTCGAAAAAACGGTATGCCTCGATACCCTCAAGGCAGACCGGATTGCTGTGACTCTGCAGCCCTCTGAATCTGACGAGGAAAGTTCCGGTGATATAAGCCTTCCCAGGATCAACCTGCCACTGGCGGTCGTGATCGGGGATATTGCCCTGGGGCCGCTGACGGTTAATGACGGAGCTATCTGGGACCGGTTCGAGCTGAAATCCCGAGCGTCCGGTTCCAGCCTGGAGCTGGAACACGTGCTCTATCAGCTGGATGACATACGGGTATCGGCGAGCGGTCGGGCGGACATGAGGCGGGATTGGCCCCTGGATATTGATGTCGACGTGTCTTTGCCACCGCCATCCGGAGACGACTGGCAGATAGCGGTTAACCTTGGTGGCAGCGTCAGGGATTTGCGGTTACGGGGTTCCAGTAGTGGCTATCTGAATGCCGACCTTCAGGGCCAATTACAGCCGCTGGATCGCCGGTTGCCGGCGTCTGTCAGGCTCGAATCTGAGCGTTTTCTTGCCCATCACGATCTACCGGACACCCTGGCCCTGAAGAACTGGCGATTATCCCTTGACGGTTCCCTGGCTGACGGTTTCAGGACCCGCACCCAGGCGCTACTGCCAGGTACCGAGGGTGATATCCAGACGTCTATCCAAGGATTGGTCACCACAGAAAAGGTGACAGATCTGGTGTTGTCCATGACGGCCCCGGACCGGGAGGGCGGAGCACAACCCGGGACTCTGGAGGTAAAGGGCGAAGCCTCTTGGACTGATGGCCTCGCTGCTGATGTAGGGCTATCCCTGGACCGCTTCCCCTGGTATAGCCTGCTGCAGGGACTGGATGAGCCTCCGGTTTCGCTCAACCGTCTGGAAGGTCGGGCCAGTTACCAGAATGACCGCTACCAGGCGGATCTTAATGCCCAGGTTGCCGGCCCCCTTGGGGATGCCGAGCTGAAGGCCCGCCTTGATGGCGACACTCAGGCTGTCCGTATCACCCAACTCGATATGACGACCGGAGCGGGTTCACTCTCCGGTGAAGCCCAGCTCGATTTTTCTTCCCAGTTGGCCTGGAAGGCGGCCCTGGTTCTGGACCAGTTTAATCCAGGGTACTGGGTACCCATGCTTGAGGCCCGGCTGGACGGCAACGTAAACAGTGAAGGCCAGCTTCAGGACGACGCGTTACCCCGAATGTCTGCGGACTGGAATCTGCGTGGACGATGGCAGGGGAACGATGCTCGCGCCCGAGGCCAGTTAGCCAGTGACGGTCGCGAATGGCAAGTAGATGATCTTGTGCTTGTCGTGGGTGAGAACCGTGTAGAAGGGCAGGGTCGTTACGGCAGCCAACTGGCAGGTGACTTGTCCATCCTGTTGCCTGAGCCGGCGATGTTTGCCGAAGGTCTGGCTGGTGAACTGGAAGCCAGCCTGCAGTTTGCCGGCACCGTGGATGATCCCACCGCCGAGCTTGTCCTGGTTGGCCGCGGATTGAGCTGGCAGGATCTGTTGCAGATTGAGGCCGTGGATCTTGATGCCAGTCTGGCCAAAGGCGGTGTGCTGGATGCAGCGCTGGAGATCAATGAGATTCGTGCTGCCGACCAACAGCTGGAGAGCGTATCCCTTCGCCTTGAAGGTACCCGGGATGAGCATCAGCTAACAGTCAATGCCAGCCACAGTGAGGCGACCCTGCTTGCCGTATTCGCCGGCGCCCTGGGTGAGAGCCTTGATGCCTGGCAGGGTGCCCTGAACCGTGGTGAAATCGACATACCCGGCCCGGGCCAGACATGGCAGTTGGAGGCACCGGCGGGCATTGCCTATACCGAAGCAGGTAGTCTGAGCCTCGGTGCTCACTGCTGGCGCTGGCAGGAGAGTTCGGTATGCGCTGAAGACCAACAATTATTGCCGGATGCTGACATCGCCTTCCAGATTCGTCAGTTTCCGACGACGGCCCTTGCGCCGCTGCTGCCTGATACCTTCCGATGGAGCGCCCACCTGAATGCCGACGTGGATCTTTCACTGACCGACGCAGGGCCGGATGGCAGAATCACACTCGATGCCGGCGAGGGAACCTTTGAGTTTCTGGTGCTGGATGACTGGGAGACCCTGAGTTATGAGCGCCTGACCGTCGATGCCCGTCTTCAGCCCAGCATAGCTGAGTTGTCGGTTGCCCTTCGGGGGCCGGAGCTGGGCGATTTTAATGCCGAGCTGGCGGTGGACCCGATGGCCGAAGAGCGACCGGTACAGGGCCGTTTCAGCTTGAGTTCACTGGATCTGGCTTTTGCTTCGGCGTTTGCCGGGGTGGAAGAGATTGGTGGTCAGGTTAATGGCCAGGGGGAAATTACCGGCCCATTGTTGAGCCCCATGATTCATGGCGAGCTGGCCCTCACGAATGGTCGTTTTTACGATCCAGGCTTGCCACTGCCCCTGAACGACGTGGTTCTGGTGCTCGAGTTCCTGGGGGACTCCGCCGATATCAGTGGCCGCTGGAACAGTAATGACCGCAGTAGCGGGCAGCTTTCGGGGATGATCAATTGGCAGCAGGAACCGGAGATTGAGCTGTCGATTGTTGGCGACAGGCTGCCGGTGAATTTCGAACCCTATGCCCGGGTTGAAGTGGGGCCAGACCTCACCATTGCTTTCCGCAGTGGTGAACTCTCGGTATCGGGACGGGTGGAAGTGCCCCGTGGTGAGATCGAGATCAAGGGGCTTCCGGAGTCAGCGGTTTCTATCTCCGAAGATGAGGTGATTGTTGGAGTTGAAACCGAGGAGCCGACCATCCGGCGTATGGTGATGGACGTGACCGTGGTGGTCGGCGAAGACCAGGTGACGTTCAATGCCTTCGGTGTGACCGGCAATCTCGAAGGTACCCTGCGGATCGGTAACGATATGGATACCCGTGGTGCCCTTCAGTTAGTGAATGGTCAGTATCAGGCGTTTGGGCAGGATCTGGAACTTCGGCGCGCACGAATTCTGTTTGTTGGTGCCCTGACAGAACCTTATCTGGACATTGAAGCAGTGCGCAGGGTGGACACGGTTGTTGCCGGCATTCGGCTCAGTGGGCCGGTAAACGCTCCTGAAACCGAGGTGTTCTCCGAACCTTCCATGCCCCAGAGTGATGCGCTGTCGTACATCATTCTTGGCCGCCCGCCACAGGGCCGTGGCGACGATGGCCAGATGGCCCAGGCGGCACTGTCGCTGGGGTTGACCCAGGCAAGCCGTCTAACCCAGGGGATTGGTGACGAGTTGGGTATTCGCAACCTCACCCTGGAAACCGCGGGTTCCGGGGATGAGGCCTCGGTTGTGGCCAGCGGATACATTACCGATGAACTGAGCCTGAGGTACGGCGTCGGGATATTCGAGCCGATCACCACCGTCGCATTGCGTTATGATCTGGGTCGATATTTCTATCTGGAGGCGGCCAGTGGCCTGGCTGCCTCTCTGGATATCTTCTATACCCGGGATTTCTGATTGACCACTTTCAATCCAGATGAAAGGTGGCGTTGACGCTGGCCTGGATTTCCCGGGGGGCGATGCTGGAAACGGTGTCGCTGGCGGTTCTCGCTTCAGACATCATCATTGGCATCGGGCGGTGCCCGCCATTGATGTTGATGGTTTTCACCTCGCCACAGGTTTTGCCCAACTGTTCCGCCACGAAGGCACACCGGCTGCGGGCATCCGCAATGGCCCTGGCGAGTGCTTGGCGTTGCAGGCGCTCCTCGTCTGAATGGAAGAACTGGTGTTCGCTCAGATGGTATTGCAGGCCAACCTTATGAGCCTGTTCCAGCAGCGGGTTCAGTAGCTCGAGATTCTTGATGGAAAAGCTGACGGTCTGGCTTGCCACCGCCATTCGCTCAGGGGTTTGCCCGCGTTCCTGAACCGGAAGCATTCGGGTGTAAAGGTTAACGTTGGCATCTGAATAGTCCGAAAGTTGATCCCGCATATCCCCAATGGCCTTGCGCCATTGCTCCATGGTTTCCGTGAGCCGCTCGGACGCCCGTTCCGGCAAATTGTGTTCGGCACTGGCGGTAAATTGCAGGCGGGCACTATCGGGCGCGTAGCGAACACTGCCCTCGCCACTCAGGCTCACTTCGCCGGCGGAAACGGCCAGTGGTGCCAATGAAGCCACGAACACCGTTGCGGCCAGTGCTTTGGTGTATTTTTTCATGATCAGTCTCCTTGTTGGCCAAAGGCCATATCTTGGCTTTGCAGCCGCTCCAGTTTCCGAGCCCGGGCGGCATGCACAAAGTGGCTGAAAATCCGCCGGTGGCCGGTGTGATACAGCAGGTATTCCGGATGCCATTGAACGCCCATCAACCACTGTTGCCCGGTATTTTCGATGGCCTGTACGAACAGGTCATTATCCAGTGCCGTTACCCTGAGGTTTCGGCCCAACTGTTTTATGGCCTGGCTGTGAATACGATTCGCGCCAATCAGGGTGCTGTGCATCAGCCCGCCTATCCGGCTATCCTCAACCAGCTGCACCGTTTGAAGGGGTAACAGCAGTGGGCGGTGGCGGGTTTTTATTCGCAGCGGAGTTACGTTCTGGCACAAAGACCCGCCATGGAAGACGTTGATAAACTGGGCGCCTCGGCATATGCCCAGCACTGGAATGTCTATTTCCTCGGCTTGCTGGAGCAGTTTGAAGTCGGTTTCGTCGCGCTTCAGATCGTATCTTGCAGTCACTTGTGGCTGTTGGCCATAACGGCTCGGGTGCACGTGAGTGCCGCCAGAAAGCACAAGGCCATCGAGCAGGGAGACATCCGTATGCGATCCGGGGCGAATGTAGTGTGTGTGGGCACCATGCAGCCGCAGGCCCAGATGGATCAGTCTGTGGGCAGTACTGCGCCGGGCCGGGCCGCTGATGCCAATGGTAATACCGGGAGATTCGGGTGCCTCTGAATGGTCAGACATAACCGTGCTGTTTCAGCCAATGGTCTGTGGTCTCACGCCAGGAGTGGGTGAGGTTGCGAAAGCTGAATGTCTGCGCCTTACGAAACAGTTCCCTGAGTTCCTTCAGATGCTCCGGGTTGTTTGCGATCTGCTCCAGCACCACCCAGTCATTCCAGACCGTAGAAAAATGCCACCGGGGGTTGTCGATGTCGCAATCCGGTAACCGGTAGTGAAGTGTTGGCCGGCTTTTGATGCGCGGATCGTTTACATAGTCACTAAGAAGCTCTGAATCCAGGTGTGCAAACAGCGGTAAAAGGTCCAGGGCTTTGTTTCGGGTCGGGTTGAAGTGCAGGTAGTCTTTCATTAACGAGGCCTGGTCGGGCGCATAGTCTTCTGCCATCAGCTTGTCCGTGTAACGGCTGCTCCAGGGCTCGATATAGGTGGTGAATTTACGGCTTATGTCGAGCTGATGCCGGGATTTGAGCCAGTCATACAGGGCAGCAAAGGCTTGCAGGTATCTGACGATGGTGGACGGCTCCAGGTCCGGGAGCTCGGGATTGAGTTGCAGTCCAAAGGCAAAATAGATGGCCTCCCGGCTGCCTTCAGCCCCCAGTTCCCTGAGCTCATCAACCAGGTGTTCAATGAGCTCTACCCGGGTAAAAGCCAGCGGTGGCCCGACGATCTCGAGAGGAACAATTCTTTCTGCGGCAAAGTCGATGACGTCCATGGCATGGTTGCTCAGATCACGGATGGACTGAGGCAGCCGTTCGTCATCCAGGTCCAGGTCTTTGATCGGATCGGAGTCCAGCTCAATAGTGAAGGTGCCAGCTTTTGTCTCGAGTTTTGTTACATAGCGGGAGGCGAGCTCGGGTATACCTTCGAGTAAACGGGAGGCATGGTCAACCAGCTCATCGTAGCTAAGCCCCGAGAGTTCGATCTCAACACCGACCTTTCTCTCGTCACCCTGATGATTGCGTAGTTGTTCCGGCATCTTGCACCGATCGTTCGAGTTCATGGGCTATTGGCATCCTTTTCGGCGGTCGGAGTTTTACCTTAACACAGGGATTTGCAGGCTCTGGACACCTGACATAAAAATAACCTTAAGGCTTTACACTGGATAAAACACTGTATATAGTCAAATCACTGTATATAAAACCAGGAAGTTTTGATCGGAGTAACTGCATGAAGCTGACCGCAAGACAGTCCCAGGTGCTGGATATTATCCGGCGGTATGTTGATGAAACCGGATACCCGCCAACCCGGGCAGAAATTGCCGCCGAGCTTGGCTTCAGGTCAGCGAATGCTGCCGAAGAACATTTGCGTGCACTGGCCCGGAAGGGCGCCATCGAGATGGTGCCCGGTGCAAGTCGTGGAATTCGACTGCCGGAAGTTGAGCCGGACCCGGGGTTGCCGGTGATAGGCCAGGTGGCTGCGGGTAGCCCAATCCTCGCTCAGGAACATATTGAAGATCACTGTTCATTACTGCCTGATTTCTTCTCGCCCTCTGCAGACTATTTGCTGCGCGTTCGAGGTATGAGCATGAAGGATATAGGCATTCTGGACGGCGATCTGCTGGCCGTTCACAGCACTCAGGA
This sequence comes from Marinobacter sp. MBR-99, assembly GCF_040547575.1. NCBI lineage: Bacteria > Pseudomonadati > Pseudomonadota > Gammaproteobacteria > Pseudomonadales > Marinobacteraceae > Marinobacter > Marinobacter sp. MBR-99. Next base: position 131,352 of record NZ_JBEPPY010000002.1, on the reverse strand, counting down.
TGTGCACAATGGCCAGGTTGTTGTGGCGCGCGTGGGCGAGGAAGTGACAGTAAAACGGTTTCGTCGCGAGGGCTCCAAAGTATGGCTGATCGCAGAAAATGAAGAATTTGCGCCCATCGAAATAGATCTGACGGAACAGGAGTTGTTTATTGAGGGTCTCGGCGTCGGTGTGATCCGTCGATCAGATCTGCACTAACCATCAGACACGCGTAATGCAGGTAGGTGAGTAATGGAACAGTTGAGCTTCACTCAGAACATGGCATTCCAGCCGGCGGCCGTTATCCCGGCCCGCGCGGTGTCTACAGGAAAAACGCGGGCTGAGGCTGTTTACTCGTCGTCGGAAGTCAGTCCGGGTACCAGGGATTTTGGCGGTAACGTGACAGAAATTATTCTTCCGGAAGGTCAGGTAGAGAACGTCCAGTTGCTGTTGCCCATGCTTACCCAGCTAAATCAGGAAAAGCGCTGGTTGGCCCTGATTGATCCGCCACAGTCCCTGGTTGGAAAGTGGCAGAAGATGCACGGCATTGTCGCCAGTGAGTTGCTGGTATTGCGGTCAACAAACGATTATTCCGCCCAACAACTGGCAGAGCGTGCGTTGAGCGCCGGTACCTGTCATGCGGTGGTGCTTTGGACTAACAAGCTCGGACGGTCAGCCTTTGAGTCCCTTCAAAAGGCTTCAGCGCAAGGAAGCAGCCACGGTGTGGTGCTGCGTCATCGGTAAAGTGGATTAGTGGAGGGTGTACTGAGGCTGGGATTCGGTCAGATCGTTGTCGTCATCGTCCCAGTCGATGTCGTGGGCGATGTTGCCAGCGGCCTCAATTCCAGCCGCGATCATGGCCTTGGCTACGCTCATGTCGCGGTCTTCCATCATTTCCCTGGCCTCCTGCGAGAAGGAAATGCGCACCAACGGCGCTGCGTCGTCATCAATGCGGCGCAAGGCGTAGTCGCCATTGGCAAGTTGTACGATTTCAAAAAACGATGGTGACATTCGTTCAACCTTTGTCTTGGTGTATTCGATTCGGTGCGGGAATTTAGCCAACAGGGTGGGGCTACCACTCGCTGTGTTGTTCCTCAAGCCGTTTGGCCAGTTCAGTCATGGCCGCCAGAGTCTTTCTGAGTGTTGCGGCGGAACGGTCCGGGCCCTGTTCGACGGAAACCGCAATGATATTCTCTTCCGTAACATTCTTGCGTGTGGTCGGAGGCTGGCTCAAAGCTGATTCAACCTGGTCAAGATGGTTCCACCAGCTTCCTGATGTCTCCGCCAGTTCTCTTAAAAGCCGGGTCTCGTGTACCTCGTAAGGAAACAGCGCTTCCAGTTCCGTCAGTGTCTGTGGTTTTTCGGCTTTATGCTGATGGTATCGGGCAATCATGACCAGCAGCGTTTGCCTTGCCCGCAGCAGGAGCTCGGCGGAGCCCTGAGACAGCGCTTCCGTTTCCGCAGCGGAGCGCTTGGTGTCCGACTCAAGCCTGGCGAGTAAGGTGTTGGCCAGAAAAAGCTTTTGGGCTACCAGTGAGTACCATTGTGATGCCATCTACCACCCGCACTACGTGAGCGTTCAAGAGTCCAATAAGAACAACCGTCAGAGTCTATCATTTTTGCGCGCTAATTTCTCCTCCCCTGGGCTCCCCGGAATAGCTGCATTTCACAAGAAACTACAAACAATCACTTGAAACGGTCGTTTGAAACTGGCAAAAAGGCGCACAGATTGAACAAGCTTTGATCGTCTTGTGGTCCATTATTGGAGGTAATGAGGATGCGGAACCGGATAATTGCTGCTATTGCAGCGGCGGTATTGGGGTGTTCAGGTCCTGTCTTGGCAAAGGTGTCGCCGGCCGAGGCCGAGCGTTTGAAGAATGATCTCACACCAGTGGGTGCAGAACGGGCGGGTAACGAGTCTGGCACTATTCCGGCGTGGACTGGCGGGTTGACTTCACCCCCGACCAATTGGCGCGAAGGCACCGTAGAGATTAATCCGTTCCCGGAAGACGAAGCGCTGTACGTTATTACCCGTGACAATCTGGACCAGTACCGGGACATACTGTCGGACGGCCACATTCAGATGTTGGAGCAGTATGGCCCGGAATTTTTCATGCCGGTGTACCAGACCCGCCGAACAGCAGCGTTCCCCGAGCATGTCTACGAGAAGTTTTACCAGAACGCTCTGACAGCTGAACTCCTGGATAACGGTAACGGTGTTCGAGACACCATCATGACCAGTCCGTTCCCCATTCCACAGAACGGTCTGGAAGCGATCTGGAACCATATTCTCCGGTACCGGGGTGAGGAACTGTCGTTCCGCAGTGCATCGGCTACGCCGCAGCGGGACGGCTCATTCAACCCTGTCGTCAACCAGTACGATTATTTCTTTGCATACAGTCGCCCCGGCGCTGAGCTGGAAGACATCGATAACAAGATTTTCTACCTGAAAACCGAAACCGTCGCGCCGTCCAGCCTGGCTGGCACCATTACCCTGGTGCATGAAACCCTTGACCAGGTTCGCTCACCGCGGCTGGCATGGCGTTACGATTCCGGTTCCCGCCGTTTGCGCCGGTCCCCGAATCTGGCCTATGAGACGGACCTGCCGAACTCTTCGTCTCTGCGTTCAGTCGACCAGAAGGACATGTACAACGGTGCCCCCAACCAGTACGACTGGGAACTTAAAGGCAAGCGTGAACTGATCGTTCCCTACAACGCCTACAAACTGCACGATGAAAGTGTTCGGCCAAATGACGTGATCCGGCCGAACCACATCAATCAGGACCTGACCCGATATGAGCTTCACCGGGTGTGGGTGGTCGAGGCCAAGCGACGCACCGGCATCAGCCACATCTATGATCGCCGTGTTTACTACATTGATGAGGACAGCTGGCAGATTCTGGCCACGGAAGAATATAACGAGGCTGGTGAACTCTGGCGCGTATCCGAAGCACACAACATTGTCTATTACAGTGTGCCGGTCTTCTGGACCACCATGGAAATGACGTATGATCTGAAAGCACAGCGTTACTATATCGATGGCTTGGACAACGGCTACTCAGCTTACAATTTTGAGCCTGGGTATCGTGGTAACGAATTTACCGCCGCCGCCGCCCGCCGGGCCGCACGCAGGTAACTTCCGCGGGGTGCTGCCTGTGCATGGGTAGCAGCCCGCCTTAACCGGCTGCCAGGCTCTGACATTTCGTTAAACCGAGGAGTACGCCGTATGGCAGACCCCCAGGCTCTTCTTGAAAGCCTTGATCAACTCCGGTCCGAGCTGGACCAGGCCCTCGCTGCCCAGGACTGGGAGCAACTTGCGGAACTGAATGCCCGCGTTAAACCCGCAATTGAACCGTTAATGGTGGCGCTGGAACAGGGGCGCATTGATGCGGCCCTGATCAGGGACCGCCTGGACGCTTTGAATCAGTTCGTGGAAGCGGCAAACCAGGCCGCAGTCAAGGCCCGGGATGAAGCCCGGGAATCGCTCAAGGGCGTCAATGAAAACCGTACGGCGGCCCGTGCTTATCAGAACGTTTCAACAAACCGCCAAAGATAGCGTCATAAAATTGACTCCTGAGCTTATACAGTCTTAAATACCGCACAAATTCCCAAAGAGATTCTCGTGAATGTCCAAAAATAACAAAGTGCTGGTGCTGAGTGAGGATGACTCCAGGCGCAGGGACCTGATCACCATTCTGGAATTTGTCGGCGAAGAGCAGGTGCTGGCCGGTGACGAAGCATTGGCGCTTTTGGAGAGCGACGACGAGCAGACCAAAGAAAGTATCGGCGTAGCCGTGATCAACGGCGAAGACGCCGCCAGCACCGCGCATGTGCAGAGGGTGTGCAAACTGGCCCAGGGGCTGCCGATTCTTCTGGTGGGTGACCCGGACCTCAAGGGCGTGTCGGAAGACGATGCGAACCGCATAATCGCCAGGATGGAATGGCCCCTGAACTACACCAAGTTTGTGGATTCACTCTACCGGGCCCAGATTTACCACGACCAGTTCAGTCGCAGCAAGGAGCGGGGGCAGCAGCGGGGTGTTCAGTTGTTCCGCAGTCTGGTGGGCACCAGTCGCAAGGTTCAGCAGGTGCGCCAGTTGATGGAGCAGGTGGCTGATAAAGACGTCAGCGTTCTGATCACCGGTGAATCCGGTACCGGCAAGGAAGTGGTCGCCCGTAACCTGCATTATCATTCCTCCCGCCGGGATAAGCCGTTTGTGCCGGTCAACTGCGGCGCCATTCCCGCAGAGTTGCTGGAGAGCGAGCTGTTCGGGCATGAGAAAGGAGCCTTTACCGGCGCCATTACCGCCCGGGTAGGGCGTTTTGAGTTGGCCGAAGGGGGCACCCTGTTCCTGGACGAAATCGGGGATATGCCGCTGAACATGCAGGTTAAAATTCTGCGGGTGTTGCAGGAGCGTACCTTTGAGCGTGTGGGCAGTAACCGTACCCAGTCTGCGGATGTGCGGGTGATTGCCGCCACTCACAAGAATCTCGAAGACATGATTGAATCCGGCGATTTCCGGGAAGACCTCTATTACCGTCTCAATGTATTTCCCATTGAAATGCCGGCGCTGCGAGAACGGGTGGAAGACATCCCGTTGCTGATTAATGAGCTGATCTCCCGGATGGAGAAAGAGAAGCGCGGCTCACTGCGGATGAACTCCGCTGCCATTATGAGTCTGTGTCGCCATGACTGGCCCGGCAATGTGCGGGAGCTGGCCAACCTGGTTGAGCGCTTGGCCATCATGCATCCCTACGGGGTGATTGGTGTGCAGGAGTTGCCCAAGAAGTTTCGCTACGTGGACGACTATGACGAGAACCGCCCAGTGGAGGACACCGGCATGCCATCGGCCATTCCCGGGCTGGTGGGCCTGGATGCGCCGGCCCTGTTACCGGTGAATGGTATCGATCTCAAGGACTACCTCTCCAATCTGGAGAAGCAGCTTATTCAGCAGGCGCTTGATGAAGCTGCCGGCGTAGTGGCGCGGGCGGCCGAGAAGCTCAGAATTCGCCGTACCACCCTGGTGGAGAAAGTCCGCAAATATGGCCTTCGGGAAGAGTCAGACGAAGGTTGATGGCTGCCTCCGAACGGCGTCAAAGGTTTGTAACCTCTGGCGTCGTTCGTCGTTCTGACCGACGGAAACTTGTCGATTTACTTTTCCTCGTTTTTATAACCATCTAAAAAATATCAAAAAAATCAAGTTGGCATGGTGTTGGCTTTACCGAACCTGAACGAAAGATCCGTTGGCCCGGTCGGGGCCCGTCAGGGGGAAGGTTATGAGTCACGCACGCGTTGCCATGGAATCCGGTCACCAGAAGTCAGGTGCCAATGCCGCTGCTGATGTTAATGACAAGGTCACCGCTCTGTTTCCTCAACAGGGTGATGAAGCCGTGGATTCCGCGCTTGAATTGTTCAATCGCATGTCCCGACAGATTACCGACTCCTACCGAACCCTGGAATCCCGTGTAAACCAGCTCTCCGGTGAGCTTTCCCACGAGACGCTTCAGCGTCAGCAGGAGCTTGAAGAAAAAGAACAGTTGGCCGACCGCTTGTCGACCCTGCTCAACGCTCTGCCTGCCGGCGTGGTGGTGCTGGATCAGCAGGGCGTGGTCAGTCAGTGCAATCCGGCGGCCATTTCCTTGCTGGGTGAGCCACTGGATGGCGAACGTTGGGTAGACGTTATCCAGCGCTGTTTTTCGCCCCGAAGTGATGATGGGCACGAAGTGTCACTCAAAGATGGCCGGCGCGTCAGCATTGAAATCCGGACCATGGAAAACCAGCCCGGCCAGTTGATTCTGTTAACCGACCTGACCGAGACCCGGCAGCTGCAGTCACAATTGGCCCATGCCCAGCGCCTGTCTGCCATGGGCCGGATGGTGGCGTCTCTGGCCCACCAGATCCGCACTCCGTTGTCTGCCGCCATTTTATACGGCGGTCACCTGAGCCAGCCGGACCTGGACGAAGAGCTGCGTCAGCGGTGTGCTTCACGACTGATGTCGAGGTTGACTCACCTGGAGCAGCAGGTGCGGGACATGCTGATTTTCGCCCGTGGCGAAACCCGCCTGGCGGAGGAGTTGTCGGCCGGCAAACTGGTGGCCTCCCTGTCCGCGGCCGTTGAGGGTCTGAAACCCGCCAGTGGTATTGATGTGACACTGGACAGCCGGGTAGATGACCAGTGCCGATTGATGTGTAACCGCGATGCCCTGGTCGGCGCCTGCATGAACCTGGTGAACAACAGCCTGGAAGCCGGTGCCACCGACGTGCAAGTTCAACTGGCGTCGTCCGCTGAAGGTATGGAGATACGGGTGCTGGACAATGGCCCGGGCTTTTCGAAAGAGCAGTCCGGCAGGATCACCGAAGCATTTTACACCACCAAGTCTCACGGCACCGGTCTAGGCCTGGCCGTGGTGCAGGCGGTGGTCAAGGCCCATAACGGCCGCTTTTCTATTTTCTCGCCGGAGCAGGGCGGCGCAGTGGCTACACTGCAGCTGCCGACCCTGGCCGACAGAGCATAACGAATAGACGTTGGAGGCAGATACCATGGCTAAGGCCCAGATTCTGATTGTTGAGGATGACAGGGACCTGCGGGAGGCGCTGGTCACCACCCTGGAGCTGGCCAAGTTCCGGGTGCGGGAAGCTGCCAGCGGCCAGGAGGCGCTTGCCGCCCTGGCTCGCGACCCCGTCGATATGGTGGTCAGCGACGTCAACATGCCGGGAATGTCTGGTCACGAACTGCTGGCGGAAGTGCAGCGCCATTATCCCGGGCTACCGATGATGCTGATTACTGCCTATGGCCAGATCAGCCACGCGGTGTCTGCCATGCAGTCCGGAGCCATTGATTATCTGGTCAAACCCTTCGAGCCCCAGGTTCTGGTGGAGGCGGTCACCAAGGTGGTGGGTGGCGCGAAACCAAAATCCGGTGACGAACCGGTGGCGGAAGATCCGATCAGCAAACGCATGTTCCAGTTGGCGGCGAAAGTTGCCGGCAGCGATTCCACGGTCATGATCTCTGGCGAGAGTGGCACCGGTAAAGAAGTGCTGGCCCGCTATATTCACCAGCAGTCGCCCCGGGCAGATCAGCCCTTTGTGGCGATTAACTGTGCCGCTATTCCCGAGAACATGCTTGAGGCCATACTGTTTGGTCATGAAAAAGGGGCCTTCACCGGTGCGGTGGCGTCGTCCCCGGGTAAGTTTGAGCAGGCCAATGGCGGCACCATCCTGCTGGACGAAATTTCCGAAATGGAGCTTGGCTTGCAGTCTAAACTCCTACGGGTGTTGCAGGAGCGTGAAGTGGAGCGGGTAGGAGGACGAAAGACCATCCCGTTGGATGTTCGTGTCGTGGCAACCACCAACCGCGACCTGGCGGATTACGTCCGTGAGGGCAAGTTCCGTGAAGACCTGTATTACCGCCTGACCGTATTTCCCATGCACTGGCAGCCTCTGAGGGAGCGGCCGCTGGATATACTGCCGCTGGCCAAGTTCCTGCTCAAGAAGCACTGTCGGAAAATGAAGCTAACCGGTATTGCCCTGGCGGAGGATGCGCGCAAGGCACTGATCAGCCACCGCTGGCCCGGTAATGTTCGCGAGCTTGATAATGCCATTCAGCGGGCACTGGTGCTGCAGCAGGGCAATGTGATTCACGAGGGCGATTTGTGCCTGGAGCTGGGGATCACTGGCCGGGCCGATTTCGGCTCACCGGGTTTGCACAGTGTCGCACCACAGATTAATCACCAGCCGTCAGAGCCCGAACCCCTCCAGTCCGTTCCGATGGAGTCGGCACCGGAACCGCTTAGTGAAGAGCTTCACGAGGCCGGTTCGCTGGGGGATGATCTGCGACAGCAGGAGTTCCGTATCATTATCCAGACGCTCAAGAAAGAACGAGGTCGTCGCAATCGGGCCGCAGAGCAGCTGGGTATCAGCCCCAGAACGCTCCGCTACAAACTGGCCCAGATGCGCGATGCCGGGATCGACCTTGAGTCCGAACTTGCGTTGGCCTGAAAGCCGTTTTTGTTTGTTGTCTAGACCTATACTCCTTCGGGCACCCTACGGGGTGCCGTTTTTTATACGCCTGTCCTTGCTACCTGTCTTCGTCAAATGTCCGTCACTGATTAACCCTCTCTGACATTAAAGCTCCTCAATCTATTGAATTGAAACGATAAAGTGTTTCTGGCCTGTCATTTGCTTAGCCCTATCCATGTAACGAACAAGTGAAGCCCGAGGGCTTAGCCTGGTTAGCGTGGAGAGAAATATGGTTCAGCGTGCCGACATCAACAGTGTTCTGTCAGATATCCGTTCCCTGCGTTCCCAGATGATGCAGAACCAGCGTATTGAACAGGATCAATCGGTTCGTGGCCGTGTTGACGGCCCGCGCAACGTTCAGGAACCCCGGGAAATTCCCAGTTTCAGCGATATGCTGGGCAATGCGGTCAACAGTGTGAATGATGCCCAGAAGCAGGCCAACGACCTGCGCACGGCCTACGACATGGGTGACCCCAATGTCGATATCACCCGAGTGATGATTGCCGCCCAGAAATCCAGTGTGTCTTTCGAGGCGCTCACCCAGGTGCGTAACCGGGTGGTACGAGCATACGAAGACATCATGAATATGCCGATCTGATAACGGAGCACCAGCATGGCAAGCGTACCAGCACAAACCACTGCCACTGACGTGCCGGCAACCCAGGACGCGGATGCACCTGAAAGCCGCAGCAACCTTCTGCTGGGCTTCAACCGCCTGAATCTGTTACGACAGGTTGGCCTGATGGTCGGCCTGGCGGCCAGTGTTGCGCTAGGGGTTGCCGTGGTGCTTTGGGCCCAGGAGCCCACTACCAGCCGGTTGTGGGGGATCTCTCTGCTTACAACCCACAGGATGTCACGACCATTCTGGACAGCAATGGCATCAAGTACCGGATGGATCCGCGCACTGGCGCGCTCCTGGTTCCTTCTAATGAAGTTCATAACGCCCGCCTGAAACTGGCCGCCGAAGGGGTGACCGATCGGCGTACCATCGGTTACGAGTTGCTGGATCAGGACCGGGGTCTGGGTACCTCCCAGTTCATGGAAACCATCAGCTATCGCCGTGGTCTCGAGGGTGAGCTGGCCCGCACCATCGCCACCATGCGTGGTGTGCGCAATGCCCGGGTACACCTGGCCATTCCCGAGCGTTCGGTGTTTATCCGGGATGCCCGAGAGCCAACGGCGTCGGTGTTCCTCGAAGTGTTTGCCGGTCGCCGGCCTGAACAGGAACAGATCCGCGCCATTGTTAACCTGGTCGCCGGCAGCGTGCCGATGATGAGCCGGGAACAGGTCACGGTGGTGGATCAGAACGGCAATCTGCTGACCGGGGACGAAATCCGGGCTAATGCCGACCAGATGAAAGACCAGTACGAGTATACGGCGCGGGTTGAAGACCGTCTTTCGCGCCGGGTGGCGTCAATGATCGCCCCGATTGTCGGCAATGGACGCTTCCGTACGGAAGTCACCGCAGATCTCGATTTCTCCGCCGTGGAGCGGGCGGAAGAACTGTATAACCCGGAACAGCAGGCGGTGCGCAGCGAACGTGAGCTGAGTGAACAACGCGGTGCCGGTGCGAACAGTGGCATTCCGGGCGCCTTGAGCAACCAGCCCCCGGGCAATGCAACCGTGCCCGAACAGGCAGCGGGCCAGGAAGGTGATGGTGCTCCCGCGGCACCTCCGGTGAATGTGCGTCGTGAATCCACCCGAAACTATGAACTGGACCGCACCGTCAGCTATACACGTCAGCAGTTGGGCGGTATCAAGCGGGTAACCGTTGCCCTGGCAGTGGATGACATGAAGGTGGTGAACCCGGAAACCGGGCAGGTTACCTATGAGCCCTGGCCGGAATCGGAACTTCAGCGCCTGAGTATGCTGGTGCGGGACGCGGTCGGTTACTCGGCCGCCCGAGGCGACAGTGTGACGGTTATGAACACGGCGTTTTCGCCGGAAGAATCGGTGGAGTTTGACACGCCGGGATTCTGGGAGCAGCCCTGGTTCTGGGACCTGATGAAGCAGGTTCTGGCCGGCCTGGTGATTCTGATTCTGGTGTTAGGCTTGCTACGGCCCACGCTCAAGAGCCTTTCTGGCGCGGGAACCAAAGAGCGCAGTGATGAATCTGACGGTGGTGGTTACGGTGGCTTGGATGGAATCGAGGGCGGCGATGCGCTCAGAGACGCCATGTCAGCCCAGGATGATCTGCTTTTGCCGGGTGCCACAGACAGTTATGATAGGCAATTGAATGCTCTCAAAGGCCTGATTGCGGAAGACCCGGCCAGGGTTGCTCAGGTCATGCGCCAGTGGGTGAATGTCGATGACTGAAGAGAACGCTCAGTTCCAGGGGGATAACACCCCCAGAAAACAGCAGCGCAAGATTCCGCGTGTCGAGCAGGCGGCCATCCTGTTGATGTCCCTGGGCGAGGCAGATGCCGCCGAGGTGCTCAAACACATGGGCCCGAAAGAAGTACAGCGTGTGGGCGTTGCCATGGCCCAGATGAGGGATATCAGTAAAGACGACGTCACCTTTGTGTTGAACCAGTTTGTCGAAGCCGTGGGCGGCCAGACCGGGCTCGGGGTTGGTAATGACGATTACATCCGGGCCATGCTGACCCAGGCCCTGGGCGATGACAAAGCCGCCAGTTTGATTGACCGGATTCTGGTGGGCGGCAACACCACGGGCCTGGATACCCTGAAATGGATGGAGCCACGGGCCGTTGGCGATATTATCCGTTACGAACACCCCCAGATTCAGGCCATCGTCATTTCCTACCTTGATCCCGACCAGGCCGCCGAAATTCTGGCAACCCTGGATGAAAAAGTCCGGCTTGATGTCATGATGCGGGTAGCCTCTCTGGAAAGCATCCAGCCCCAGGCCCTGCAGGAGCTCAACGACATTCTCGAAAAACAGTTCTCTGGCGGTTCCGCAGCCCAGACCAGTCGGATTGGCGGTGTCAAACGGGCGGCGGATATCATGAACTTCATGGACCGTGGCATTGAAGGTAACCTGATGGACTCCATCAAGGACATGGACCCGGATCTGGCCTCAACCATTGAAGACCTGATGTTTGTCTTCGACAACCTCAAGGAAGTGGACGACCGCGGCATTCAGGCGCTGCTCCGGGAAGTATCTTCCGAAGTGCTGGTGGTTGCCCTTAAGGGCGCTGATGATGCGGTCAAGGACAAGATCTTCAAGAATATGTCGAAGCGTGCCGCTGAACTTCTGCAGGACGATCTGGAAGCGAAGGGTCCGGTGAAAGTCAGCGAGGTGGAAGCCGCCCAGAAAGACATCATTACCGTGGCACGCCGGATGGCGGAAGCCGGTGAGATTTCCCTCGGTGGTGCCGGTGAAGAAATGATGTGATGAAAGATTCAGACCAGGACACCAAGCGCATTCCGAAAGAACAGCTGACCGCCTGGGAACGGTGGGAACTTCCCCTGCTTGATGAACGGGGTAACCAGGTGGTTCAGGAGCAGGAAGTCAAACCGCTGACAGCGGCGGATCTTGAAGAGATTCGTCAGGCCGCCAGGGAAGACGGCTTTCAGGAAGGCCGGGAGGCAGGCTACCAGGAAGGCTTTGAGAAAGGCCGTGCCGAGGGGCACCAGCAGGGGCTTCAGGCCGGCGAAGCAGAGGGCCGGGAACAGGGCCAGCAGCAGGCCGAAGAAGCGACTCGAAAGGAAATGGAATCCCGGGTTGATCGCCTGGAGCATTTGCTGGGCGAACTGGTGTTGCCGATCCAGCGCCATGAGGAAGAACTGGAATCTGTATTGGTCAATTTGACCACCGTGCTGGCCAGGGCGGTGGTTTACCGGGAGCTGAGCCTGGATTCTTCCCAGATTCGCCAGGTGGTCCGTAAAGCCCTTGCGGCCTTGCCTTCCACCGCCGATAACCTCCGAATACATATTCACCCGGATGATCTTGAGCCGGTTCGCGAAGTGGCCGAACGGTTGGAAGTCAGTCCCTCAATCATCGAAGACGACACCCTGATGCCTGGCGGATGTAAAGTAGAGTCCCGCCACAGTCTGGTGGACTACACCGTTGAGAAACGCTTTCAGCGGGCGGTACAGGGCATGCTTGAGGAGCAGTTGAGTGATCACGCCGGCGCCGAAGATGAAGAGCTGGGTTCAATCATGGCGGACCGGAGCGATTTTCATCGGGACGTCCTGAGCGAATCGGACATGACCAGTCCCGAGACTGATTTGCCGAATGCCGCACCAGAGCAGGGCGAGGACGATGACCTACCGCCTGGCTGAACGCCTGCGCCAGCTTCAGGGCGCCATTGTTGCTGAACCCGAACCGGAATTGTCTGGTCGATTGACCCGCATGGTGGGTCTGACCCTCGAGTGTGTTGGCTGCCCGATGGTCGTGGGTGATCGTTGCATCATTCAGGGCGAAAGCAGCGGCAGTGTGGAAGCAGAAGTGGTTGGCTTCGAGGAAGACAAGGTTTACCTGATGCCGCTGACGGCCATCGAGGGCTTGAAACCCGGCGCCCGGGTGATTCCGCTGTCGTCGGCCAGCCTGGTGCCGGTGGGCCCGCAAATGCTTGGGCGGGTAGTGAACGGTGCTGGCGATCCGTTGGATGGCAAAGGGCCTTTGCAGGCTGAGGCCAGGGTCCAGCTTACAGGAGACATCATTAACCCACTGAACCGGGCTCCGGTTCGGCAGTCCATGGACGTGGGTATCCGGGCGATCAACGCCTTGCTGACTGTGGGCCAGGGCCAGCGGCTGGGGCTGTTCGCCGGCAGCGGTGTGGGTAAAAGTATGCTGCTTGGCATGATGACCCGGTTTACCGACGCCGATATCACCGTGGTTGGCCTGATTGGTGAGCGGGGTCGGGAGGTCAAGGAGTTCATCGAAGACATTCTGGGCGAGGAAGGTCTGGCCCGCTCGGTTGTGGTGGCTGCCCCGGCGGATGATTCGCCGCTGATGCGGCTGCGGGCCGCCATGCTGACCACCCGTATTGCCGAGTACTATCGTGATCAGGGGAAGCGGGTGCTGCTGTTGATGGATTCGCTTACCCGTTATGCCCAGGCCCAGCGTGAGATCGCCCTGGCTGTGGGGGAACCGCCCGCCACAAAAGGCTATCCGCCCTCGGTCTTCGCAAAATTGCCACAGTTGGTTGAACGGACCGGCAACGGACGGCCAGGTGGTGGCTCCATCACCGCCTTTTATACCGTTCTTACAGAAGGCGATGACCAGCAGGATCCGATTGCCGATGCTGCCCGGGCGATTCTGGATGGCCATATTGTGTTGTCCCGCCGGTTGGCCGAAGAGGGCCATTACCCGGCCATCGATGTGGAAGCGTCTATCAGCCGGGTCATGCCTCAGGTTACCGAAGCCGAACATTTCTCCCGCGCCCAGCGGTTCAAACAGGTGTATTCCCGTTACCAGCAGGCTCGGGATCTGATCAGTGTGGGTGCTTATGTCAAGGGCTCTGACCCTGAAACTGACTTTGCAATTCAGCACATCGGTAATATGCGGCAATTCCTGCAACAGGGGCTGAACGAGTCCGCCCCCTTGAGCGAGAGCATAGAACAGTTGCTGGAGGTGGTTCCGGAGCGCCGCTCGCCAGAACGGCGCAAGACGGCCGTTCATAACCCCGCCGCTGAGCGTGGTGAAGGTTAATGTTACGCTCGAAGCGGCTGGAACCGGTACTCGCCCTGGAAGAACGTAAGGAGCAGGAAGCTCTCGAGCGCATGGGTGAGGCCCGCAAGCTGGCTGAAGCGCATCGGGAACAGGTGGAAAACCTGGAACGCTATCAGCAGGAATACCGTGACCAGATCCGTGCCAACCAGCAGGGGGTGGTGCCCGTGGCTCGCTTGCAGGCCTGGCAAGCCTTTATTGCCCAGCTCGATCAGGTGATTGCCCAGCAGAACCGCCAGTTGCAGCAGGCCGAGCAGGTGTTCGAGGTTCGCCGCAAAGAGTGGCAGCAGGCCTGGGAGAGGCGTCGGGGTATGGAAAAGTACATTGAATCCTGCCGCCAACAGGAACAGAGGGACCAGGACATGAAGGATCAGAAGTTGGCGGATGAAGCCGCTGGCCGCGCCTTCACCCGCCGAAACCGATGACATGCCGGGTTGATCTCAATCAGTAATGTCAGATGCATTTTTCGCTAACTTGGCTATGCTTACCCAGATACGGTACATGCTGAACGGGGAGAACTGCCATGATCGTTGAACACAGGGGCCGGGGGGTGACGGAATGCCAATAGAAACTCGCCGGAGTGACGACGGTCAGACTCTGACAATCCGGGTAGAGGGCCGTTTTGATTTCAGCACTCATCAGGCCTTCCGTGACGCTTATGAGCACAGTGATGCCAGCGTCAACCGTTATGTGATCGATCTCTCCGACACCACTTACCTCGACAGCTCCGCCCTGGGTATGTTGCTCCTGTTGCGGGACCATGCCGGTGGAGACAGTGCCAGTATCTCAATCGAGAACTGCAATAGCGATGTCCGGCGCATCCTCTCTATCTCCAATTTTGAGCAACTCTTCAGCATCGGCTGAGGCCGACGCCCTGAAGGTACTGATCGCTGAAGACAGCGACAGTGACCGGCTGATCCTCTCTGCCCTGGTTCGGCGACTTGGTCATCAGGTTGTTGAGGCCAGGGACGGCGTAGAGGCAGTTGCCCTGTTCTGTGATCAGCAGCCGGATATTGTCCTGCTGGACGCGCTGATGCCCAGAATGGATGGCATGGAGGCGGCCCGGCAGATCAAGGCCCTGGCCGGTGAACGTCTAGTCCCCCTGATCTTCCTGAGTTCTCTGTCCGATGCCAGTGAGCTGGCCCGTTGCCTGGAGGCTGGGGGTGACGATTTTCTGGTGAAACCCTATAACCGGGTGATCCTGGAAGCCAAGATCAATGCCTTCAATCGCATGCGCAAGATGCACCAGGTGTTATCGGACCAGCGGGACCAGATCCGCCGGCAGCACGAACAACTGGTAGAGGAACAGATGGTCGCTCGGCGGGTATTCGACAACGTTGCCCATACCGGATGCCTGAATGCCCCCCATATTCGCTATCACGCTTCCCCGCTGTCTGTCTTCAATGGTGACGTACTGTTTGCGGCGGAACGTCCCGGGGGCGGTACATTGATTTTTCTGGGGGATTTCACTGGCCATGGCTTGCCCGCGGCCATCGGCGCCATGCCCGTTGCCGAGATTTTCTACGGCATGGCAACCAAGGGGTTTGGCGCGGCGGACATTCTCTCTGAGATCAATCGAAAGCTGAAAAAGATCCTGCCGGTGGGGATGTTCTGTTGTGGGGCCATGCTCGATGCTGATTTCAAGCTGGGCCAGCTGCGCGCCTGGAATGGCGGATTGCCGGATGGCTGGTTGGTGCGTGCCAATGGCAAACACCTGACCATCCCCTCCCGGCATTTGCCGTTGGGGGTTCAGGCCCCCGATCAGTTCCAGGCCTCCATGACGGTACTGCCTGTGCAACCTGGTGACCAGGTTGTCATCATGACCGATGGCTTCTCGGAGTCACGGAATGTCCGGGGTGAGCAATTCGGGGAAGCAGGCGTACACCGGGTTCTGGCGGATCTTGATCCACCAAAGGAGCCCTTTGATGCGTTGATGGAGCACATCCGGATGTTCACCGGAAAACCGGATGCCGCGGATGATCTGACGCTGTGTGTGCTGGAAATCATTCATCACGAACAGCTCCAGGCACGGAATGACCGGGCGCCGGAATCGGCGCTGTCCGGGCCGGTCGACTGGCACTGTGTCTATGAGGTACGAGAGCGAACGCTAGCAGATTTCAACCCGCTACCCCTTCTGCTCCACATTTGTATGGAGGTCCCTGGTCTTCGTCGCAAGAGCGGTGAGGTATACACCCTGTTGTCCGAGCTCTACAACAACGCCCTGGAACACGGCGTGCTCGAACTGCCGTCGGATTGGAAAACATCCCCCGACGGATTTGGTCACTATTACAAGGAAAGAAGACGTCGACTGGCCCATACCAACGGCCACTATATCCGGTTTGCCCTGAGCCACCAGCCCACGGATACCGGCGGTCGGTTGCATGTGGTTTGTGAGGATAGCGGGCAGGGCTTTGATTTTGCGAGTTATTCTGAGAAGGTGTTGGAACAGAGGTTGCCTCCCGGTACACGTTACGCGGGCCGCGGCCTTGAACTATTGCGCCGGATGACCCGGCAGTTGAGGGTGCATGGGCGCGGCAATCATGTAGAAATCGTTTATGATTGGGAGTCAACCGCACT
Organism: Marinobacter sp. MBR-99; assembly: GCF_040547575.1. NCBI lineage: Bacteria > Pseudomonadati > Pseudomonadota > Gammaproteobacteria > Pseudomonadales > Marinobacteraceae > Marinobacter > Marinobacter sp. MBR-99. The sequence continues at coordinate 115,143 of NZ_JBEPPY010000002.1, read as the reverse complement.
CGCCGACAATGCGCCTTCCGGCCACAACGATACGCAGAGGATTGCAGATGACTGACAAACCACATCTTGACGAAGAGGCGTTGGCTGAATTGCAGGATGTCATGGAAGATGAGTTTGAAGTATTGATTCAGACCTATCTGGCAGACTCGCGAACGCGCCTGGACAGCCTCAGGCAGAACCTGGAAGCAGGCGACGCCGATGCCTTCGCTAAAACGGCCCACAGTTTCAAGGGCAGCTGTATCAATATCGGTGCTCCGTGTCTCGGGGCATTGTGTATGGAGGCGGAGCAGGCGGGTAAAGCTGGCAACCTGGATGAAGCAGAACCCATTGTAGAAGCCATAGAGGTGGAATTCTCAGAGGTAACCACACGGCTGAAATCCTTCGGTGAATCAACCTGAGGCTTGTTCTGGCATCTCTTTTGCAATCTTCCACTCAGAGCCCGATTGCGGGCAATACAGGTTGATAAAGCGGCAAGAGGTTGCCATGCAGCAGATGATTCTTCCCCAGGCGCCAGCTCCGGGGGCACAGAAGGACACAGCGACCAACAAACCGGCGGGCAATCGGGATTCCGGCTCTGAGTCGCGGTTTGACGAGGTATCCCGCGCGGAAAGAAAGCGTCTGGACCAGAAGCAGGCAGATCGACAGGATCAGAACCGCGCGGTTCAGGACAAGCGCGAAGCCCGGCGTGCCGACAAGAAAGACGCCAATGCGCCCAAAGAGTCCGCTGCCTCGGAAAGTGCCGACAAGCCGGGCTCCCCGGTTACAGAGGCTAAAGAGCCCGGTTCACAGCGCACTGCGGCCAAACAGGAAGAGCCTTCTCAGATCGACTCTGTGCCGATGACCTTCGCAAGCCTGCAGTCCTTGCTGGTGCCCGCAGGCAATCACTTGCCGGCTACCGATGCCGATCCCCTGATGAATCCCGCCCTGATGCCGATGGCTGGCATGCAAGGCGCCATCAATGGCCAGAACGGACAACAAGGCCCGGCGACCACCGCCATGAATCTGAGTACGCAATTAACCGACCTGTTGTCTGCCGGCGTGGCTGGTGAGAGTGCAAGACCGGTTGATCCCGCCAACCTGTTGTCGGCCCCCAGATTCCAGGCAACCCTGGAGGTTGCTTCACAACAGGCAGCGCAACCCGCACGGCTGGCGGCAGAGGCTGCGGTGCCCCTGAAGGGATATGCCACATCGGTGGAAGTGCCCGTGGGGCAGGCGGAATGGGGCGACAAGGTGATGGGCAAGCTCAGCTGGCTGACCGCCCGAAACATGTCTGTGGCAGAAATTCACCTGACGCCACCGGATATGGGACCGATGGAGGTAAAGGTTCGGGTACAGAATGACCAGGCCAACATCACCGTGCAGGCCGCCAACCCGGTTGTACGGGAGCAGCTGGAACTCAACTCCCACAGGCTGCGGGATATGCTGGGGGAGCAGGGTTTGTCTCTGAGTCAGTTTGATGTTTCCGACCAGCCCGGCAGGCAGGGTGCTGAGCAGGGAGATGGTTCCGGAGAGCATGCGTCGGCTGGCGAAAGTGGCGGGCCGTTGACCGGAGATACTGATGAGTCCCTGCAAGAGATGGCTGGCCTCGACCTGGCCTGGAAGGGTGAGGTGGATGTGTTTGCCTGATTTTGTTCGTTTTCTGACCGCTTTGCGTTAACGCTCCAATCCTCTTTGCCCATCCCCTCCGGCAACGCTAAACTGCGGTTCTGAACCGGGGGGGGGTGGGAGTTCTGGCCCGCCCCTTGCATTAATCATGGAAAGTCAGGTGCAGATTGCCTGACTGACAAAAATCTGACAAAGCGGACATTATGGCTGAGAACACTGCTGCACCGGCACCCGCCAAGAAAGGTAAACTGAAGCTCATCATCATGCTGGTGGTGATCATTGTTTTGGCGGTTGCGCTTTCGATCGTTGGAACGCTCTGGTTCCTCGGGGGTGGCCTTCCGGGTGGCGGTGAAGGTGAGCGGGCATCAACGTCAGAGCCGGCCTTTGTCGCCAGCAGCTATATTGACCTGGAGCGCCCGCTGGTAACGACAGTTCAGGCCCAGGGGCGCCAGCGTTACGCCCAGGTTCACCTGTCACTCGAAGCGTCGGACCCAGTCGCCCTGGCCGCGGCGGAAACGCACATGCCGTTGATTCGCAGCCAGTTGGTGATGGTGCTTGGGAAGAGTGAATTCAATGAGCTGCAGACGCCGGAAGGGCGGTCAGCTCTTGCCGAGCAGCTGCTAACGACCGTTAACCAGGTGCTTGAGGAAGAAGGTGAGCCGTCGATCAAGCGGGTGCTATTCAGAAACTTTGTAGTGCAATAGGTACCCGATCGGGTAAACGAATCTCAGGGCAGGGTCAGGTATGCAGGATTTATTGTCACAGGACGAAATTGATGCGCTTCTCCACGGTGTGGATGACGGTGACATAGATACCTATGAAGAGACTGATGAAACCGGCGTAAAGACCTACGACCTGGCCAGTCAGGACCGTATCGTCCGTGGCCGTATGCCCACCCTTGAGATGATCAACGAGCGGTTTGCCCGCTACACCCGTATCAGCCTGTTCAACCTTTTACGCCGGAATGCTGACGTCTCCACCGGTGGCGTGCAGATCATGAAGTTCGGTGAATATATTCACACCCTGTATGTGCCCACCAGTCTCAACCTGTGCAAGGTGCGCCCACTGCGTGGCACCTCGCTGTTCGTTCTGGACGCCAAGCTGGTGTTCAAACTGGTGGATAACTTCTTCGGCGGGGAGGGCAGGCACGCCAAGATTGAGGGCCGGGAATTCACGCCCACCGAAACCCGCATTGTCCAGATGGTTCTGAACCAGGTTTTCCACGACATGAAAGAAGCCTGGCATGCGGTCCTGCAGGTGGAATTCGAATACCTGAGCTCGGAAGTGAATCCGGCGATGGCCAATATTGTCAGCCCGAGTGAAGTGGTGGTGGTCAGTACCTTCCATATCGAACTGGATGGCGGTGGTGGTGAGCTGCACTTTGCTTTGCCCTATTCCATGATTGAGCCCATTCGGGATGTGCTGGATGCCGGGGTGCAGAGCGATATCGACGATGTTGATGAGCGGTGGGTCAACGCCCTGCAGGAAGACATCAAGGAAGTGAATGTTCCGATCAATACAACGGTTTGCCGGCGCAGAATATCACTTAGGGATATTGCCAGGATGAAGGCCGGGGACGTGATCCCTGTAGAAGTGCCCGAGTATTTGACGGTTACCGCCAATGGAATTCCGATCTACAAGGCCACACTGGGAACCCGAGACGGAAAGCTGGCGCTGAGAATTCATGAGCGGGCGACATTGCCCAAAGTAAAGAAACAACTGAAGGTGGGACGCAATGGCTGAGGACGACAAGAAAGACGATAAGGAGCTCAGCGAGGACGAAAAGCTGGCTGCTGAGTGGGAAGCTGCCATGGAGGAAACCGGTGGTTCTGAAGAGAGCGATGCGGATGGCCGTGAGGACGAATGGGCAGCCGCGATGGCCGAAGCCGAGGGCGCCGATGAGCCCGGGCAGGATGTTCGTGCCGCCCCGATGGAAGAATTCCCTGACGACGCTGGTATGGGTGGTAGCGGGGAAGCTCCGGATATCGACGTTATCCTCGATATTCCAGTGACCATCTCCATGGAAGTGGGCAACACCCAGATTCCAATCCGCAACCTGCTGCAGCTTAACCAGGGCTCTGTGATTGAGCTGGACAGACTGGCGGGTGAGCCGCTGGATGTGCTGGTGAATGGCACCTTGATTGCCCACGGTGAGGTTGTGATGGTGAATGAAAAGTTCGGTATCCGCCTGACCGATGTGATCAGCCCGGGTGAGCGCATCAAACGGTTGCAGAAGTAACATGGTGCGACTTCTGAACGGCCTGGTGCCCCTTATTTTTGCTGTTCCAGCATTCGCCGAGGAGGCCAGTGCACCGGCTCGGGACGCTGGCCGAAACGCGCCGGATACTCTGGGGACCATTGTCAGCCTGGGCCTTGGGTTGCTGGCGGTTGTCGCGGTGATCTACGGCTGTGCCTGGCTGATCCGGCGTATGAACGGCATGACCGGCATGAATAACAACGCGATCAAGGTGGTCTCTGTGCTGGCTATTGGGGCCCGGGAGCGGATTGCCCTGGTGGAGGTGGGTGGCCAACAAATATTGCTGGGTATTACCCCTTCCACCATTCGAACCCTGCAGGTGTTCGACCACCCGGTTGTGGATTCCGCCAACCCTCCCACCGGAGAGTTTGCCCGCCGGTTACAGGGCATGATCGGCAAGTCCTGGTCGGCACCGGAAAGGAAAGACTGACGCTATGACCGTGGCCCTGCTCAAACGCTGTCTTCCATTGCTTGTGCTGTTCCCTGGGTTGTTGCTGGCGCCTGTGGCTTTTGCCGACCTGCCGGGCATTCCGGCCTTTACGGTGCAGCCCGGAGAAAACGGAACCGAGGAATACTCGGTAACCCTGCAAATCCTGGCGCTGATGACAGCGCTGACCTTCCTGCCCGCCATGTTGATGATGATGACATCGTTCACCCGCATCATCGTGGTCTTCGCCATTCTTCGGCAGGCCCTGGGTTTGCAGGCAACGCCATCCAACCAGATTCTGCTGGGCTTGGCTCTGTTCCTGAGTATTTTTATCATGAAGCCGGTACTGGAAGAGGCCAATCGGGTGGGGCTGCAGCCCTACATGCAGGAAGAGGTCACCTCCCTGGAGGCGGTGGAGCTGGCCAGTCAGCCGTTCCGCCGGTTCATGCTGGAGCAGACGCGGGAGTCGGATCTTGCGTTGTTTATGCGCATCGCCGATGTGCAGTATGAAACCCCCGAAGACGTTTCCTTCTGGGTGCTGATGCCGGCATTTGTGACCAGTGAACTCAAGACGGCGTTTCAGATCGGGTTTATTCTGTTCATACCCTTTCTTATCATCGATATGGTGGTGGCCAGTGTTCTGATGGCCATGGGTATGATGATGCTGTCGCCCATCATCATCTCCTTGCCTTTTAAAATCATGCTCTTTGTTCTGGTGGATGGCTGGGCGCTGATCATGGGCACCCTTGCCGCCAGTTACGGGATATAGGAGGCCAACCATGACCCCTGAGACCGTGATCGACATTCTGCGCGAAGCGCTCTGGATGATCGTGTTGCTTGCCGCTGTCATTATCGGGCCGGGTCTGGTGATCGGTCTGGTGGTGAGTACCTTCCAGGCAGCTACCCAGATCAACGAGCAGACCCTGAGCTTTCTACCTCGCCTGTTGGTCACACTGATAGTGATCATTGCGCTCGGCCCGTGGATGCTGACCCTGCTGCTCGATCATGCCAATCGCCTGATATCCAGCATCCCTTTCCTGATCGGCTGACGGGATGGTACCGGCGGAGTTCAGTGCAGACCTGATTGGCCAATGGGTGGGCCAGCACCTGTGGCCGCTGTTCCGGCTGGCCAGCTTTTTGATGGTCATTCCCATTTTCGGTACCCAACTGGTACCTGCACGAGTGCGGCTTGGGCTGGCCCTGCTGATGACCGTGCTTATTGCCCCACTGATCCCCGAAGTTCCCCAGGTTGAGGCGTTCAGCGCCGATGCCGTGGTGATCACCCTGCAGCAGATCCTGATCGGCGTTGGGCTGGGGTTTGCGCTGATGGCCCTTTGGCAGCTTTTCGTGATTGCCGGCCAGATGATCGCCATGCAGATGGGTCTTGGTTTTGCCTCCATGATGGACCCGGCCAATGGCGTCAACGTGCCGGTACTGGCGCAAATCTACACCATCACCATCACTCTGTTGTTTCTCGCCATGAACGGACACCTGGTGGCGTTCGAAGTGTTCATTGAGAGCTTCTACATCATGCCCATTGGCATGGAGGGGCTTGGCCAGGCGGGGGTGTGGGACCTTGCCCACCGGATCAGCTGGATGTTTGTGTCGGCCATTCTACTGGCACTGCCCGCCGTCACTGCCGTGTTCATCGTCAATATCTCCTTTGGCGTGATGACCCGCGCCGCTCCGCAGATGAATATCTTTGCCCTCGGTTTCCCCATTGGCCTGATTTTTGGATTGTTTGCTATCTGGGTGCTGCACGCCAATTTTCTGCCGCACTTTGAGCAGTACACCCGGGAAACCTTTGATTTTATGCGGCAGCTGCAGGGGCAACCATAGCCATGGCTGAAGAGAACGATAACAGCCAGGAGAAAACCGAAGAGCCGACCCCCCGACGACTTGAGAAAGCCAAGGAGGACGGCCAGACTGCCCGTTCGAAAGAGCTGGCCACCATGGCGGTGTTGCTGGCCGGGGCCGGGGGATTGTTGATGTTTGGTGGCGGCCTGGGCAATACCCTTGAAGGCATCATGCGCGACTCGTTTGTGATTGAGCGTGCCGCGATCTACGACACCCGCCACATGAGTGTTCAGCTCATACTTTCTGCCAAGGCAGCTGCCTTTGCCTTGTCTCCCATTCTGATCATGCTCTTGGTGGCGGCCATCGCAGGCTCTATTGGCATTGGTGGTTTGTTGTTCAGCGCCAAGGCGATTGCCCCGAAAGGCAGCCGGATGAATCCCATCAAGGGTCTGGGGCGGATGTTCTCGATGCGCTCCCTCATTGAGCTGGTCAAGGCGATTGCCAAGGTGGGGTTGGTGCTTTCGGTGGCCATTCTGATTCTCAACCTGCGCACTGAGGACCTGCTTGCGATCGCTGAAGAGCCGGTTATTCCGGCCATGGCCCATGTGGTCTGGACCTTGGGCTGGAGCTTCTTTTTCCTGTCTTGTGCCACCATCATCATTGCCATGATTGATGTGCCGTTTCAGATCTATGATCACCAGAAGAAACTACGTATGACCAAGCAGGAGGTGAAGGACGAGTACAAGGACACCGAGGGTAAGCCGGAGGTAAAGGGCAAGATTCGCCAGTTGCAGCGTGAGATGGCCCAGCGCCGGATGATGCAGGACGTGCCGACAGCGGATGTGGTGATTACCAACCCGACCCATTATGCGGTGGCGTTGAAGTACAACCAGGATTCGATGGGTGCGCCGGTGGTGGTGGCCAAGGGGGCGGATGAGATTGCCTTCAAGATCATGGAAATTGCCCGTGAGCACAAGGTAGAAATCCTGCGGACGCCGCCGCTGACCCGGGCGGTGTATCACAATACCGATGTGGGGCAGGAAATTCCCGACGGTTTGTATATGGCCATTGCTCAGGTGTTGGCTTATGTGTTTCAGCTTCGGCAGTTCCGAAAGGGGCGCGGGGCAAAACCGGGCATGCCTGATTTTCCGATTCCGCCGGAGATGCGGCGCGATATTTAGATCGTGGAGTTTGGCTCTGATTGTAGCCTGATGGTTTGGTGTGGCGAGCCGTCGGCATGGCCTCCCAAAAAACGCTACGAGCTCATCCATGAGCGCTTCGCTCCGGCCATCCATGGCCTTCGAGATTTTTGGGAGGCCATGCCGACGGCTCGCGACCGAATTGGCCAGTATGGGAATCAGAGCGTTCGTGAATTGAATCGGACAACGCCGGGATGGAAATCCGGCGGCTGTTAGGGGAGAGAGGTCAGGCCGAGCTCGGTGTCGACCTGACCGGTTTCATTTACTAAGCCTTGGGCTCCTGAATTCGCTTACCCCAGGCTTCTTTCTCGCCCGGCAGAATAAGGTTCAAGGCGATCGCGACAACCGCGCACAGAGCAATACCTTCCAGCGTTCCAATCACCATGTTGCCGATGCCGAATACCAGGGTCACGCCTACGATGACCAGGTTACGGGACTGGGACAGGTCTACCTGGTGGCGGATCAGGGTGTTCAGGCCGACCACGGCGATGGAGCCGAACAGCAGGCACAGGATGCCGCCCATAACCGGAACCGGAATGGTCTGCAGGGCTGCACCGAATTTGCCGACGAAGGCCAGGACGATGGCAGTACCCGCGGCCCACCACATTACTTTCGGGTTGAAGTTGCGGGTCAGCATGACGGCGCCGGTGACTTCAGAGTAGGTGGTGTTGGGTGGTCCGCCGAGCATGGAGGCAGCACTGGTGGCCAGGCCGTCGCCCAACAGGGTGCGATGCAGGCCGGGCTTTTGCAGGTAGTTTTTGCGGGTGACGTTGCCGATGGCGAGTACGTCACCGATGTGTTCAATGGCCGGGGCGATGGCGACCGGGATCATGAACAGGATGGCGCCCCAGCTGAAGGAGGGGGCGACAAAGTTGGGAACAGCAAACCAGGGGGCTTCCTGAATTGGTGTGGTATCTACAATGCCGGCGAACCAGGACAGGATGTAGCCGACGATAACGCCAAACATGATCGGGATCAGCCGGAAGATGCCCTTGGCCCAGACCGACATGACGATGGTGACGGCCAGGGAGATCATGGCAATGACGATGGCGGTGTTGTAAGGCACCAGTTCGGCGGCGCCGTCTCCGGTGCGGCCAGAAGCCATGTGTACCGCAACGGATGCCAACCCCAGGCCGATGGTCATGATTACCGGGGCGATGACCACCGGTGGCAGCAGGCGGGTGACGAATCCGGTGCCCCGGGCCCGTACCGCACCGGCAAGGATAATGTACAGGATGCCGGCCGCCATCAGGCCGCCGAGCGTTTCTTCCAGGCCAAAGCGGCCTTTGGCGGCGATGATCGGCGCGATGAAGGCAAAGGATGAGGCCAGGAAAATGGGGATCTGGCCGCCGGTGACTATGTGGAAAATCAGGGTGCCCACGCCGGCGGTAAACAGCGCCACGTTGGGGTCCAGCCCGGTGATCAGGGGCATCAATACCAGGGCGCCGAAGGCGACCAGTAGCATCTGGGAGCCGGCTAGTGCCTGCTTCCATACGGGTTCATTGGTGTGTTCCTGCATGCTCAGACGTCCTTCTGCTTGGTGCCGAAGATCTTGTCACCGGCATCCCCCAGGCCAGGCAGGATGTAGCCTTTTTCGTTCAGGCGCTCATCAACAGAAGCGGTGTAGATGGAAACGTCCGGGTGTTTCTCCAGTACTTTCTCGATACCCTCCGGGGCAGCCACCAGCACCAGGGCCCGAATTTCGGTGCTGCCGGCTTTCTTGAGCAGGTCGATGGTGGAGATCATGGAGCCACCGGTGGCCAGCATCGGGTCGATGATCAGGGCCATACGCTGGTCCAGCTCGCCCACCAGCTTTTCCAGATAGGTTTCAGCTTCCAGGGTGTCTTCGTTACGGATCTGGCCTACCACGCTCACTCGTGCCACCGGGATCAGGCTCAGCACGCCGTCGAGCATGCCCAGGCCAGCGCGCAGAATCGGCACGATGGTGACTTTCTTGCCGTGAATCTGTTCCACGGTCACCGGCCCGGCCCAGCCATCAATGGTCTTTTCCTGCAGGTTGAAGTCTTTGGTCGCCTCGTAGGTCAGAAGCGCGCCAACTTCCTGTGCCAGTTCACGAAAATTCTTGGTGCTGATGTCTGCGCGGCGCATCAGGCCGAGTTTGTGGCGGATCAGGGGGTGCTTCACTTCGTGGATCGGCATTGGGGTCACCTGTGTGTTCGAATGTTCGGGCTTGGATTCGGATGCAATAAATGGCGCAAGGATACCGTATCTGGGCGCCTGCGTCAGGCGCTGGTCGTGCTGTAGATATCAAAAATTGTAAGGCCTGGTACGGTTCTTGCGATAACTCTCCCAGATTGGCGCGCCGCGTCAGATTTTCGACCCTGACAGTTCCGGAAAGCACGGCAGAGCGGAGAAGTATCCAGCATGGACAGAGCGTTAGTTCTGAGTAACGTCAAAACCCTGACGCGGGGCAGTATCGGTATTCCGCTGATGCTGATGGGCTTGTTGGGTATGATGATCCTGCCCATGCCGGCCTTCCTGCTGGATGTGTTCTTTACCTTCAACATCACTTTGTCCATCGTCATCCTGCTGGTGTGTGTGTACGCGCTTCGGCCCATGGAGTTTGCGTCGTTCCCGACGGTACTGCTGGTTGCCACGCTCCTGCGTCTGGGGTTGAACGTGGCCTCTACCCGGATTGTCCTGCTCAACGGTCACGAAGGTGGCGATGCCGCCGGTAAGGTGATCGAATCGTTCGGTGAGGTACTGATCGGCGGTAACTACGCCGTTGGTCTGGTGGTGTTTGCCATCCTGATGATCATCAACTTCCTGGTAGTGACCAAGGGCGCCGGCCGGGTGTCGGAAGTCAGTGCCCGCTTTACCCTGGACGCCATGCCCGGCAAACAGATGGCCATTGATGCGGATTTGAACGCGGGCCTGATCAACCAGGACGAGGCCAAAAGCCGCCGTTCGGAGATTGCCCAGGAAGCGGATTTCTATGGGTCCATGGATGGTGCGTCCAAGTTTGTGAAGGGCGATGCCATTGCGGGGTTGCTGATTCTTGCGATCAATATCATCGGTGGTATCTCGATCGGCATGCTCCAGCATGGCCTGGACTTTGGCCTGGCGATGCAGCGGTACGCGCTGCTGACCATCGGTGACGGCCTGGTTGCCCAGATTCCATCACTGTTGCTGTCTACTTCCGCTGCCATCATGGTAACGCGGGTAACGGCCAGCCAGGACATGGGCGGGCAGATCATTCATCAGATGTTCAACGCGCCGAAGGCCATCGGTATTGCCGCCGTCATCCTGATTATCCTGGGCCTGATTCCGGGCATGCCCCATGTTGCTTTCCTTGGATTGGGCAGCCTTGCGGCCGGTGCGGCCTGGCTGATCTGGAAAAAGCAAAGCCAGACTGTGGAAGAAGAGGGCGTTTACGCCGGTCGTGGCGGCATGGCTGGTGGAGCGCCCCGTGCCGGTGGCGAGGTGGTTCAGGATCGGTCCGGCGCAGAAGGACAGGCGCTGCCGGCGCCCGGTGAAACCCGGGAGCTGGGCTGGGATGATGTGGCGACCGTTGACATCGTTGGTCTGGAAGTGGGCTACCGGCTGATTCCTCTGGTCGATAAATCCCAGGGCGGGCAGCTGCTCAGTCGCATCAAGGGGGTTCGCAAAAAACTGTCTCAGGATCTGGGTTTCCTGATGCCGTCAGTGCACATTCGGGACAATCTGGACCTGATGCCGAACGTCTATCGCATTACCCTGATGGGTGTGACCATTGCCGAGGCGGAGATTCACCCGGAACGTGAGCTGGCCATTGATCCGGGCCAGGTGTTCGGCAAGGTGGAAGGCATTGCCGGCAAAGACCCGGCCTTCGGCCTGGATGCCATCTGGATTGAGCCTGACAAGAAAGACCAGGCCCAGACTCTGGGCTACACCGTGGTGGATGCCAGCACGGTGGTGGCTACCCACCTTAACCAGATTCTGCAAAAGCACGCCCATGAACTTATCGGCCATGAAGAGGCCCAGAAGTGGCTGGACCAGTTGGAGAAAATGGCTCCGAAACTGGCTGAGGAGCTGGTGCCTACGACGATCTCCGTGAGCGTCCTGTTGCGGGTGCTTCAGAATCTGCTCCGGGAAGAAGTGCCGGTCAGGGATATGCGCTCCATTGCCGAAGCCATCGTTAACGTCCACCCCAGAAGCCAGGACCCGAAACTGTTGACCACCCTGGCTCGGCAGGCGTTGCGCCGAATGATCGTTCAAAGCATCTGTGGCAACGACACCGAGATACCGGTGATCACTCTGGATCCAGACCTGGAACAGTTGTTGCTTAAGTCAGTACAACAGAGTCAACAATCCGGCGGACAGGACGATATTGGCCTGGTGCTTGAGCCCAATATGGTGGAAAAGCTGCAGCGGTCCCTTCAGGACAGTGTTCAGCGCCAGGAAATGCTGGGCAAGCCGGCGATTCTTCTGGTTTCCGGGCCCTTGCGGCCAGTGCTGGCAAAGTTTGCCAGTTATGGGGTAGAGCGTTTGCATGTGCTCTCGTACCAGGAAATTCCGGATAACAAACAGATCACGATAGTCGCCTCTGTTGGTCAGTAAGGCCGGCAGGGCAAGGCGAACACCCGATTCGGGCACGCCGGTGGAGGATGAAGCGCTATGAAAGTACAACGGTTTTTTGCAAAGACCATGGCCGAAGCCCTGAAACAGGTCAGTCATGAGATGGGACCGGATGCCGTTATTTTGTCCAATCGCCGGGTGGACGGAGGCGTCGAAATTGTGACGGCCCTGGACTATGACGAAAATATGGCACGCCAGCGCCTTGGCGAGAAAGCGGCACAGGCCACCAACGGCTCGCGCCTGGCGGAGCTGCAGGCAGACCAGCATCGTCGGCTGGAAGAAGAGTTGAACCGATCACGCAGTCGCATTCGCGAAGTGCGGGAGAAGCGGGCGGGTGTCGGCGCGGAATATGATCGTGCACTGGCTGACGATCGGCCGGCTGCCGACTGGTCAGGTGAGTTGGCCGGCGGGTCGACCTCGGTGGGCAATGCAGGTGGCCGGCCAGCGGCGGGCTACTCGGATGAGTTGGCGAGCATGAGAGCGGAAATCAACTCCCTGAGAGAGATGGTCAGCGGCCGTACCTCGGTAACCGAGAATCCTGCAGTCGCGGCATCCAATGCAGTTCAGCAGAGGCTTGCCGAGCGGCTGCAGGAATTTGGTCTGGGCGCGGAGCTGGCAACCTCTCTGTCCCGTCAGCATCGTGCCGGCAGGTTGGAAGACGGTTGGAAGCAATCCCTGAAGATGCTGGCCACCGGCGTGCGTACCGCTCGGGAAGACTGGCTTGAGGCCGGCGGCGTCTATGCGCTGGTGGGGCCAACCGGGTCTGGGAAGACCACCACCATTGGCAAGCTGGCAGCCCAATATGTACTGGAGCATGGGCCGGATTCCCTGGCGTTGGTCACCACCGATCGCTACCGGGTGGCAGCCCATGAACAGCTATTCGTGTTTGGCCGTATTCTCAATGTGCCGGTCCGGGTTGTGGACGAGAGTCATTCCCTGGATGACATTCTGGACGAATTGTCAGATCGGCACCTGGTTCTGATTGATACCGCCGGGCTGACCAGCTCGGATCGCGGTTATCAGGAACAGCTGGCGGAGTTGGCCCGGAGCGATCACAATATCCGTACCCATCTGGTCGTGTCTGCCACCAGCCAGCCGCGCATCATGAAATCCGTGTGGCATTGCTATAAGATGGCAAACCTTGCAGGCTGCGTCATGACCAAGATTGACGAAGCGCTGACACTGGGTGAGTCTTTGGGCTTTGTCATGGAAACCGGCCTGCCAGTGGCGTGGTATACCGATGGCCAGAAGATTCCCGAAGACCTGCACCGGGCAGAGGCCATTCCTCTGGTGCGGTTGGGCGTAGAACGCCTGAAAACAATGCAGCACGGCCAGGCCGTTGCAGAAGGGGCCTGAGGCCCGGTGGTACAGCCGGTGCGCTGCCGTTTGTGCCCACACAAGAACGCAGTAAGAGACTGATAACAGTATGAGCAGACCACATCCGGTTCAGGTGATTGCGGTTACCGGCGGCAAGGGCGGTGTCGGCAAGAGTAATGTGTCCGTCAACCTCGGTATCGCGCTGGCCCAGAAAGGCCGGCGGGTGGTGTTGCTGGATGCAGACCTTGGCCTTGCCAATATCGACGTGCTGTTGGGCATTACCGCCAATCGCAATCTGCAGGATGTGCTCAGTGGCGAGTGCGACCTCAAGGACGTTCTGGTCAACGGCCCGGGTGGTATCAAGATTGTTCCCGCATCGTCCGGCACCCAGCGTATGACCCAGTTGAGCCCGATGGAACATGCGGGGCTGATCAACGCCTTCAGCGAGCTGGGTGACCAGATTGATGTGCTGATTGTTGACACCGCAGCCGGTATTTCCGAGTCCGTCGTCAGTTTCCTGCGGGCCTCCCAGGAATTGCTGCTGGTGGTGTGCGATGAGCCTACCTCGATTACCGACGCCTATGCCCTGATCAAGCTGATGAATCGCGACTACGGTACCAACCGTTTCCGTATTCTGGCGAATCAGGTGCGAAATGAGCAGGAAGGTCGGCATCTGTATGAAAAACTGACCCGTGTCACCGAGCGTTTCCTTGATGTAGCACTACAATATGTAGGTATCGTGCCTTACGACGAAGCCGTCAAAAAAGCCGTTCAGCGGCAGCGGGCCGTTCTGGATGCCTATCCACGGGCCAAGGCGTCGCTGGCGATCCGTGCCCTGGCAGAGAAAGTGGACAGCTGGCCGCTGCCATCATCGCCAAGAGGGCATCTGGAGTTTTTCGTGGAGCGGCTCGTCGAAGTCTGATCTGAATCCAGTCCTACAAGAAAATCGGATACATGACATTGGCGAAAAACCTGGGAATCTACCATCAGGCTGGCGCAAAAGGCCCCTCTCAGCTGATTGAGGAGCATGCGCCGCTGGTCAAGAAAATCGCCCTACACTTGATGGCCCGTTTGCCGGCCTCGGTTCAGCTTGAAGATCTTATGCAGGCGGGCATGATCGGCCTGCTGGAAGCTGCGCAACGCTATTCCACCGGCAAGGGTGCCACCTTTGAAACCTACGCAGGTATTCGTATCCGCGGTGCCATGGTGGATGAAATCCGCAAGGGCGACTGGGTTCCCCGCTCCGTTCACCGTAATGCCCGCCGTATCGCGGCAGCCATCAAGACGGTTGAAGACCGCACCGGGCGCGAGGCCCAGGATGTTGATGTTGCCGAAGAGCTGGGCATTGACCTGTCGGAATATCATGCCTCCCTGGCAGACGCCAACAGTGGCCGACTTTTTAGCCTTGATGAGCTCAATGAATCCGGGGAGCTGCCGATAGAAGAAACAGAGGCCAGCGATAATCCCCTGGATGGCATTGCATCAAATGCATTCCAGAAAAGCCTGGCAGAGGCAATTGAGGAGCTTCCTGAGCGAGAAAAGCTGGTGTTGAGCCTCTACTACCAGGAAGAGCTCAACCTGAAGGAAATTGGCGCGGTGCTTGGCGTCAGCGAGAGCCGGGTCAGCCAGATTCATAGCCAGGCGGCCCTTCGTCTCAGGGGACGGTTGTCCGATTGGCGGGAAGACGAGCCAGAATAAACCGGGCCGGCGCTGACCGCGCGGCGCGTAACTGTGTAGATTTTGGTAACCGGCGCTTTACAACGCGGCCAAACAACACACAATAAGCGGTTAAAGCAGCGGCCTGCTAGACTTTCAAAAGGCTTAATGAAATCCGGGTGTTACTGACTGGAGGTCCCATTGGACAAAAACATGAAAATTCTCATTGTGGATGACTTTTCCACAATGCGGCGAATCATCAAGAATCTGCTGCGCGATCTTGGCTTCACCAATACGGATGAAGCGGACGATGGCAACACTGCCTTGCCCATGCTCAGGAGCGGCAAGTACGACTTCCTGGTGACCGACTGGAACATGCCAGGCATGTCGGGTTTTGATCTGCTCAAGGCGGTGCGGGCAGACGAGAACCTGAAGAACCTGCCGGTGCTGATGGTAACTGCGGAGGCCAAGCGTGACCAGATTGTGGCGGCGGCCCAGGCCGGCGTTAACGGGTACGTCGTCAAACCCTTTACCGCTGCCGTTCTCAAGGAAAAGATTGAGAAGATCTTCGAGCGAATCCAGTAACCAGAGGTCGGATGGCTGTCATGACTGACAAGAACGAGAACCATCAGGGCCTCGACCCGGAGGTAACCGAAAAGCTCCAGCAGCAGAGTTCGGAGTTGGCCGAATGTATCAGTTCCGGTAACTACGCCCGGGCAATGTCGGTGATCAACGAGCTAAGTGAAGTTCGCGACCAGAGCCTCTATCGGGAAGTGGGGCGGTTGACCCGGAGCCTGCACGAGGCTATCCGGAATTTTCAGATAGACGCCCGCAGTGCCGAGCAGAAAGAAGCCTTGTCCAAGATGTCCGATGCCTCGGATCGGCTGGCCTACGTTGTCCAGATGACCAGCCAGGCGGCCAATCGCACCATGGACCTGGTCGAAGAAAGCATGCCGGTGGCGCACACCATGCGCGACGAAGCGACCGCCCTGCGAGACGAATGGCAGCGGTTGCGCCGTCGGGAAATGGAGCCGGCAGAATTCCGGGAACTGTACGGCCGCATTGATCGCTTCTTTGCGGGCCTGGCCACAGATTCCGATACCCTGTACAGCAATCTGTCTGAAATCCTTCTGGCCCAGGACTTCCAGGATCTTACCGGGCAGGTTATCCAGAAAGTCACGGCCCTTGTGAAAGAAGTCGAAGAGAACCTGCTTGGCCTGGTGGTGATGGCCAGCCACGTGGACCAGCTCACCGGCACCGTGCACCAGATTGAAGAAAAAGAAGAATCGGCCGAAAAAGGGGTAGGGCCTCAGATCAAGGCTGAGGAGCGTGATGATGTAGTTTCGGGGCAGGACGACGTTGATGACCTGTTATCCAGTCTCGGTTTCTGAACGATTATAGAGGGTGACGCATGGCGTTTGATGCCGACGAAGAGATCCTGCAGGACTTCCTGGTTGAGGCCGGCGAGATTCTCGAAAAGCTGTCCGAGCAGCTGGTAGATCTTGAACAGCATCCGGATGACAGCAACCTGCTCAACGCCATCTTCCGTGGTTTCCACACGGTCAAGGGCGGTGCCGGGTTCCTGCAGCTCGAAGCGCTGGTCAACTGCTGTCACTCTGCGGAAAATGTGTTCGATATCCTTCGCAACCACAAGCGCAAGGTTACCTCCGAATTGATGGACGTGGTGCTGGAAGCCCTGGACCACGTCAACGCCATGTTTGATCAGGTTCGTAACCGTGAAGAGCCGACGCCGGCTCCGGACGAATTGATCGCCGCGCTGGATGAACTTGCCAAGCCGGAAGGCGACACGGCAGCGCCGGCAACGCCAACGCCAGAACCCGAACCTGCCGTGGGTGCCGGCAATGATTCCGGTGATATTACCGACGAAGAGTTTGAGCAACTGCTGGATGCCCTGGCCGATGAAAAAGGTGCGGAGCAACAGCCGGCGGCCGCACCGGAAAACACCTCTGCCAATGACGCCGGGTCAGACGGCGACGAGATCACCGACGACGAATTTGAAGCCCTGCTGGACCAGTTGCATGGCAAAGGCCAGTTTGCCGGCCCCCCGGTTGTTGATAACGACACCCCGCCGGAGCCGGAACCAGAAGAACCGGCAAAATCATCCACTGGTGATGATCTGATCACCGATGACGAGTTTGAAAATCTGCTGGATGAGCTGCACGGCAAAGGCAAGAGCCCTGGTGCAGCCCCCGCAGCGGAGACCAAACCTGAGCCTGCGGCCAAGCCTGAGCCAAAGAAGCCGGAGCCAAAACAACCGGAACCCGCCAAGCAGGAAGCCAAACCGGCAGCCCCCGCCGCCCCGGCAAGAGATGCGGCGCCCGCAGCCGAGACCACTGTGCGGGTGGATACCAAGCGCCTTGACGACATCATGAATATGGTGGGTGAGCTGGTGCTGGTCCGTAATCGCCTGCAGCGTCTGGGTTCCGAGAGCGAAGATGAACATATGCACAAGGCGGTCGCCAACCTCGACGTGGTGACCACCGATTTGCAGGCGGCGGTCATGCAGACCCGCATGCAACCGATCAAAAAGGTATTTGGGCGCTTCCCACGGGTGGTACGAGACCTGGCCCGAGGGCTGAAGAAAGAAATCAACCTGGTGATGCACGGGGAAGAAACCGACCTGGACAAGAACCTGGTCGAAGCGCTGTCCGACCCGCTGGTTCACCTGGTAAGAAACTCCGTTGATCATGGCATTGAAATGCCAGAGGTGCGGGAAAAGGCCGGTAAGCCCCGTGCTGGCACCGTTACCCTGTCAGCGGAACAGGAGGGGGATCATATCCTGCTTTCCATCTCTGACGATGGCGCGGGTATGAACCCTGATGTTCTGCGCCGAAAAGCGGTGGAGAAGGGGCTGTACGACCAGGATGCCGCAGATCGACTGACCGATAACGAGTGTTTTAACCTGATTTTTGCCGCTGGTTTCTCGACCAAGGAACAGATATCCGACGTGTCTGGCCGGGGCGTGGGCATGGACGTGGTGAAGACCAAGATCGGCCAACTTAACGGCCAGATCAACATCGTGTCTGAACAGGGCAAGGGCACCAGCATTATTATCAAGGTGCCGCTCACCCTGGCGATCATGCCTACGCTGATGATCATGCTGGGCGATCAGTCCTTCGCCTTGCCCCTGGTGAACGTGGTTGAGATATTTCATCTGGATCTGTCAAAAACCAATATTGTCGACGGCAGGGAATGCATTGTGGTTCGTGACAAGGTGTTTCCTCTGTTCCACATCAAGCGTTGGCTGGTGCATGGCGCGGCCGGTCAGAAAGAACCAGATAATGCCCATGTGGTGATTGTGGCCATGGGCACCAAGCAGGTCGGATTTGTGGTGGACCAGCTGATCGGTCAGGAAGAGGTGGTGATCAAGCCGCTGGGGCGGGCGTTACAGGGTACGCCCGGTATGGCCGGGGCCACCATCACCGGTGACGGCCGCATTGCCCTGATTATTGACGTACCCAGCCTTCTTCAACATTACGGTTAGCGGTGCCAGGGCAGACAACATGCAGGATTGTTTAGGAGAAATGGATGACAGTTTCTGTCCTGGTCGTTGATGATTCAGGGTTCTTTCGCAAACGGCTGACGGAAATCCTCACGGCCTCGGGGCAGATCGAGGTTGTTGGTGCGGCAACCAATGGCCGTGAAGGGGTGGAGCTGGCCGAAAAGCTGCGCCCTGATGTGATTACCATGGACTACGAAATGCCCGTGATGGATGGCATTTCGGCGGTTCGTGAAATCATGAAAAAGCACCCGACCCCGGTATTGATGTTCTCCTCTCTGACGTATGAGGGCGCGCGGGTTACTCTGGATGCCCTTGAAGCCGGGGCAGTGGACTTCCTGCCCAAGAACTTCGAGGAAATTGCCCGGGATACCAGCCAACTTCAGAAAATCCTCATCGATCGGATTCTTGACGTGGCCGGCAGCAAGCCCAGCGGTCGTTCTGCGGCTCCGGTTGCGCGCCCGGCAGCGCCGCGTCCCGGGGTTTCGCGCCCGGCTGCCCCGCAGCCTCCAGAGCGGCCCGCCAGACCGGTAACCCGCGACCGCTCAACCCCGGTCCAGCCAGAGCCGACCCGCGAGCCGGAAACGCCAAGGCGGCCCTCCCGGAAAGCCGCACCAAGACATTACAGCGTGGTTGCAATTGGCACTTCCACAGGAGGACCGGTGGCGCTGCAGAAGGTCTTGACCGCACTGCCGGCGTCGTTCCCGGCTCCCATTGTGCTGGTGCAGCACATGCCTGCCAGTTTTACCCCGGCTTTTGCCGAGCGCCTGAACAAACTTTGCCGTATTCAGGTCAAGCAGGCAGAGGATGGCGATATCCTGAAGCCTGGTCATGCCCTGTTGGCGCCCGGCGGCAAGCAAATGATGATCGAAAATCGTGGCGGTCAGGCGAGAGTCAGGATCCTGCCGGGTGACGAACGGCTGAACTACAAACCCTGTGTGGATGTCACTTTCGGTTCTCTTGCCCGCAGCTTCCCGGGAAAAACCCTGGGCGTCATCCTGACGGGAATGGGAGCAGACGGTAAGGAAGGCTGCCGGATGATGAAGCAGTCCGGTTCGGTGGTCTGGTCCCAGGACGAGAAATCCTCGGTGATCTACGGCATGCCCATGGCCGTCGCCAAGGCCGGATTGAGTGACGAAATCCTGCCGCTTGATGAAGTGGGTCCCCGGCTGGTTGAAGGCGTGAGCTGATGGATATTCTGAGCCTGCTGGGCATCATCCTTGCCTTTGTAGCCATCCTGGGTGGCAATCTGCTCGAAGGTGGTGCCGTCGGCTCCCTGTTCAATGGGCCTGCCGGGCTGATCGTGGTTGGGGGCACACTGGCGGCCACCATTCTGCAAACCTCCTGGCCGATGCTCAAGCGTGCCATGGCGCAGATTCGCTGGGTGTTTGTGCCGCCCTACATCAGCCTGGAAGATGGTATTGGCAAGGTCATCGATTGGAGCGTCAAGGCTCGTAAGCAGGGTTTGCTGGGCCTTGAGGGCCTGGCAGAGCGAGAGCCGGAGAAATTTGCCCGCAAAGGGCTGCAGTTGCTGGTTGACGGCGCTGAGCCGGAAGCCATCCGCAGCATTATGGAAGTGGATCTGGAATCCCGTGAACAGCGGGATCTTGAGGCGGCGCGTATCTACGAAGCCATGGGTGGTTATTCGCCGACGATCGGTATCATCGGGGCGGTCATGGGCCTGATACAGGTAATGACCAACCTTGAAGACCCGCAGTCCCTGGGCAGCGGCATTGCCACCGCGTTCGTAGCCACCATCTACGGCGTGGCCCTGGCTAATCTGCTGTTTTTCCCTGTCGCCAACAAGTTGCGAAGTATCGTCAAGGAACGTACCCGCTACGAAGACATGATGATCGATGGCATCATCGCCATCGCTGAGGGTGAGAACCCGAAATCCATTGAACTGAGGCTGCGGGGCTTCCTGCAGTAATCAGTACGGAATAGCCTATGCGTCGGCGCAGACAACCCCAGGATGACCTGCACAACAAAGAGCGTTGGCTGATTTCCTACGCGGATTTCATCACGCTTCTGTTCGCTTTTTTTGTCGTCATGTACTCGGTGTCTTCGGTTAACGAGGGCAAATACAAAGTTCTGTCCGAAACCCTGACAGGCGTGTTTAACGCACCCCAGCGCTCGGTGCAGCCGGTCCAGGTGGGCGACCAGCCACTGCGGGTACGGACCAGTTCACCAGAAGACGTCATTCCCCCGCCGGTCACCGAAGCCCCTCGCAATCCTCAACTGGATGCCGAGAGCCGCACACAAGCCCTCAGAACCATGGCAGATCAACTGACTATGGAGTTTGATGAACTGATCAGTCAGGGCGTGGTCAGCCTGGAAACCAATGAACACTGGCTGGAGCTAAACCTGCCAAACAGCATGCTGTTCAGTAGTGGCGACGCCGAACCCCACTACGATGCATTCCAGGTCATCGAAAAGATCGCGACAGTGCTTCGCAACCGCGATAACGCGGTCAAAGTGGAAGGGTTTACCGATAACCAGCCAATAAGAACCAGCCGGTTTCCATCCAATTGGGAGCTTTCCAGCGCCAGGGCATCGGCCGTGGCTCGTATGTTGATGATGGAAGGTGTAGAACCCGAACGCCTGGCCGCGGTTGGTTACGGCCAGTACCAGCCGGTGGCGAGAAACGATACCGAGGAAGGGCGGCGGCGTAATCGCCGGGTTGTACTTCTGATTTCCCGAGACGCCAGTATTCGTGGTGCCGTTCGCTGATCTGTCGGTGGCAGATGCGTATGGCCGAACTGGCACGCTTCCTGTATTACAGTCTTTTTATCATCCGGATCGGCAAAGGCTTGCCGCGTAAAACGGACAGCGGACAGTCAAGTTTCGGGTCCGCGTGCCGATATGGTCAGTAGCGGCCGGTATTTCTGTCGGGCATAGCCAAACTGGAGTAACAAGAGTGCGAATCTGGGCTGTAGCCAATCAAAAAGGTGGTGTAGGTAAGACAACCTCGGTGGTAGCCCTGGGCGGGTTGTTGGCCGAACGCGGCAAACGCGTGCTGGTGGTCGACCTTGACCCCCATGGCTCTCTGACCAGCTGGTTCGGGTATGACCCCGATTCGCTGGCGCACAGCGTATTCGATCTGTTCCAGCACCAGGGCAAGGTGCCGGAAGGCCTGCCTGCCCAGCTGATTACCGAGACCAGTTGTCCGAATCTGTCGTTGCTGCCGGCCAGCACAGCCCTGGCCACCCTTGAGCGTCGGATGATTGGCGTGGAGGGGATGGGGTTGATTGTTTCCCGGGCCCTGGCGCAACTCTGGGATGACTTTGATTACGTGATTCTGGACAACACCCCGTCGTTGGGCGTGCTGATGGTCAATGCCCTGGCGGCGGCCCAGCATCTGATTATTCCGGTACAGACCGAGTTTCTGGCGATCAAGGGCCTGGAGCGCATGCTGCACACCCTGCAAATGATCATGCGTTCCCAGAAGAACGAATTGGCGTACACCATTGTGCCCACGCTCTATGATCGCCGTACCCAGGCCTCAGTGAAGAGCCTGAATCTGTTGCGTAAAACCTACGGCGACAAGCTCTGGCGTTTTGCCATTCCGGTGGACACCAAGTTCCGGGATGCCAGCCAGGCCGGCGTCATTCCCTCGGAATTGGACGCGGACACCCACGGCGTTCGAGCCTACCGGCACCTGCTCGACGATATTCTGGCGTTGACCGCTACCGCGAAGGAGCGGCAGCATGGCTGACAAAAAAATGACACGGCTGGCCACGCCCGATGCGGCGATCGCCAGCTACCTGGACGAACTTCTGCACACGGCAACCAGCAGTGCCCAGGTGCAAGAGCCGGAAAAGGCTCAGCCAGAACCGACATTGAAAACCGAAGCCCCAACCAGAGTCCGGGAAAAACCGCCTGAGATCGTGAAACCTGAGCCTACCCCGGTTATCGAGAAGGCGCCGACCGCGCCGCTGGTGTCAGCCAGGGTTGTTCAGTCTAAGGCGCAAGAGGTTCGGCAGGCTGAGGCCTCAGTAGCGACCACTCCTGAGCCATCGGCAGCCAGCACGGAGCCACCGACCCGGCCAGATTGGTCTCAGGGGCCGTTTGAATGCCTGATCTTTACGGTAGCCGGCCTGCAGCTAGCGGTACCATTGGTGTTACTTGGTGCCATTCATCGAATTGAAGAGGAAATCCGGCCAATTCCCGGTAGCCCCCGCTGGTACATGGGGATTCGGCCTGACCGGGACCATAACCTGCGGGTGGTGGACACCGCCGAGTGGATCATGGCGGGGCGGGTTCCGGCCGGTGCCCGGGATAACTATCGGTTTGTGATTCGTCTGGATGACAGTGATTGGGGCCTGGCCTGTGACGATGTTGCCCAGTCGTTCACCCTCAAGCCCGATGAGGTACGCTGGCGCACCGCGCGAAGCAAACGGCCCTGGCTGGCTGGCACGGTGATTGATCACATGTGCGCACTGATTGATGTCAGAACCATGGCTCACCTGTTGGTGAGGGCGGAGCGGGAGCATCACCTGGATCTGAGTTGACGTGGCCGCACAGGCGGGAACTGTACAAATTGGTTACTGAAAGAAACCGTGCAAGGCTGGCACGGTTTGTGCCCTTAACTATAGTATTGGGCACTGATGATGAATTTTTGACGATCAGGTTGCCCGCCGGGCAGCCGAGAAGGAGAGAGCGCTATGGCATCCCCGAGCGGACAAGTGAATCAGGCCCAGGATGATCAGGTACTGCAGTACGTGACCTTCCGCCTGGATGATGAGACCTATGGCATCAATGTGATGCAGATCCAGGAAGTACTTCGGTATACCGAGATCGCTCCGGTACCGGGTGCACCGGACTACGTACTGGGCATCATCAACCTGCGGGGCAACGTGGTTACGGTTATTGACACCCGTCGGCGCTTCGGCCTGGCGGATGCGGAAGTGACGGACGCCACGCGGATTGTGGTAATGGAGTCCTCCAGCCAGGTCATGGGAATTCTGGTGGATTCCGTGGCGGAAGTGGTCTATCTCAAGGCCAGTGAAATTGAAACTGCACCGAACGTGGGTAACGAGGAAAGTGCCAAGTTTATCCAGGGCGTGTGCAACAAGAATGGCGAGCTGATCATTCTCGTCGAGTTCGACAAAATGTTGTCAGACCACGAGTGGGCTGAAATCGCATCGCTGTAAGGGCCAGTCCTTCCAGCGCTCCCGATGGACGTCTTCCGTGGTTAAACACAAGGGAGACGTCTGTCATGAGTTATACCATTCCTTCCTGGCTCCCCTGGGGCCTGACTGCAGCCGCGATTGGCCTGGTGCTGGTTCAGAGCATCATCCATGGGCGTCAGATCAGTGCCTTGCGGGCCTCCGTTAAACAGCGTTGCGATACCCTCGGCCGTGAATTGCATGCCACAACCAGCGGCAGTATTGGCGTTGGCCAGCGCCTGGTGGCCTGCGAACGGCAGCTGCACGAACTGCGCAACTCTCTGGATGAAATGCGCCAGAACGACCCGCTGAGAATTTCCTACGACGAAGCGGCTCGCCTGGTTGATCTTGGTGCGGATATCGACGATCTTATGAATACGTGCGGAATATCCCGCCCCGAGGCCGAACTGGTGTCAGCGTTAAAGAAACGTCAGGCGGCCTGATCCATTGCTGTCACAGGCGCTGCTGAATGAAGAAACTCTACCCGAGAGCCGTCGAGGCTCTCAATGCCGTAGACCGGCGGGCGTTCGTCTCCGGTGTTGATATTGGCCCGTCGATTACCGGCCACTCCATTCCCAGGGAAGAAACCGTTGAGCATCTGCTGGCGCTTTGCCCGGAGATTGAGCCTGACCACGTGGTCATGCACATTGGTGGTGGTTCCGGTTACCTCACGGCCGTGCTCTCCGAGCTGGCGTACCGCGTCCTGTACGTTGATCGCAATCCGGTGCTTGCCGAAAAAGCCAGAGAACGCTTTACCCTTGGAGGCAAACACAACGTCGAGGTTCTGGTGGCTGATGCCGGCAAGGGCATGCCGACGGATCAGCTATGTGACCTGATTCTGTGTACCACCTTTATTGCTGAGCCCGCGGCTTTGGTCACCGCGTTGCGGGATGGCGGCAAACTGGTGTGCCTGGAAGGCCGGGCGGGACCGGTTCCGAGTCTGGCCATGTTCCAGCGCAGTGGCACCCGGATTGAACGGGTTCGAACCCTGGGTTGGGTGGATTTTAACCGCAATGCCGAACAGATCCTGATTGATCTTGGCATTGTGGACGAGGCGGTTCTGGCCCAGGCGCGGGCAGAAGCGGCAGGAAGGAATGAGCGTATTCTGGACGTGGTCCGGCGCAAGCTGAATCTTGAAGAGATTGATCTGTACCGATCCCTGGCCCAACAGCGTGGGATGACCTTTACGGATGCTGACGAAGTGCTCGGCAGCCTGCAACCTGCACTGTTCAGGCGGTTCTCCCGCACCTTCCTCGATCTTTCCCGGATGATCCCGGTGGCAGAGGAAGACGGCAGCTTGACGGTGGTAACCGATGACCCTGACGCCCACACCGATCAGCTCGAACGCCTGACTCCCAGGCACACGATTGTCTGCCTGCTGGTTACACCCACGGATTTTCGCAGGATCTGGTCAGCGCTTGATCTGACGGTCAAGGGCAGCCGTTTTGTCGCAGAGCATGGCAAGACCGTTCCGGAAGATGAGAATGAGCGGTCCCGGGATTTGTTGGGAGAGGAGAAGAACAACAATCGGAACATCAGCCCCTATCTGGTTTCCGTGTATGAGGCCATACTGCTGGACGCCGTCAGTGAGAAAGCCAGCGATATTCACATCGAGCAGTACGAAAACCGGGTTCGTATCCGGTTACGTGTAGATGGCGAGTTGCGTGACCTTCCCCAGTACCAGTTATCTGCCCGTGAAATCCGGGGCGTGATCAATGTTATCAAGCTCCGGGCCGAGCTCAATATTGCAGAACACCGTTTGCCTCAGGGTGGGCGCTCCCGATTGCAGCTCGGAAACACCTCCTACGACTTGCGAATTCAGACCCAGCCATCGTTGCATGGCGAAAATGCGATTATTCGGTTATTACCCCAGACCGGGCGGGCCATGACCATCGCCGAGCTCGGCATGTCACCGGCCATCGGCAGCCGCTATCAGCGTTTGCTGGATAACCCGGCGGGACTGGTGCTGGTGGTCGGGCCGACCGGTTCGGGTAAATCGACAACGCTTTATGCAGGTTTGCAGACCCTTGCTGATGATGGTCGCCGTAAGGTGATCACGGTGGAAGATCCCATCGAGTATTCCATTGAGAACATCCAGCAAACCCGCGTGCGTGCGGACATTGGTTTCAGCTTTGCGGATGCCATGCGAGCGTTCGTGCGGGAAGATCCGGATGTCATTCTGGTGGGCGAAATCCGGGACCAGGAGACGGCTCTGGAAGCTATCCGGGCCTCCCAGACCGGGCACGTGGTGCTGTCGACACTGCATTGTAACGACGCTGTGGATTCCCTCCAGCGCCTGTACGATCTCGGGGTTCACCCCAACTCTATCGCCGGTGAACTGCTGGCGGTGATTGCACAGCGTCTGGCCAAGCGCATCTGCAAACATTGTCGCAAACCGGCCAAACCGGACCCTGCCATTATGGCCGAGGTGTTCCCGGATGGCGCCCCTGCGGACTTCCGCTGTTTCGAGGGTAAAGGCTGCGACAAATGCAACGGCCGTGGCACCCAGGGGCGGGTGGCCATTATTGAGTATATGGAAGTGGAATCCGATATCCGGAACGCCATCTCCAGCCAGCCACCTATCGGTGAGCTGCGTTGGCGGGCACTGGATGCCGGTCTGGTAACCATGCGGGACAGCGCGCTGGATCACGTTATTGAGGGGATCATCCCGTTGTCGGAGTTGCCTCGCATCATACCGAGAGAGCGAATGGCACCGGAAGTTCGCGGCGGTCGCAGGAGTATCGGATGAAACAGAACAAACAAGCAGCCCGGCCTGCCCAGCGGGAACCGGCCGAGGTGACCTACCGGGAAGAGCTCGAAAAACTGATCGCCATGGACCTGGGCCCGATTCCGCCTGGCTGGCAAATGTCTCCCCGTGGAGTGGAAAAATTCCTGCTGGGCGATGAGACGCTGGGCATCGAGCGCAAGTTCGTTGCCGATCGTGGTGTCGTGGTCCGTATTATTATTTCCCTGTGCACCAGCCGTGGTTGCTTGCTGGTTGGTGAGCCGGGAACGGCCAAGTCCTGGCTATCTGAGCTGTTGGCGGCAGCCATTTCCGGCAACTCCACGTTGACGCTTCAGGGCGGTGCCATCAGTCAGGTTAGCCAGCTGTTGTACAGCTGGAACGAAGCGATTCTGCACAGTGAAGGACCAACCCTGAACGCCCTGGTGCCAACACCATTGCTACGGGGCATGATGGAAGGGCGCCTGGTTCGCTTCGAAGAAATCGCCCGCTGCCCTCAGTCGTTGCAGGACGCCATACTGTCGGTATTGTCTGACCGGGTTGTGGTGATTCCGGAACTGGCCGGGGAGGAAGGGGTCATCCTGGCTCGGGAAGGGTTCAATCTGGTGGCTACCTCGAACAGCATCGATGAGGGCGTGCATAGTATGAGTGCCGCCCTCAAGCGCCGGATGGATTTCGAAGAAATCCGGCCTATCCGCCACCTGGCTGATGAAATGGACGTAGTCCTTCGTGAGGTGGCCAAGGCGAATCGGCGTGCCGGTGTCGAGGTGGCGCTGGATGAGCCAGTGGTTGAGGTGTTGGTGACGCTGTTTCACGAATTGCGCAACGGCCAGACCCTGGATGGACGAAGCACCGACCGCCTGGCGGGCGCCGCCCTTTCAACCGCCGAAGCTGTCTCGGTGGCCCACGCGGCCAGCCTGAATGCCTGGTACTTCGGTGGCGGAGCCATGACCGTGGAGCACCTGATGCACCATATCATTGGTTCCGCACTCAAGGATCAGCCGGAAGACCGGCGGCGCCTGAAGCACTATTTCGAGACCGCAGTGGCGCCCCGCAAAGGGGATCATTGGCAGCAGGCCTGGGCCCTGCGCTCACTGATTAACTGAAGCGCTGCCCCCGATTGGCCGGGCGTCTCCGGGCGTCCGGCCCCGAATGTGAAACGCGAAAGCGAGTATTTCCGCAATCACCCGGTAAAGCTCTTCCGGGATTTCCTCGTTCAACGACAGTCTGGCGAGAATGCTGGCCAACTCGGCATTTTCATACAGCGGCACGTCGTGCTCCCTGGCGATGCGGATAATCTCTTCCGCCAGTTCCCAGGTCCCGGTTGCTGCGATAACCGGTGCCCGCTCGCCATCGTATTTCAGGGCGACGGCTGCCGGTATGGCTGTGTCAGTCTGTTTGTTCTTCATGCCTTGGTGTCCACCAGTCGGTGTTCCAGTCGGGTTTGTGTGCGCTGGGGGCTGCCGCGCCGGCAATCCAGGTCTTTTACCTCCAGCCCCAGGTCGGTCAGGCTCTGGCGAAGCAGCGGCAGTTCTTCGTTTACCTGGCGCAGGGTGCTCTGCTTTTCCGCCCACACCTGTGCACTGACCGATGGATACCGGAAAGAAACGTCGAAGTGAAGCGGCCCGGCTTCGTCCAGATCCATGGACAGCGCCAGCCGCCATTCACTGACAGTGGCATGACCGGTGGCTTTGGCAGACTCCTCGTCCCTTTCATATTGTTCCAGCCGCAGTTGAGCCATTCGTGGTTCCTGATGCGGCGTCAGCCAGGGCAATTCGATCAGTAGCGTGTTGGTGGGTGTGCCGGGTTCGGCACCGGCCCTGGCAGTAAGCACCTGGCTATGGAGCTGATTGACGGTAATCCGGTTCAGCATGCCGGCCAGCAGGCGCAGGGCCTGTGCCACCGACAGCGGTTCGGCCGTGCTGGTTGATGAGGGGCCAGTGGTATTCGGGAATTGCAGAGGTGATTGAACCAGGTCGTGGCTGGCAAGCGGTGTCAGCCGATTGAAGTGTTCAGGCCCCTGGCCCTGTGCAGCCAGGAGTGCATCTGCAACCCGAGCCAGGGCCAGCTTCAGATCGGTCGGCGAACCCTGGGCCGGGCTGGAATGCAACAACCTGGATTCTGCGAAAACTCCACTTTCGGTTAGCCATTGCCGGACCTGTTGGGCAATACCATCGGTCTTGCCCACGCCGGGTGCCAGGGCATCCGAGCGGGGCAGGCTGGCAAGCAGGTTCTGCAGTTGTTGCTGGGCCAGGGCAGGCAAGGGGAGTGCGGTGTTGGCGGCCGGCGGTTGGCCGGGCTGTAGCGCCGGTTTCAACCCGTTGGTCAGGCTTTGCAGCAGTTGCCCGAGCCCGGTTTGCAAGTTCTGCTGCCAGGGCAGCCTCTGGGCCAGTGCTCTCGCAATACTGGCGTCCGGCCCCGGAGCCAGCTTGCCAAGTAGTTGCAGCTCGTTGCCGGCCCGCATCACCTTGATCAGGTCACCTACAGACAGGCCTGCGGAATCCCGGCCGCTCGCAACCGCCAGGGCGCGGCCTCGCAACTCCAGAATCAGCTCGTGGCCGCCGCCCTTCTGTTGCACAATGTCGGCTACTCGCGCAATGGCAGCCTCGTTATTAGCGAGACGGAGCTGAGTTAACTGTTGCTGTGCGGATTTGAGAGGGTCTGCCCGGGGCACAGGCGATACGCCGTCCCGAAGTTCAGGGGGAGCCTGCCCGGGAGAAGTCCGGGCCGCTGGCGAGTCTGGAACTTTGACTGGTGGTTGTCCGCCGTTCAGCTTCATTGTCATGGATTTGATGTTGGGCAAGAGTATTCCGGTAACGCTTTCGTTATAATACGCCGCGCTGGCAACGATTGCCTTGATTTCATGATGGCACCTGCGTGACCTTCATCCATACACCCGATGCCTGCTGCGCATCCTTCGTCCTGAAACGGGGCCCTGATGTCCGAACCGTTACTACAGGCGGTTGATCTCGAGTGTGAACGGGATGAGCGCCTGTTGTTCCAGAACCTGTCTTTCTCCATAGTGCCCGGTACGCTCACCCGTGTCGAGGGCCCCAATGGCTCAGGTAAAACAACCCTGTTGCGCATTCTGGCAGGCCTCAATGATGCCTGGTCCGGGGAGATTCTGTGGTGTGGACAGCCCCGGGCTCATGATCGCGAGTCATTTTACCGAAACACCCTGTACCTGGGCCATCGCCCCGGTATCAAACCGTTGCTGACACCGCTGGAAAACCTGCGGGCATTGATGGCGGGCCGTCGCCCAGTCAATGACGAGGTGTTGGTTCAAGCCCTGGCCGGCACTGGCCTGGCGGGTTTTGAACATGTCCCCTGTCGCAACCTCTCGGCAGGCCAGCAGCGCCGGGTTGCGCTGGCTCGGTTGCTGATCGCCGACGAACCCTTGTGGCTATTGGACGAAGTATTTACCGCCATCGATGCGGACGGCGTTCAGGCCATCGAAACCCTGCTTCAGCAGCGAGCGGCAGAGGGCGGCGCCATTCTGGTCACCACCCACCATGACCTTCAGGTTGAGGGAATGGGCCGCATTACCTTGGGCAGGGGGGCGGCGTGATGAATAGCCCGGCAAACCCTGGGATAAAGCCGGTGGAGCAGGGCGTCGGGCCTGTCAACGCTATGGTGGCAGTGTTTGCCCGCGACGTCAGAGTCGCGTTCCGGCAGCGCCAGGATCTGCTTAACCCCCTCCTGTTCTTCGTTATGGTTGTCACTCTGTTTCCGCTCGGTGTCAGCCCCGAGGTAGAATTTCTGAAACAGTCAGGAGCGGGGATTCTCTGGGTGGCAGCGTTGTTGTCGGTGTTGTTGTCGCTTGATCACCTGTTCCGGCATGACTTTGATGACGGCACCCTGGAGCAACTGGTGTTGCAGCCGCAGCCCCTGTTTTTGCTCATCCTGGCAAAGACACTGGCGCACTGGATGCTGACTGGCCTGCCTTTGGTGCTACTGACCCCCGTTTTGGGTGTCATGGTGCATCTGGACGGGAACTCTGTTGCAATTCTGTGTCTAACGCTGCTGATCGGCACACCGGTACTCAGCCTGATCGGCTCCATTGGTGCTGCGTTGACACTGGGGCTGCGTTCTGCGGGCGTGCTCTTGTCATTGTTGATTATTCCGCTGTACATTCCCGTGCTGATTTTCGGAACCGGCACGGTGGCAGCGGCAGCCGAGGGTGCTCCAGTGGCTGGCTATGTAGCCCTGATGGGGGCTTTCTTGGTGCTGGCCCTGACTCTGGCCCCGTTCGCTTCCGCGGCAGCGTTACGGATCAGTATGTCAAACAGTTAAACGCCCCGGGTGTGCCCCGCCGGCAAAACGAACAGTGAACAGTAAGACGGTGACCAACTGATGTGGCAATGGTTTCACAAATTGGGTTCTCCCAAGTGGTTCTACGGGATTGCAACCCGGTTTATGCCCTGGCTTCTGGCTGGCGGTTTGCTCCTGCTGGTGGCGGGGCTGGTTTGGGGGCTGGCTTTTGCGCCCAAGGACTACCTGCAGGGCAATAGCTACCGGATTATTTTCATTCACGTGCCGAGTTCTTTCCTTGCCCAGTCGATTTATGTCTCCATGGCGGTCGCTGCGGTGGTGACTCTCGTCTGGCGCATGAAACTTGCTGATGTATTTGTCAAAGCGATAGCACCGGTGGGCCTTGTTTTCACGTTTCTGTCGCTGTTTACCGGCGCGGTATGGGGCAAACCCACCTGGGGCACGTGGTGGGTTTGGGATGCTCGCCTGACGTCCATGTTGATCCTGCTGTTTCTCTATGGTGGCGCCATTGCCCTGGATAGGGCCATTAATGATGAAAAGTCCGCCGCTCGTGCCGTTGCTGTCCTGGTTCTTGTGGGGGTAGTAAATATCCCGATTATTCAGTACTCCGTGGAGTGGTGGAATACGCTGCATCAGCCATCAACATTTACCTTGACCGAAAAGCCTGCCATGCCCATGGAGATGTGGATGCCGTTGCTGTTGTCGGTGTTGGGCCTTTACCTGCTGTTTGGCTGGTTTGCCTGCATCAGAATGAAAACCGAGATTCTGATTCGGGAGCAGAGAACCCGTTGGGTAAAAGAAATGATTCTGGCAGGAAGGACATAACCGATGGCGTTTGATTCGTTCTCAGCATTCATTGCGATGGAAGGCCACGGACCCTACGTCTGGGTCTGTTACGCGGTATTTGCCATTCTCCTTGCCGGCATGATGATCTGGTCGGTGAAGCGAAATCAATGGGCCCTGGAAGACTGCCGGCGCAGACATGAAACAGAAAGCCGGGCATCTGCCAAGGCACCGGGAAAGGCATCGGCAACCTTTACCCGGGTTGAAATTCCCCAAGACTGAAGAGCAGGTAATACATGCATCCGATTCGGAAAAAGCGACTGACCATTGTTTTGTTTCTGGTAGCCGGGCTTGCTATCGCAGTTGGCCTGACCACCTACGCATTTCGCCAGAATATCAATCTGTTCTACGACCCCAGCGAAATCGCAGACGGCAAGGCGCCGGTGGATGTTCGTATAAGGGCGGGCGGCATGGTCGAAGAGGGCAGCGTGTTGCGCGATCCGGAAAGCCTGAAGGTGGAGTTTCGGGTAACCGATTTTGCCGCATCCGTTCCAGTTGAGTACGTGGGTATACTGCCGGATCTTTTTGCAGAGGGACAGGGTGTGGTTGCCATGGGCCGGTTGAACGCCGATGGACGATTTGTGGCTGACCAGGTTCTGGCCAAGCACGATGAGAATTATATGCCACCAGAAGTGGCCGAAGCCCTTGAGCGGGCGTCGAAAGGCAGGCATCCCGCGGCTGATGCTGAAAAAGCCGCAGAATCCGCTGCATACTGATTACTTAATTCAAACCCTGTCACTGGAGGAATCCGATGTATCCGGAACTCGGACAGCTTGCACTGATTATTGGGCTGCTGCTGGCAGTACTCCTCGCCACCGTCCCTCTCGCCGGGGCAATGACCGGACGTGATAGCCTGCAGGCTTTTGCCCGCCCGCTGTCCGCCGGTATGTTTGTGTTCACCGGTCTGTCGTTTGCAGTGCTGACCCATGCCTTCATGGTGGACGACTTTTCCGTTGCTTACGTAGCGAACAACAGCAACAGCATGTTGCCCTGGTATTACAAGTTCAGTGCCGTGTGGGGAGGGCACGAGGGCTCTCTTCTGCTGTGGATTCTGATGCTGGCTGGCTGGACTCTGGCGGTGGCAATTTTTAGCCGTAAGCTCCCGTCAGTGATGGTGTCGCAGGTACTGTCTGTGATGGGCATGATCTGTGTCGGGTTCTTCCTGTTTATTATCATTACATCAAACCCCTTTGAACGTATCCTGCCCAATATTCCGGCCGATGGCCGGGATCTTAATCCGCTGCTGCAGGATATTGGTTTGATACTGCATCCACCCATGCTTTACATGGGCTATGTCGGTTTCTCCGTTGCCTTTGCCTTTGCCATTGCAGCGTTGATCAACGGTAAGCTGGATGCAGCCTGGGCGCGCTGGTCGCGGCCCTGGACCACGGTAGCCTGGTCTTTCTTGACGCTTGGAATTGCGCTTGGAAGCTGGTGGGCCTATTACGAGCTTGGCTGGGGCGGCTGGTGGTTCTGGGATCCGGTGGAGAACGCCTCCCTGTTGCCGTGGCTGTCTGGCACTGCCCTGATGCATTCCTTGGCCGTGACCGAGAAACGCGGCGTTTTTAAAAGCTGGACAGTGTTATTGGCGATTGTCACCTTTTCACTGAGCTTGCTGGGGGCATTCCTGGTTCGCTCCGGCGTTCTTACGTCGGTGCATTCGTTCGCCAATGATCCTGAGCGGGGAACGTTCCTGCTGGCGTTGCTGGGAATCACTGTTGTCTGCAGCCTGACACTGTACGCTTTCCGTGCTCCGGTGGTGCATGTGCGGTCCCGTTATGGCACCTTGTCGCGGGAGACCTTCCTCTTACTGAATAACGTATTACTGGTGGCTGCGACACTATTGGTCGCCCTTGGCACGCTGTACCCGCTTGTTCTTGATTACCTGAACATGGGTATGCTTTCGATCGGTGAGCCATTCTACAACGCGACATTCAGTCCGCTGGCTGTCGCCGCAGGTTTGTTGCTGGGCGCCGGTATCTTTTCCCGCTGGAAGAAGACCGACGGCGGATGGATGGGCCGTAAACTGCTCTGGCCACTGGCGGTCAGCATACTGGTCACAGCAGCGGTGATGCTGAACTACGGCGGTTTTGCGCCGTGGGCATTCGCGGGCGTATTTGCGGCGGCCTGGGTGACCCTGGCTACGGTCTGGGATTTGTGGGACAAGTCTGCCTCCCGGAAAGGTCGTTGGCACGGTTTGAAACGGCAGTCCCGGAGCTACTACGGCATGGTGCTGGGGCACCTGGGTATGGCCATGGTTATGGCTGGCGCCACAGTGGTCTCGAACTATGGCATCGCGCGGGATGTCCGCATGGTTCCGGGTGGTTCTGCAGACGTGGGTGACTACACCGTGGTGTTCAATTACATCGGGGAGCGGCAAGGTCCCAATTTTACTGCCCAATATGGTGAGTTCGACGTATTCCTTGACGGCCGGCAGGTTGCCAGTCTGCACCCAGAGAAACGCAATTACCCGGTGGGCATGAGCGTGATGACCGAGGCCGACATTGATGCGGGCTTCTTCCGGGATGTGTTTGTTGCCATTGGTGAACGTATCAGTGATGAAGCCTGGGCGATTCGTCTGCAGTACAAACCGCTGGTTCGCTGGTTGTGGTTGGGTTCCCTGATTATGGCGATTGGCGGTTTCCTGGCAATCGCAGATAAGCGCTACCGAATCCGCGTTAAGGCCAAAGCTGCGGCCAGTTCGGGCGAAAATGCACAACCGGTCGGCGCAAAGCCTTCGGAGGCGGGGACATGAAACGGTTGATGCTGTTTTTGCCTCTGGTGCTGGCTTTGGCGGTGGGGGTCTTTCTTGCAGCAGGCATTGGCAATGATCCGACAGAACTCGAATCAGCACGAGTTGGCAAGCCGGTACCTGAGTTCAGCCTTGAAAGTCTGCATCAGCCTGGTGAAATGCTTGACCAGTCGGTGTTTCAGGGCGAGGTGTCGTTGCTGAATGTCTGGGGCGAGTGGTGTCCGGCATGCTGGGACGAGCATGAGTACCTGATGTGGCTGGCTAACGACAAGGGTGTTCGCATTATTGGACTCAACTACAAGGATCAACGAGAGAATGCCTTTCGTTTCCTCGGGCGGCTGGGTGATCCCTATCAGACCATTATTTTCGATCCGCGCGGCAGCCTCGGCTTTGACCTTGGGGTATATGGTGCCCCGGAAACCTTCGTGATTGATGCCCAGGGCGTGGTGCGTTACCGCCATGTGGGCGTGGTTAACGAGCGGGTGTGGGAAGAAATCCTGTTACCGGTGGTCAACCAGGCCAGGGGGAATAGCTGATGCGATTTATACCTGTGGTTCTGGCGGCACTGCTGGCGTTGGCCCTCCCGGCTCATGCAGATTCGCCAGAGTTCTACGATTTTGACACCCGGGCCGAGGAGCAGCGCTTCAGAAACCTGATTGCTGAATTGCGTTGCCCGAAGTGCCAGAACCAGAACATCGCTGATTCCAATGCGCCCATCTCCAAGGATATGCGTGACCAGGTCTACTTGATGATGCAGGCCGGTGCCACCAACGACGAGATTGTCGGTTCCCTGGTCGATCGCTTCGGTGAGTTCGTCAAATACAAACCTCCGGTTGATCGCCGAACCATCATACTTTGGGCGTTTCCTGCCATTGCCGTGTTTGGTGGCCTGCTGATTGTGGCGGGTGTGGTGCTCAGGTCCCGACGTCGGGGTTCAGACGAGCCGGCGCTGAGTCCTGAGGAAAAAGCACGAGTCGAACAGATGCTGTCTGACAAGGATCCGTCTTCACGCAGCTGACCCCGGTAATACATTTTCAACTGTGATGATATCTCCATGACCGAAACATTCTGGATTGCCGCAACGGTACTCATTCTTCTGGCTTTGGCGTTTGTACTGTACCCGGTCGTTTTCCACCGTTCGAAAACGAGACTGGAAACCGATTTGAGAAACCAGAACCTGCTTGCCTATCGCAGCCGGCTGAAAGAGCTGGATAATGAACACGAGTCAGGCATTCTGGATGATGAAACATACGAACTGCTCAAGGATGAGCTGGCCGGCGCGATGCTGGATGACGTTCCAGAGAATGCGGTGCCTGAGAAACGCATTCCCGGGCGTCGCAGTGCTATGGTCATCGGCCTGGCGACGGTTCTGCTGCTGCCCGCCGGCACTTTTCTGGCCTACGATCGCTGGGGGGCCATGGAGCAGGTTGAACAGTACCTGACCATGCAGGAGATGAATGCCTCCGGTGGCCAGCAGGTGGCTCGGGTATCCGAATTGGCCGAACAGTTGCGTACTCGCCTGGAGGCTAACCCGGATAACGCTGACGGCTGGGCCATGCTGGGCCAAACCTACATGCGCATCGAGCGTTATGAAGATGCGGCCCGAGCGTTCCGGCGGTTGGCGTTGGTTGTTGACGAAGACCCGGCATCCAGCGCTGTCGCTCACGGTCTGGCGGCACAGGCACTGTTCTTCACCACCCAGGGTGAACTGACACCGGAAGTGCTGGAATCCATTGAGGCGGCACAGGCACGAAATCCGGATGAGGTGAACTCTCTGGGCTTGCTGGGCATCAGTGCGTTCAGCCAGCAGGACTACCAGGCGGCAATCGATTACTGGGAACGGATTGTTGAGGTGGCACCGGATCACCCTCAGATAGCTTCAATTCGCGGTGGTATTGATGAGTCCTATCGTCGCCTGGGGCAGCAGCCACCGGCGTCAGAGCAATCCACCGAGCCAGTGGCGGCAAGCGGCCCGGGTGTTTCTTTGTGGGTCTCTCTGGACGAAGATCTGCAGAATCAGGTACCTGCCGATACGGCATTGTTCATTTTTGCCCGTGCAGCGGGAACCAGCCAAGGCGCCCCGGTGGCGGTTGCCCGGCTGACCGCCGGTGCCTTGCCTGTGGAGATCCGGCTGGATGATCGCTATGCGATGTCACCGGAAACCACTATTTCGGCCGAGCAGGACGTAGTGATCATTGCCCGGCTCAGCCGCACCGGCAGTGTTAATCCTCAACCGGGCGACTGGCAGGGCAGGGTAGAGGCTCAGGTACAGTCACCTGAGGCGCAGGGCGAGCCGGTACAACTGGTGATTAATCAGAAACTCACAAACTGATCCAAACAATGGCGTGTACCCGGCTGGCCCGTCAGTTTGATAGGTCAGCGGGGTACAGAGGCGGTAAACCCGCCGTGTCTGCTGTTGCTGACTGATGGCTCCGGAGAGCTTCAAGATGTCTGGTCAGTTCTCTGGCCACCTGATCGCCGGATGATATCGGTTGATTTGAGAACAGCCCTTTCTGAAACTGCCGGACCGCTGTCGCAAGGTCGGCATTACCGCTGAAGTTGATCACATCTTCCAGAGTAACGAACGTCTGCCTGGGAAATCTCAGCTTTGCCCATTTCACAATCAGCCCGGTAGTCTGTGCTGAATTGGCGGCAATGGCCGCTTTCAGATTGCTGAAAGCCTGCCGTTCGCTCGCATCTCCCTGATGGCCTTCGTGCCTTGGTGGTGCGTGTCGTTTGCGGGAGTACCACCACAACCCTGCGGTGGCCAGCCATAAACCTGCCAGAACGAACGTTGTAATGAACCAAGGCGAGATCTGGACGGAGCCGGATGGGGCCGTATCAACAGTGTCGGGCCGTGTGTCAGGCGTTGCTCCGGACTCCGACACGGGCGCGGCAATCACAGCGCTCCCTCCTGCAATTGCGTATCGGCGGGGTGGCAATTCCGCGTATTCGAGCTGGTCAGTCTGGGTGTTCCACCAGGGGATGCGGATCGCGGGGAGCATGGCTTCGCCGGATTGCACCGGCACCAGAGCAGAGACTTGCTGAAGGGTCGAGCGCAGGCCGTCTGCCGTGGTTTCGGTATTCCTGAGCGGCTGTTCCGGGTAGCTGCGGATGGCATCAGGTACCGTCTGGGGCAGTGCCGGCAGAGCTTCGGAAGGCAGGCCAACGGCTTGCAGTGTCAGTTTGCGGTTCAGATTACTACCCGCTTGCAGTTCCCCGGAGGGCGGTAGCCCTTCATCGGTCAGGCTTAGTTGGCTGGCAGGCAACCAGGCTTGGTTGGCGGGATAGCTGTCGGGTACTGGCTTTACCCTTATATCAAAGAGCTCCTGGCGGTCTCGCAGAAAGCGGAGCTGGCCGGAGGCGTCACGGGCTTGCCCTTCGAAACGGATCGGGGATAACGTCAGTTCGCCTGGTTGTTGCGGGAAAATGGCATAGCGTCGCTCGACCACCCGGTAGCGAACCCCGTCGCGGTAGCGAGCGTATTCCCGCTGTTTGCCCAGGGGCTCAATGATTGCATCGGGATGTTCGGGTTCCGATAGCTCGCCCCGTATCAGGTTGCCCGAGAAGAACAGCTGGATAGTCAGCACCAGTTGTTCCTGTACATACACTTCGGCTTTATCCGCTGCCAGCTCGATAAAGCTGTCTCTGGCTGCAGCGGGTTGATTGGGTGGGGTGCCGTCGGTCACCTCGATCGTGACCGGGGATGAGCTGGCATCTTTGAACGTCAGCTCCGGGATGGTCAGAGTGCCGGTTCGGGTGGGCGCCAGCTGGTAGGTCCAGGTAATCTCGCCGACCATTTCATTGTTGACTGTTTGTACGCTGTAGCGCTGATTCCGCGCAAGAATCTCGAAATCCGGTACGACCTTTTCAATATCCGGTGATGGCAACTGGGAAAGATCAAAGTTGAACAGGTTATTCAGATTGATGTCGATTTTCATTGAGCCTTTGACCGTCAGTGTGAGCACTTCCCCCTGATACAACCGGGTGCGGTCTGGCTCCACAGACAGGGTGTCTGCCAGGGCCGGAGAGGTTATCAGCAATAGCAGCAGTCCAAGGTGGCTGATGGTTATGAGAAAGCGTTTTACCATGGTGTGTCGCCCTCGTCCGGTGTGGTCTGACGTTGTTGGTGTTGCTGCAGGAACTTGCGCTGCAGCAGTCCGCCGGGGTTGTCGGGTACGCGCCTGAGCCACTGCTCCTGGCCCTGAGTGAGGGGCTGTTCGGAGATGGCCGCCGGCGCCTCAGCGGTTTGCTCACCGGCATCCGGCTCTGTAGGGTCGGACGGTGCCTGCTGGGCGCTTTCCGTTGTATCCTGGTCCGGCTCCCCATCGTTCTGACCTTTGTCATCGGGCTGATCGGCGTCTGGCTGGCGGGATTGGCCGGGGTCATTGCCCTGATTGTTCTGCTCCGATTCTGAGCCATCTCCCTGCTGTGAATCCTGGTTCTGGTCACCGGAACTGTCTTGCTGGTCCTGGTTATCCTGGTTCTGATCGCCATTCTGTGAGCTGGACTCCTGCTGTTGTTCCAGCAACTGCCTGACCAGGTCATGG
Organism: Marinobacter sp. MBR-99; assembly: GCF_040547575.1. Taxonomy (NCBI): domain Bacteria; kingdom Pseudomonadati; phylum Pseudomonadota; class Gammaproteobacteria; order Pseudomonadales; family Marinobacteraceae; genus Marinobacter; species Marinobacter sp. MBR-99. Next base: position 76,459 of record NZ_JBEPPY010000002.1, on the reverse strand, counting down.
TTGGCCCGGGCATCCTCGAAATCGGGATCCTCATCCAGGGCCTGTTGGTAGGCTTCGAGAGCCTGCTCCAGTTGCCCGGCACGAGCCAGGGCATTACCCCGATTGTAATGACCAGTGGCGCCGGGCTGGTCCGCAAATACCTGGGCGGCATCATCGAACTTGCCATCCCGGTACAGGGCTGAGCCGCGCCAGCCTGGTTGCTGAAGCAGGTCCGCAGCCCGAGCCGGGTTCTGCTCGATCAACGAAGGTCCTCTTTGGTCTTCTCGCTGCCAGAGTCCTCCCCAGTCAAAGGCCATCACCGGTCGGGGAGCGAATGTCAGCGGCAGGATAGCCATCGCACAAATGGCAAAGGCGCCTTTTCGCCAGCCCAGCAGTAGCAAAGGCAGTGCAAGCCACAATAACCAATAGCCATCATCCTGCCAGCGATTGACAGTCAGTCCATCCTGGCCCTGATACCAGTCATCACTGATCACCGGCTGCAGTCTCAGTTGCTGGATGTCGGTGTCACCCAGGGTCAGTTCGTGGCTTAAGCCACGGTTTTCTCTCGCCAGCCGGGCAAGGTTCTCCGGGTCGGCACGGGTGATGACAATGTTTCCGTTGTCCCTGATGAAGCCGCGTTTGGCCAGGGGGATGGGGCCGCCCTCCCGGGAGCCTACTGCCAGGGTGTTCAGACTGTATGGTGTGCCATGCAAATGGGTACGGATATCGTTGTGATGTCGGGCTGGCACGTCATCGGCAATCAGCAGAATCCGGCCCCGGCCGGGAGCCCCCTGTTCCAGCAGCTCCACAGCGCGCTTGATTCCAAGGTCAGTCCGATTTCCCTGGGCCGGCATGATGGCCGGTTCCAGCACGTTGAGCATGGCTTCAATGGTGCGGCGATCTTCGGTCAGGGGTGTCACCACGTGGGCATCGCCAGAATACACCAGCAGTCCGGTCAGGCCTCCGTCCCGGACCGCCAGAATGTCCCGGATCTTGCGTTTGGCCAGGGTCAGCCGGTCAGGCTCAACATCTGTTGCCAGCATTGATAGCGACAGATCCAGCACGATGACCAGACTGTCCTCTGGCTGTTTGAGGGGAGTCGGCGCCTGTCGCCAGCTGGGGCCTGAGAGCGCGATCGCCACAACGAGTATGCCAAGGCTCAGCGGTAGCAGGGGAGATAGGAGCCTGGCTCCGGGTTGCTGGCCCTGGCGTCGGATCAACGGGTTCAGAAGCGCTTGCGGAATGTAGTGTTCCCAGCCGGTACCCCCTTGCCGGAGCCGATCGCGCATCACGTAGAGCAGGGGTATGGTCAGGGCCAGCAGCAGCCAGAGCGGGCGGATCAGGTGTAAATCAGCCATGGTCTGCCTCCGGTTTATCTGTCCTGCGCCGCATGCCCGCGCCCAGCCGTGTCGCCATGAGGATCATCCAGAGAGCGACCGATACGCTGGCTGGCCAGACATAGAGTTCGGTGACGGGCCGATAGAATTGCCCCTCCTGTTCAATGGGCTCCAGTTGATTGATGCTGTCGTAGATCATTTCAAGTTCCGGCAGGCTCCGGGCCCGGAAATAGCGCCCGCCTGTCTGCTCGGCCATGCGGGTGAGCAGGTCTTCGTCCAGGTCCCGGGACGGGTTGACCCGACGGGTCCCCAGAAGCCCTCGCTGGACCATGGAATCGGCGCCGATGCCGACCGTGTAGATCCTCACGCCAGCGGCCTCTGCAATCTCCGTGGCTTTGTCTGGCGTGATCTGGCCGGCGGTGTTGGCGCCGTCTGTCAGCAGCACCACTACCCGCTGCTCCTGGGGGCGGTCGCGCAGGCGTTTGATCGACAGGCCGATGGCATCACCGATGGCCGTTGCCCGTCCCGCCATGCCAATGCCGGATTCATGCAGCAGGGTGCGCACGGTTTCCCGGTCAAAAGTCAGTGGGGCCTGCACATAGGGCTCTGTGCCAAACAATATTAGCCCCAGCCGGTCACCTTCACGGTGGTCAATAAAATCGTCCAGCACCCGTTTTACCGCCTCCAGCCGGTCGATGCCGCGGCCGTGCAGAACCATGTCCTTTTCATCCATGCTGGGCGAAATGTCCACCACCAGCATCAGGTCGCGACCACTGACCGGCATCTGGATCTGTTCGCCAACATGCTGGGGCCTTGCGAGGGCCACAACCAGGCACAGCCAGGCCAGCAACAACAACAGTTGCCGCCACCGGGGTGTTGACTGGCCATTATTGCTGACCCCGGGTAACCCGGAAAGCCAGTGGCCGACCGGGATCACCGGTGCATCGCCAGACTTCTTGCCAGGTCGCCCGATGACCAACAGTGCAGGCAGCAGTGCCAGCAACAAAAGCCAGGGGTAAGCGAGGCTCATCATAGCTGCGCCTCTAGCCAGCGGATCGCGAAATTCAACGCTTGGCCCGGATCGGCCGTGGGTCTGGGTTGCCATGTGCTGGCCACCATAGCCTCCACCACCGGCCGGGAAGCGATTCGTTCGTCAGGCGCGGTTGCCAGTAAAAAGGCTACCCACTGCTCGCCAGACATGGCTTGCGGATTCTGACCGGGGTGGCTCCGCCGCGCCACGCGCTTCAGTAATGCGTTGAGTTCACTGAACCATCCAGGGGTCATGCTGGCACGGGCTTCAAGATCTGCCATCAAGCGGCGGGCCTCACGGCGCCATGCTGTATTGCGGTGTTGCCGTCGCCAAAGAATAACCGCGACCACAAGGCCAACGGCACACAATATTGCCAAAAGCCACCAGCCGGGCGCCGGGGGCCAGATTCCGCCGGTTTCTGGCAGGTGGATGTCCCGCAGTTGGGCCAGTGGGTCCTGTCCGTTCATCCGATTCGACCTCCCGGGCCCAGCGAAACACGAAGCGCGGCAGCCGGCTCCTGATGGGTCAGAATCGTTGCTGCCTGAACACCGGAGGTGCGGAAGCAGTCGGCCAGGTGTTGTTCATGGCTGGCCACTTTCTCACGCCATGCCTTCTGGAAAGAGGGGTTGGAGGCATCGAACCAGACTGGACCATCCGGGCCGGCAACGGCAAACCGGCCTTTTGATGGCAGCTCCTTCTCGAGCGGGTCAAGAATACGTATGGCGCTGACACTGTTGTGTCTTGCCAGTGCGCCCAAAAGGCTGGTTGTGTTGTCTGTGATCGTCATGAAATCGCTGATCACGACAATCCGACTGCCGGTATGGGCTACCCGGCGGGCTTCAGCCAGGGCTTTATCCAGCGGATGCTCACTGGCGGCCGACGGGGCGGGTGGTGAGTCAGACTGGTGCTGCAGGCCGGCGAGCTGATCCAGCAGCCGCAGTACCGATTTCTGGCGTCGCGCCGGGCGTAGCACCTCCAGTTTTTCGCCGTTGAACACCAGTCCGCCTACCTGGTCGCCCGCCCACAACGCCAGCCAGGCGAGCAATGCAGTGACCTGGGCGCAGCGCACCTGTTTATAGGCGCCGACGCTGGCGAAAAACAGGGTGGGCCCAAGATCAGCGATCAGCAGAACCGGACGCTCCCGTTCTTCTTCATACAATTTGGTATGGGGAGCCTGACGCCGGGCGGTTACTCGCCAGTCGATGCTCCGGATATCGTCACCGGGCTGATACTGACGAACTTCGGAAAAGGTCATTCCACGGCCTCGCTGGCGAGATTGTCGGAGGCCAGACTGACGGGACCGCACCGGCCGTGCCGAAGGCAGCTTTAGTGCCCGGGCGTCAGCCTGCAGTCGCACCAGCTCTTGCAAGGAGATGTGGGTGGCGGGAATTGCGTTAGCCATGCTGTCGTTACTGCCTCCTGCTGCAGGTAACTTCAGGCTGTCACCGGAACCTGGTCAATCAGTCTCTGGAGCACGGTGTCTGCGGTCATGCCTTCAGCCTCGGCTTCAAAAGTCAGCAAAATCCTGTGCCGGAGTACATCAAAGGCCATGGTCCGGACATCGTCCGGTGTGACGTAATCCCTGCCGTCCAGCCAGGCCAGGGCTCGGGCGCAACGATCCAGCGCAATGGTGCCACGGGGGCTGGCGCCGAATGCGGTCCAGCGGGCCAGTTCCGGGTCCAGGCTGGCGGCATCCCGGGTGGCGAGAATCAGGGCTAACAGATACTGCTCAACCGGTTCTGCCATGAAGATATCCGATACCGCCTGGCGTGCAGACATCACCTGATCCTCTGTTAGACGAATGTCTACGTTCGGGATTCCCTGACGGTAGTCGCTGCGGGCAAGGTGCAGAATCTGTCTCTCGGCATCGGCGGACGGGTAGTGAATCACTACGTGCATCAGAAACCGGTCGAGTTGGGCTTCCGGTAGCGGGTAGGTGCCTTCCTGCTCGATCGGGTTCTGGGTGGCCATCACCATGAACAGTTTGGGCAATGCGAAGGTCTGCATGCCAACACTGATCTGGCGCTCACCCATGGCTTCCAGCAGGGCGGACTGAACCTTGGCCGGTGCGCGGTTGATCTCATCGGCCAGCACCAGGTTGTGAAAGATTGGCCCGCGCTGGAATTCGAACAGGCCGGTTTCGGCCCGGTAGATCTCGCTGCCGGTGACGTCAGAGGGCAGTAGATCCGGGGTGAACTGGATACGGTGGAAATCACCCTCGAGGTGGTCGGAGAGTGCTTTTACCGCGGTGGTTTTGGCCAGGCCGGGGGCGCCTTCCACCAGTAAATGGCCGTCAGCCAGCAAGGCGATCAGCAGCCGATCCACCAGTTTTTCCTGCCCGATGATGCGCTTTGCCAGCTGTATACGGAGGTCACCAAACGTTTGCTGTAACGACATGAAATTTTTTGCTCTTGGTTCTTGATAGTCCAGCGGGCGCGGGACGAAATTCTGCGTAAGTAGTTGCCGCAGTTTTGGTGTCTGGCCGGCAAAAATCAAGGGCTTGACTATGCTTATGTGACGATACCCTGATTACGTTTATTTCACACAAACCAGAGGTTGGATATGAATGCGCTGACAATCGCCAGCAAGGATCAGTTTTTCGAACAGTTGGCCGATGCGTTCTCAGAGAAAATTGCGAAGACCGAGGCAAAAAAGATTGCGGAATTCGCCCGACAGCATTATGCGCATGTTCCCCTTGAGGAATTGGTGAGTCGCCGGTTTTCAGATACCTATGGTGCGATGCTTGCGGCGTGGCAGTTTATACAGAAGCGTAATGCCGGGGCGACGCCTGTTTCAGTATTCAATCCCGATCTCGAAAGCGACGGGTGGCAGTCCACTCACACCGTCATTTTTATCCTGCACCCTGACATCCCGTTCCTGATCGACTCGCTACGAATTGCCATTAATCAGCGTGAGATCGGCACGCACTCGATTCAGTATTCCATCCTGAATCTTCAGCGGGACAAGGATGGCAAACTCAAGAAATTGCTATCCACTAAAAAGGCGACGGCCGGCGCAGCCTATGAATCGTTTATTGTCCTCGAAATAGACCGGCACAGCGCGCCAGAAGATCTGCGTAACCTTGAGGATGCTCTGCAGAATGTGCTTCATGAGGTGCGGATTGCAGTGGAGGACTTTCCGGTTGTCCAAAGTAAGGTGAGTGAGATTCTCTCCGAACTCGAGGCCACCACGGCCGGCATCAGTGACGAAGGAAAGCAGGAGGCGAAGGCTTTCCTGCAGTGGCTGGTGGAAGAGCACTTCACATTTCTGGGTTATGACGAATACGACTTCGCCAAAGACAAGCAGGGTATGGTGGTCCGCCGGGTGGAAAATTCGGAGCTGGGCATTCTCCGGGTAAATAATGAGCGCCCCGACAAGGTTCGCCTGAATGAGCTGCCGCAGCGAACCCGGCACGAAATGACCCGTACGGATGATATTTTCATCTTTGCCAAGTCGGCACAGCGTTCCCGGGTGCATCGCCCAGCGTACCCTGATTACATCGCGGTCAAGAAATTCAATAGCAAGGGTGAAGTGGTTGGCGAACGACGGTTCCTGGGCCTCTACACGGCCCGGGTATACAATGAGCGGCCCGATGAAATCCCCCTGTTGCGCCGAAAATTCCAGAGCGTTATGAAGCGTTCCGGCTTCCTGACCGACGACTACGCAGGCAAGGAGCTGGTGCAGATTCTCACTCTGTACCCCCGTGACGAGCTGTTCCAGATCGAAACCGACGAACTGCTGAGGGTGGCCAAGAGCATCCTGTACATCCAGGAGCGCCGTCGAATCGAGCTGTTCATGCGTGAAGACGTCTATGGCCAGTTTGTGACCTGCCTGGCGTTCTTCCCCCGAGATATCTACAACACCGAATTGAGGTTGAAGGTGGAGCAGGTATTGCTGGACCGCCTGGAAGCCGAAGACATTGAGTTTGTTACCCACTTCTCCGAATCGGTGCTGGCCCGGGTACAGTTCACCATCCGGGTGCCACAGGTTGAAAACCGACAGCTGCCGCTGGCGGAAATCCGGGACAAGGTCATCGAGCTGGCGCAATCCTGGCGTGATGGGCTGTATGAGGCGTTGAGCGAAGCCTACGGTGAAGAATACGGCAATGAGATGTACCGGGTCTGGGCGGGTGGGTTCCCGGCCAGCTATACAGATATGTTTTCGCCCCGGCGGGCTGCGATTGATCTTGAGCACATTGTTGCCTCTGCCCGCAATGATGACCTGGCCATGAGTTTCTATCGGGCGTTGGAGGAAGACGAGAGCACCCTGCATTTCAAACTGTTCTATCCGGATGAGCCGTTGCCCCTGTCGGACGTGATGCCGATTTTTGACAACCTGGGCTTCCGGGTCATTGGCGAGCATCCTTTCGAAGTCATTGATCGTGCCGGCAAGACGGTGTGGATTCACGATTTCACCTTGCAGGCCCATTCGGGAACCGTGGTCGACATTCATCGTATTCGCCCGATCTTTGAAGAGCTGTTCCGCCGGGTATGGCACGGTGAAGCCGAGAACGACGCGTTTAACCGAATGATGCTGTCGTCCTACATGAGTTGGAGAGAAATTGCGCTGTTGCGGACCTACGCCCGCTACATGCGCCAGATCCGTTTCTCCAACAGTCAGACCTTTATCTCCAACACTCTGGTTAACCATGTCAATCTGACTCGAATACTGCTGGAGCTGTTCGAAATCCGCTTCAATCCGGACCGTTTCCAGAGCTTCGGCAAGTGCCAGGCGGCCCAGCAAAAGCTTGAAATCGAGTTCAACGCCGGCCTGGACGAAGTGGAAAACCTCAGTGAAGACAGAGTGCTGCGGCTGTTCATGGAGCTGATGCAGGCCACTTTGCGCACCAACTATTACCAGCCGGATGCGGACGGCCAGCCGAAACCTTACATCAGTGTAAAGTTTGACCCATCCAGGATTCCGGACATGCCTCTGCCCATGCCCATGTTCGAGATCTTTGTATACTCGCCGAGGGTAGAGGGGGTGCACCTGCGTGGCGGAAAAGTTGCCCGTGGTGGCTTGCGCTGGTCAGACAGGTTTGAGGACTATCGCACCGAGATTTTGGGTTTGGTCAAGGCCCAACAGGTGAAAAACGCAGTCATCGTGCCTGTTGGCGCCAAGGGTGGTTTTGTAGCCAAACGTTTGCCGGACGCTTCAGACCGGGAGGCGTTCCAGGCTGAGGGAATTGCTGCCTACAAAACCTTCATTCGGGGACTTCTGGATATCACTGACAACCTGGTGGACTCAGCCATTGAGCCGCCGCAGCGGGTCATCCGGCACGATGAGGATGACCACTATCTGGTGGTGGCTGCAGACAAGGGCACGGCGACCTTCTCTGATATTGCCAACGGACTGGCGGCTGATTATGGCTTCTGGATGGGCGATGCGTTTGCTTCCGGCGGCAGCAATGGCTACGACCACAAGAAAATGGGCATCACCGCACGGGGAGCCTGGGTGTCGGTTGAGCGGCACTTCCGTGAAATGGGCATCAACCCGGCGGTAGACGAGTTCTCCGCCATTGGCATTGGTGATATGGCCGGTGATGTCTTCGGCAATGGTTTATTGTGCTCGGAGAAAACCCGGCTGGTGGCGGCCTTTAACCACATTCATATCTTCATTGACCCGAACCCGGATGCGGAAAAGAGCTACAAGGAGCGCAAGCGGCTGTTTGAGCTGCCCCGATCGGCCTGGACTGATTATGATGCCAAGCTGATTTCCAAGGGCGGTGGGGTCTTCAGCAGAAGCGCCAAGTCTATCCCGGTCAGCCCGGAGATGAAAAAGTTGCTGGGGATTAAAGCAGACCGTGTTCCGCCCAACATGCTGATTAGCCACATTCTCAAGGCAGAAGTAGATCTGCTTTGGGTGGGCGGTATCGGCACCTATGTGAAATCCACCGCTGAGAGCCACTCGGATGTGGGCGATAAAGCCAACGATGGGCTTCGGGTTAACGGTGGCGAGCTTCGGTGCAAGGTGGTTGGTGAAGGCGGCAACCTTGGCTTAACCCAGCTCGGTCGTATCGAATATGCCTTGAAGGGCGGCCGTCTGAACACTGATTTCATCGACAACTCCGGCGGTGTGGATTGCTCAGACCATGAAGTGAACATGAAAATCCTGCTCAATCGGGCGGTCGCCATGGGCGATCTCACCGGCAAGCAGCGTAATATCATGCTAGAAGAAATGACCGATGATGTTTCTGCATTGGTACTCAAGAACAACTACCGCCAGACCCAGGCGATCAGCATTGCCAGTATCGATACAGCACCGCGCCTGGAAGAATATCGCAGGCTGATGAACACCTTTGAAAACCAGGGCAAGCTGAACCGCGACCTCGAGTTTCTTCCAGCCGACGAGGCGCTGTCCGAGCGCAAACTGGTGAAGAAGGGGCTGACCCGACCGGAATTGTCAGTGCTCATCTCCTACGTCAAGGGCGACCTCAAACAGACGTTAATAGATAGCGACCTGCCGGATGACCCGCTGCTGGCCGGAGAAATGTACAAAGTATTCCCGAAGGAACTCACCAAGCGGTTTTCCTCAGAGCTTGGTGAGCACCAGTTGCGCCGGGAGATCATCGCGACGCAGATTGCCAACGACATGGTTAACCACATGGGTATCACCTTTGTCGAGCGGCTGAACCAGTCAACGGGCGCCGATGCAGCATCCATTGCCCTTGCCTGGATTATCGCCCGGGACGTGTTCCGCATCGATAACTGGTGGGACCGCATTGAAGCAATGGATTACCATGTGTCGGCGAGCCTGCAGATGGAACTGATGCAGGACCTGATGCGCCTGATGCGCCGCGCAGTTCGCTGGTTGTTGCGCAATCGCCGTGCCGAGCTCAATATCCAGAACCACATGGAACGGTTTGCTGACAGCGTCTGGGCGATTACCTCCAACCTGCCAGAGTACCTGGGCGAGCAGGCCTGTGCGGTCTGGGAGAAACGCCATTCAGACCTGGCCAGTGCCGGGCTGCCGAAAGACCTGGCCCAGGTACTGGCCGGTACCGGGTATCTGTACTCGTCCCTGGGCATTATCGAAGCTCAGGAGGCAACTGATATGCCACTGAAAACCGTGGCCAACCTCTACTACGATCTGGGTGAACGGCTCGACCTGAACTGGTTCGCCAACTCCATTGCCGTGCTGACACCGAATTCCCATTGGCAGGCGCTGGCCCGTGAGAGTTTCCGGGAGGATCTGGATTGGCAGCAACGGGCTCTGACGACGGGCGTCCTCAAACTGGCGAGAAAACCGGAAGATGTCATGGCCAGCGTGGACGCCTGGCAGGTAAAGCATCAGCCCATGATAGATCGGTGGAAAGCCATGCTGGCTGAGCTGAAGAGCGCTCGGGAGCCCGAATATGCCATGTTTTCAGTGGCATTGCGTGAGCTTCTGGATCTAGCCCAGAGTACCATGCATCAGTCGCCCGAAGACGCCAAGACCAACTGACTATTGCGTTATGCCGTTGATTCCCGTTCAATCCCGGGCGGGAATCAATGCCGGGAGACGTGTGAATGCCACACCTGCAACATTTATTGGAGAAGAACCGTGCCTGGGCAGACGGCATCAAAGCTGGCGATCCGAAGTTTTTCGAGCGCCTGAAGAATCAGCAGGCGCCGGAATATCTCTGGATTGGGTGTGCAGACAGTCGGGTGCCGGCCAATCAGATTGTCGATCTTATGCCGGGGGAGTTGTTCGTGCACCGCAATGTGGCGAATGTGGTGGTGCATACGGATTTCAATTGCCTGTCGGTGCTTCAGTTTGCGATCGACGTGCTTAAGGTCAAGCACATCATGGTGGTTGGCCATTATGGTTGCGGTGGAGTGCGAGCAGCGCTTCTGAACGAGGGCTTTGGTCTGATTTCCAACTGGCTGCGCCATGTACAGGATGTCAGGGACCGCCACCAGTCCGTTCTCGATGCTTTGCCAACGGTTGAGGACCGGGTGGACCGCCTGTGCGAACTGAACGTGTTGGAACAGGTGGCCCACGTGTGTCAGAACAACATTCTCCTGGAAGCATGGCGCCGCGGCCAAACCCTTACCGTGCATGGGTTTGTCTACGATGTGGCCGACGGCCTGCTTCGGGATATGGGGCTGGCGATTACCGGTGAAGAGGAGCGTGAAAAAGTTCGCCAGAAAAACCTCCAGGCCTTGGTGGAGCGACCGGTCCGGTCAGGACGTCAAAAAACATGACATCCTGAATGTCAAAAAGTGTCAAAGAATCGTGACGAGCGTCACTTGTTGACCCCTTGCGTCATCACAGATGGTCACCCCTGTGTTTGGTACATTAGGTACTGTAGTAATGAGGGAGGTGACCATGAAAGAACTGATGCAAAAGGCCCTGAGTGCTATTGAGGCTCGCAGAAACGCAGGCGGGAACATGAACCGCCATCGTCGGGACAGCAAGCAAGGCGAACCTCGTCCCCAGGAAGACTGGGGAATGTCACCGGAAGATGCTTTGCGTGTTGGCACGGTCGCGCGATATAAGTAAGACTTTCGCCATGTGCCCGCCGGTGCCCTGATTGACCGTTCCGTTTCCCTTTTTGATAAAGCCCTGATGTGCCGTGATGGCAGACTCAGGGCTTTTTTCCGGTTAGCATAGCCCGTTTTACGATCCAACGGGCTTGTTATCCATGTCTGCACTGACCAATACCCACGACATTCTTCTTCGTAACCGCGATCTGTTGCAGGGCCGGCTTGCTGTACTGGGCGTTAGCGAGCCGGCTGTGCTGTCTCAATGCGGTGACAGTGGCCTGGCCATGAGTGAGCATGCAGGCGTATACAGCGCACTGGTGCAGCAGTCGGACTGGCAGGCCTGTTATGGCTACGATACTGGTGGTCTGTCCGCCGCAAGTTACGACACGGTCGTGGTTTTTCTGCCTAAAGCCAGGGCAGAGCTGGCGTTGCGGCTGGCCATGGCGCGCTTTCTGGGTCGCGAAGGTGCCAGGTTAGTGCTGATTGGCGAGAAGAAAGAAGGCATTGGTGGTGCTGTCAGACAGTTCCAGGAAGTGGCTTCCGATACGGGTAAGGTAGACAGTGCCAGACATTGTCAGGTTTGGGTCGGCAGCAATAGCCAGCCCCTGTTGGTATTCGATATCCGTGAGTGGATTCGCTGGAGCCAGGTTGAGTGTGCTGGTGTTGAAATGGCTGTGGCAGGCTTGCCAGGGGTGTTCAGTGAAGGGGAGCTGGATGCGGGCACGCGCATGTTGCTCGAGACACTGGCGGAGTCGCCCTTGAAGGCGGAACGCGTGCTCGACTTTGCTTGCGGTGCGGGCGTGATCGGTAGCTGGTTGCAGGGCTTTGCCAAACGGCATGGGCGCCCACCGGTGACCGTTGATGGTGTGGATGTCCAGGCACAGGCGGTAATCTGTGCCGAAGCAACCTACGCCAGAGCCCTTGCGAGTGGCCAGATCCACGCGGCCGATGGGCTTTCGGGCCTCGAGGGGCGCTGGCAGGCAGTGGTGACCAATCCACCGTTTCACAGCGGGGTCAAAACCGACACATCGATGACAGAGCAGTTTCTTCGGGACGTGGCCGTTCATCTGGTGCCTGGAGGGGAGTTGCGACTGGTGGCGAACAGTTTTCTGGCCTACGAGGGCCACATCCAGCGGCATATCGGGCCGGTAGAGCGGCTGGCTCAGGACCGTCGATTTACGGTTTATCGGGCCTTTCGCCGCGCCAGTGCCGGATTGCGCCCATAAAAAAGCCCCTGGGGTAAGGGGCAAAGGTTTATCTCCGGAAAAGTGCCGATCGTCCGGGTGTGAAGTGCCGGGCGACGTAACCGGAAAGGGTGTTCGGCGTGAACAGTTCTAACTTAAGATTATTTTCTAGAGTAAACAGCCTAAAACCGGTCATTTTCATCAAACCTGAAACAGAGTGCCCAAAATGACAACCGCAACGTTAGAGTTCTCTGCTGGACAGCGAGTGCTCTGCCGCCCCGGTGTGAGTGATCCGAACTTGCGTGCCTGGGATGCAGCGGATGAGCTGCTTCTGGACGAAGCCGTGCGCCGTGTGCACGCCGGAGATCGTGTGTTGGTGGTGGATGACCAGTTTGGCGCACTTACACTTGGGCTGTCTGATTACACACCAGTATCGGTAGCAGACAGCGCTGTTCTGGCGGGCGCATTGAGTACCAACGCCTCTTTGAACCCGGAGGTTCCTTTCCCGACAAAGCCAGCCAGTTGGCTGAATCCACCTCAGGGGCCTTTCGATCTGGTGGTGATGCGTGTCCCCCGCCAGAGTGAGTATCTGGGTTGGCTGCTGCGCTGGGTGAATTCTGTGCTGGCAGACAATGGTTACCTGCTTGCCGGGGGCATGATCAAGCACCTTCCCGATCGCAGTGTGGACGTATTTGCCGAGGCGATGCCCACCGAAGCTGTTCTGCCAGCGCGCAAAAAGGCGCGAGTTGTGGTCTGTCGCCGGGGAGAGGTGAGGCTGGCGGGCTGGTCGGGGCTCTGGAAAGGGTATCCCGTTCCGGAAGTTCCAGTCGCCGTGGAGGCCATGCCTGCGGTGTTTGCCCGGGACCGTCTGGATATTGGTACCCGTGAGCTATTGCCGCTGGTAGCGCCGGCTGTCGCCCGGCTCCCGAGTGGTGCCCGGTTACTGGACCTGGCCTGTGGCAATGGTGTTCTTGGACTGACTGCGCTGGCCTGTCGCGACAATATCCGGGTCGAGTTTGCCGATGTGTCGGCCCAGGCTGTGGCCAGTGTGTGGCATAACCTTAGTCGTTGTGGCTTCGAGGCGAGGGCCAGTGTCTGCCACAGCGATGGCGTCGACAGAGGCGCGGGAAACTATCAGCTGATTCTGCTCAACCCGCCGTTTCATGAGGGTGGGGTAGTAGGCGATCACATTGCCTTGAGGCTATTCCGGGATGCTGCCCGGCACCTGGAACCCGAGGGCACCTTGTTGATAGTGGGGAATCGCCACCTGGGGTATCACCGCTCTCTGAAACGCTATTTCAGCAGTGTGGTGCAGCGGGCGGCAAGCCCGCGTTTCGTCGTTTTTGAAGCTTGCCTGTGAACCCTTAGCGCCTGGCTGTCGGCGGCCGGTCGTAGCCGAGCCGGGCCAGGGTGTCTACGATGGTCTGGGTCTGGCTGTCGACCTCAATGTTCACTTTCTGTCCTTGCTCCGCACTCCCGAACGTGGTCGCGCGCAGGGTTTCCGGAATCAGATGCACGTTAAACCGGTTGTCCCGAACCTCGCCGATGGTCAGGCTGGCGCCGTTGATGGCGATATAACCTTTCGGGAACACGTACTTCTGCCATTCTGATGGAATCTCGAACCACAATGTCACGTTATTCTCGGGCCGAATGATGTCCACCAGGGTAGCCGTGGTGTGAACATGGCCGCTGAGCAGATGCCCGCCGATCTCATCGCCAATGCGGGCCGCCCTCTCAAAGTTTACCGTATCTCCGGGAGACAGCTCTCCCAGTGTGGTCATGCGCAGGGTTTCCTGCATGGCGTCAAAACACAGGTGGGTTCCGTCCTGGCGAGTGACTGTCAGGCAGGTGCCGTTGATCGCGACTGAGGCCCCGATGGTTACGCCTTGAACCCGTGCATCCGGAAAGTCGATAACCAGGGTGTTCAGGCCCGGTGATGCAATAATCTCGGTGACTTTGGCGATACCCTGAACAATTCCGGTAAACATAGTGATGCTCCTGAACCCTGAATGATGGAGCAAGGATACCGGTGGCCGGATCGGTTGCCAAGAAAGCCAGCTGGGCAAGCGTCGGCAAAGAGGACATTCAAGAAACAGTCGTAATGGCCGATACTTGCAAAAGGAACGAACCGATAAGGTGGCCTCATGGCTGAGCAAAGAGCGCAGAACCTGACAGACGATGCCAATGCCCCAGGCGCGGTCCTGAGGCCGGGCCGTGCGGCAGATCCTGCTCCTGAGGCTCCGGGAGCTGCGCTGAACGCGGCTCAGCGCACCGCAGCGCTGCAAGCCTCGGAGGCCGAGAGAGCAGCGTCTGATGACGCCCCGGAGCCTGCTGAGCAGCAGGCCAATGATGATCGGGGCGAGGGTGCAGACAGCGAATCAAAGGGCAATGTTGAGCAGGCGCTGGCGGAATCCAAGCAGCGCAGACTCAGGCTGGTGTTGCGTCAGTGTGATCGTGTGCTGTTGATGGATTTCGACCTGTTGTCCATGTCTGACTGGCCAACCAACTACCAGATGGCTGCCGCCCGCCGCAGTCGCGATCTGTGGGTATTCAGCGCACTGGTGGCAGCAACCATTTTTCTGTCCGGGCTCACGGGCTTTATTCCGGCCTGGATTGCCGGTGGTGGCTTTGGAGCCTTCGTGATCATCCTGTTGCTGGGGGTGCCGATGATTCGGCGGATCTACACCGAGAAACCGTCCTATCTGGACCTTGTGGTTAAGCGGCAGCGCCTGCTGCGTGATGCTCGGAAGCACGTCGAGCATCTGGAGGGCAAGGAAGGGCTGGTTTGGCAATGCGCCCGGATGGCGGACTATAACCCTGCGCTGAAGCATCCCAGGTTCAGCGATATTATTCGCTTGAGCGAGCAGAGGGTGCTGGCGAAACATCTGGTCAGAAGAGAGTATGTGCGCCTGTATCTGATTTATATGCTGGAAGCGGAAAAGGCATACAGTCGGGTGCAGCAAGCATTTTTTGACGGCAATCAGGAGGCCATCGACAAGGGCTGGCAATCTGTTGCTGCGCTGCCGGTTGAGCGAACTTGACATGGCGAGTCTTCAAACGTATGTTTCAAACAGACGTTTGCTAGAGGCACTGAAAACAACATGGCGCAGTCTGATACCGTTGACCGCATACTCGACGCTGCCGAGGAGCTGTTTGCCGAGCGTGGGTTCTCCGAAACATCACTTCGGATGATTACCAGTAAGGCTAAAGTAAATCTGGCCGCTGTCAATTATCACTTTGGGTCTAAAAACGCGCTGATCCACGCGGTTTTCGCCCGATTTCTGACGCCATTTTCGGCGACCCTGGAAACTGCCTTCGACGATCTGGAAGAACGGTGTGATGGCAATCCCCCCACGTTAAACCAGACTCTTTGGGCGCTCACTGAGAGCGCGATACGAATGCCCCAGCGCAATGAGCGTGGCATCTCCATCTTCATGCGTTTGCTGGGGCTTGCTTACACCCAGTCCCAGGGCCATCTGCGAAAGTTTCTGGAGCAGGAATACAGCCAGCCGTTTGGCCGGTTCATGCGGCTGCTCAAAGAAGCCACACCGGAGCTCACCGCTGTTGACCGTTACTGGCGTATCCAGTTTATGCTGGGAGCTACGGCGTTCACCATGTCCAGCAGTGATGCCTTGCGGGATATTCTGCAGAACAAATTGGGTGTTGAAACCTCCGTGCAGGAGATTGCTGCCAGGCTGGTGCCGTTCCTGGCCGCCGGCATGCAGGCGCCCGATAAATTGCTGGCTCCGCCACCTGAGAGCAAAGTCTCTGTTGCCTGAGGTTCCCCGCCTCGGGTAGGCTTCCCTCTGGTTTTTAACCGGAGGGAGCCGTGTCCCTTGTGAATACCCCATCCAAACCTGTCTCGCACATTGAGGTTTCCATTGCCGATCAGACTTTGGTGCTGGTGGGCGCGAACGGGCAGGCGTTAGCCCGCTACTGGATATCCACAGCGCTGAATGGCCCCGGTGAGCAGAACGCCAGTGGGTGCACACCGCGGGGTGAACACTACGTTCGCGCCATGATTGGTGATGGCCTGCCGCTTAACACGGTGTTCATAGCTCGCAGGCCGACCGGTGAGGGCTATTCACCGGAGCTGGCTGCGGCGCACCCGGAGCGGGACTGGATACTGTCACGTATTCTCTGGTTGTGCGGCCGTGAGTGGGGGCGTAATCGCGGGCCGGGCGTTGATACATTTCGCCGTTTTATTTATATCCACGGTACTCCGGATTCCGAGCCGATGGGGGTTCCCCGCTCCCACGGATGTATTCGCATGCGTAACCAGGATGTTGCAGACCTGTTTGAGCGGGTCGTACCCGGCACGCGGGTCCTGATTCACTAATTACTGTCATTCAGAGGGATACGATGATCGGAGAAGCATTAAGCATGTTGAACAGCTGGATAAAAGAATTCGGAATGCTTTCGGAGGGATGGCGCGCCGGTATTCTGATCTTCATGCTGGTGTTTGCAACCGCCACTGCGGCATTTATTGCATCCCGAGTGATCGTTGCTCTGGAGAACAAGTTCAGCGCAACCCGTAACCTGTGGGATGACGCGATTCTGCACGCCGCGCGCAAGCCGGTCGTGGCGTTTGTCTGGCTGCAAGGGGTCTACTGGGCCGCGGAGGTTGCCCACCACTTCTCCGATGCCGAAATCTTCAAGGCGAACGGCACGCTGTTGCAGATCGGGTTTGTCTGGGTTCTGGTCTGGGCGATGCTCAGGCTGGTCAAAGAGGCGGAGAAAATTCTGGTCTCGCCCATGAAAATGCGTAAACCGATGGACTACACAACGGTGAATGCGATCAGCAAGCTGCTGCGGGCGGTTGTGATTATCACCGCGGTTCTGACGGCATTGCAGACCCTCGGGTTCAGTATCTCCGGTGTTCTTGCTTTTGGTGGTGTAGGTGGTATTGCCGTCGGTTTTGCGGCGAAAGACCTGCTGGCCAATTTTTTTGGTGGCTTTATCATCCACCTGGACCGACCCTTCAAGGTGGGCGACTGGGTGCGTTCGCCAGACCGGAATATTGAGGGCACGGTGGAGCACATCGGCTGGCGACTCACAACGATTCGTACCTTCGACAAGCGCCCCCTCTACGTTCCCAATGCGGCCTTTACCACCATCGCGGTGGAGAACCCCTCCCGCATGACCAACCGTCGCATTTTCGAGAACATTGGTATTCGTTACGCAGACGTCCACTCCATGAGGAAAATTGTGGATGAGATCCGTAACATGCTGAAGAATCATGAAGATATTGCGGCCGATGAGACGTTGATCGTGAATTTCCTGGCGTTTAATGCATCATCCCTCGACATCATGGTTTATACCTTTACCAAAACCACCCAGTGGGTCCGGTTCCATGAGGTTAAAGAGGATGTTCTGCTGAAAATCAGTGACATCATTGAAAGCCATGGTGCCGAAGTGGCCTTCCCGACACGTACCCTGCACTTGCCGGACGGTGTGAAAGTCAGCGGTGACAATCTCAAGCGATCAGCGTCCGAACCAGCGAGCGAGGGCGGCCGTGAGAAAGACTCAGGAACACAGGCGGAGAAGCAGAATGACAACAGTCGCTGATAACAGGCCGGTCGGCATTATTGGTGGGACCGGGCTGACCAGCCTCAGTGACCTCACCATTGTGGGCGAGGAAAATGTTTCCACCCGATGGGGGGAGCCGTCCTCTGCGCTGGTTCATGGTGTGCTGGGGCGTCAGAAGGTGATTTTTCTGGCTCGTCACGGCAACCCGCACCGGATTCCGCCTCACCAGGTCAACTACCGGGCTAACATCCAGGCGCTTTACGATGCCGGCGTCAGAACCCTGGTGGGTGTCAACGCCGTTGGTGGTATTCATCGTGACATGGGGCCAGCCCACGTGGTCATTCCCGATCAGTTGATTGACTACACCTGGGGGCGACCGAGCACTTTCTATGAAGGGGACCTGGAACATGTCACCCACATTGATTTTACCTGGCCTTACGACAGGGACGCCCGGCAGCTACTGGTAACCACTGCGGGCGAGGCGAGCGTGCCATTCTCGGATTTTGGGGTATACGGCGCGACCCAGGGGCCCCGGCTTGAAACGTCCGCAGAGATACGCCGAATGGAGCGTGATGGCTGCGATATCGTTGGCATGACCGGTATGCCAGAAGCCGTGTTGGCTGCTGAGCTGGGGATGCGTTACGTGAGTCTGGGCCTGGTGGTGAACTGGGCGGCGGGCAAATCCGAACACATCATTACCATGGCCGAAATTGAGGAGGCCATTGAGCAGGGGATGTCCGGGGTGCGGTTGATCCTCGAGCGCTCAGTGGCCGACCTGGGCCAGCTTGGGGTGCTCACTCCACCCGCTTGAAAAATACCAGCACGCCGATAGTGGGGGAGTCAATGAAGTGGATTTCCTCACTGCGCATGCGGCGGGTTTCCCTGATCCAGGTAATCAGTTGAAGCGGCGCGGCCGGGGTAGCTGTCTCAGGCAATCCGAAAGTAGCTTCGTTGCCGGCGTCAGACCATTCGCCAGCGGCATCCGGAACGCCGGCCTCGCCCGCGTAGTCTGACTCATGGTGCGTTGTCTGGAGGATTCTCGGCGCGCTTTGGTCAATCATCCAGTGGTTCAGGTGAACGCCTACGTGCAGGAACCGCTGGCGGTCAATGGTGATGTGACCTTCCACTGCCCGCTGGCCGGCTTCCGGCAGCCAGTCGCCCAACGCAATCTCCAGCGGCTCGCCGTCGTAATCGGGTGGAAACGACTGGTACCAGCCGGTGACCGCCAGCACCCGATAGTTGCCGCTGTTTTCAAGGCGGCGGGCGGCCTGATTCAGATGCAGCTCGCCCTGCGGTACCAGTTGCAGATCAGATTGCCGGCTGCCGTCGGCCTGATTTACCCAGAGGGCTTTGACTGGCCGAGTGGTTGGCTCAACCTGTTTGCCCGACATTTTCTCTTCAATGCCGGATGGGTCTACCAGTCTTTCCAGGATAACTAATTCAGCCCGGTAGTAGTCCCGGGGTGCGTCGCCTGACTGGCTTTGCGCCATCAGGGCGGTCGGGGCGAGCATGAAGACCGCTACCAGAAGGGCACCAACCACTGTGTGCCGTAAACAGAAATGCTGGGCTTTCAAGAGTCTTACTCCACCTGAGTCGTTGTTTGCTCACGACGCCTTGGCTGGCTTGGTATCCGGCGTCAATTCCGTGAGCATGGCTGCAATGGCGTCGAGTTTACCACTGGTTGAATCATCATTCAGCCGGAAGCGGAAGCTGTTGGCGCCTTCCAGCCTGTAGGTATCCGGTGCGGATTGCACTTTTTTAACCAATGCCAGAGGATCTACCGGTGTGCTTGCACCAAACTCCAGGCGCACCCACTCCTTGCCAGCGTCCACTTTGCCGATGCCCAGGGCCTCGGCTTTAAGGCGCAGGCGGGCCTGGTTGACCAGATTCCTGGCCGGTTCCGGTAATAATCCGAAGCGGTCGATCATCTCAACCTGAAGTTCTTTTAATTCGTCTTCGGTCTGCACGCTGGCAATGCGCTTGTACAGCATCAGGCGGTTGTGCACATCCGGCAGGTAGTCGTCGGGAATCAGCGCCGGGATGCGCAGGTTCATTTCGGTGCCGTGGCTGAGTGGCAGCTCCGCATTAGGGGTGCGGCCCTCGCGAATGGCTTTCACTGCCTCATCCAGCAGTTGCATGTAGAGAGTGAAGCCAATACTTTCGATTTGCCCGCTCTGCTCTTCGCCCAGCAGCTCTCCGGCACCCCGGATTTCCAGATCATGGGTGGCCAGCATGAAACCGGCACCCAAATCCTGAGCCTCGGCGATGGCGTCAAGGCGTTTTTTGGCGTCGTTGGAGATGCTCTTGGGCGGCGGCGTCAGCAGGTAGGCGTAGGCCTGGTGGTGCGACCGGCCAACCCGGCCGCGCAACTGGTGTAACTGGGCCAGGCCAAACTTGTCGGCCCGCTCGATGATGATGGTATTGGCACTGGGAATATCAATACCGGTTTCCACAATGGTGGTGCACACCAGCACATTGAATCGCTTGTGGTAAAAGTCGGACATGATCTGTTCCAGCTGCCGTTCCCGCATCTGGCCGTGGGCCACGCCAACCCTGGCTTCGGGGATCAGCCTGCGCAGATCTTCAGCGGTTTTCTCAATGGTCGACACATCGTTGTGCAGGAAATACACCTGGCCGCCCCGCAGGATTTCCCGCAGGATCGCCTCTTTTACCATGGCTTCTTCCCTCTGGCGCACAAAGGTTTTGACCGACAGTCGGCGGGCAGGCGGGGTGGCGATGATAGACAGGTCCCGAAGGTGGCCCATGGCCATGTTCAGGGTTCTCGGAATCGGTGTGGCGGTCAGTGTGAGCATATCGACTTCTGCCCGCAGGGATTTCAGTCGTTCTTTTTGCTGAACACCGAACCGGTGTTCTTCATCAATGATCACAAGGCCCAGGTTCTTGAACTTCACGTCTCCCTGCAGCAACTTATGGGTGCCGATCACAATGTCGGCCTTGCCTTCCTCGATGGCTGCCATGGCCTTGGTGGTCTGGCTGCCGCTGCGAAAACGGCTGAGCAGTTCCACAGTGACAGGGGTGTCGGAAAAACGATCCCGGAAGGATTCGTAATGCTGTTGGGCCAGCAGGGTAGTGGGCACCAGCACAGCCACCTGCTTGCCAGACCAGGTGGCGAGGAAGGCCGCTCGCATGGCAACCTCGGTTTTGCCGAAGCCGACATCGCCGCACACCAGACGGTCCATGGGGCGCTCGCCGGTCATGTCTTCGAACACCGCCTGTATCGCTACCTGCTGATCGGGTGTTTCCTCGAACGGGAAGCCGGCGGCAAAAGCCCGGTAAGCCTCTTTCGGGTCTTCAAACTGAAAGCCTTTGCGGGCTTCACGGCGGGCGTAAACGTCGAGCAGTTCGGCGGCGGTGTCACGAATCTTCTCCAGAGCCTTCTGTTTGGCCGTGCTCCAGCGGTCGGTGCCCAGTTTGTGCAGTGGGGCGTGCTCTTCGTCGGTACCGGCGTAGCGGGAAATCAGATGCAGGCTGGAAACGGGAACATAGAGTTTCGAGCCGCCGGCGTATTCCAGGGTCAGGAACTCATCGGCCTGACCGCCAGCATTTATGGTTTCCAGGCCTTTGTAGCGGCCAACCCCGTGGTCAATATGCACTACCGGCGAGCCGATACGCAGTTCGGACAGGTCCCGGTAACCGTGGTCGTCCACTTCCGTGGGTTTTTCCCGTCGGCGCCGTTGCAATACCCGCTCGCCGAACAGAGCGGTTTCGGTAACCAGGGCCAAGTTCTGCTCCGGCAACACCATGCCCTGCTCCATGGGCGCGATGGTGATGGCCAGTGTCACGTTATTGCTTTGGGTGAACTCCTGCCAGCCACTGACGGTGGCAGGCTTCAGGTTATGATCCCGCAGGTTCTCGATCAGGGCTTCCCGCCGCCCCGAGGATTCGGCGCAAATCAGAACGCGCCCCGGGAAATCTTTGATAAAACGCTTGAGACGCCCGGCAGGGTCGGCCGCACGGCCATCCATAGCGACATCCGGCAACGGCGTCGCGCCACAATTGGCGGTGCCGGCGCCGTCTATGGCATCAGGTGTGCAGGTCACCCGCGGATAGTGTTTGATCTGTCCGAACACTTCGTCCTGAAGCAGGAACAGCTCGGCGGGCGGCAGGATCGGCCTGAGTCGGTCATGCCGGCGATCCTCGTGTCTGGCGCGGGTTTCCGAATCGAAGGCGGCAACGGCGTCATTAAGGCCATCTGCGGTAAACACAAGGGTGGTTTCCGGCAGGTAATCGAACAGGGTGGCGGTCTGGTCAAAGAACAGCGGCAGGTAGTATTCGATGCCCGGCGGGGTAATGCCGTTGCTTACGTCCTGATACACGGGTGCATCTTTGTCGGCATGGGGGAAATGCTCGAACCAGCGATTGCGGAAGCCGGACCGGGCCTCCTTGTGCCATGGGAACTCGTGTGCCGGCAGCAGCTCGATCTGCTCGATGCGATCGATGGAGCGCTGGGTTTCCGGGTCGAAGGTCCTCAGGGTTTCGATCTCGTCGTCAAACAGATCTATCCGATAGGGGAGGTTTGAGCCCATGGGATAGATATCCAGAATCGCCCCCCGCACGGCGTATTCGCCATGTTCATACACGTTTTCCGCATGGTGATACCCGGCGGCTTCCAGGTGCATACGCCAGCTGTCAATATCCAGGCTCTGGCCCACTTTCAATAACAGGGTATTGCCCTGAAGGTGGCTGGGTGGTGCCAGCCGGTGCATCAGCGTTCGGGCAGGCACCACCAGAATGCCGTGGCGGGTGGAGGGCAGCCGATGCAGGGTTCGGATGCGCCGGGAGGTGATGTCCTGATGCGGTGAAAACAGATCGTAGGGCAGGGTTTCCCAGTCCGGCAACGACAGCAGTTCCAGCCCATCGTCAGTCACCGTGGCGCCGTCTTCCTCCGGTGGCAGGTGAAGGAAGAACCGGATAGCTTGCTCCAGGCGAATGGCTTCATCGGTGCTTCGGGTAACCACCAGTGTCAGCCCTTTGTGCTGTCTCGCGCTCTCGCAGATCGCCAGGGCGTCACTGCAGCCGTGAAGCTGGCCCCATTTGCGGTGGTCGGCACTTTTGTCCGGCAGCGTCGGGGCAATCAACGGGGCGGGCGAGTCTGCACGGGCTGTACCTTGGGACATGAGCTGTCAAATCTCCTGAATTGGCGCGTCTGGAACAGGGCGGCGCTATTCTAGCGTTCGGGGGTTTCAGTGTCATGGCTGGTGCCGACAAATCGCTATTTGCCGTAAGGCGTCTTAAGTTGGATAATGTGCGCCTCAAAATTATTCCCAGTGCTATACGAGGTTCCAACCGTGAGTCACGAACAAATCAACCAGCACCTGTCCAACTGGACAGATAGAGAGTCCACTGCCGAAGCGATGATCCCGCTGATTGGCCGCCTGTACCGCAAAAACAACGTTGTTACGTCGGTTTACGGCCGGGCGATCATCAACCAGTCAGTCATCGACATCATCCGTGCACATCGTTTTGTTCGTCAGGTTGAGCACAGTGAATTGTCCGTTCACGACACGCTTCCCATCCTGCAGGCCATGGACAAGCTGGATCTTGGCCGCGCTCACGTAGATATTGGCAAGCTGGCGGTCAAGTTCAAGGCTGAAGGCGGTGATCTCACCGAATTCCTGAAGCGTGAAATCGGCCCCGTGGTTGGCCAATACGCCAGTCAGTCAGAACAGGACGCCCAGAACGAAACCAAAGATGTGGTCCTGTATGGTTTTGGTCGTATCGGCCGACTGCTGGCCCGCATCCTGATTGAGAAGGCTGGCGGTGGTAACAATCTGCGCCTGCGTGCCATCGTGGTTCGTCAGGGCGGTGCCGAAAACGATCTGGAAAAGCGTGCCAGCCTGCTGCGCCGTGACTCTGTGCATGGTCCCTTCGATGGCACCATCACGGTGGATGAAGAAAACTCCGCCCTGATCGCCAATGGCAACTTTATCAAAGTGATCTATTCCGATGGCCCGGATAAAGTGGATTACACCAGCTACGACATCCACAACGCCATTGTGATCGACAACACCGGTAAGTGGCGTGACGAAGCCGGGCTTGGTCTGCACCTGAAGTCCAAGGGTGTGAGCCGCGTGATCCTGACTGCGCCAGGCAAGGGTGACATCAAGAATATCGTTTATGGCATCAATAACGACTGGATTACTGACGAAGACAAGATCCTGTCCGCCGCTTCCTGCACCACCAACGCCATTACCCCGGTACTGAAGGCGATCAATGACGAATACGGCATTGAAGATGGCCACGTTGAGACCGTTCACTCCTACACCAACGACCAGAATCTGATCGACAACTACCACAAGGGTAGCCGTCGTGGTCGCAGTGCAGCACTGAACATGGTTATCACAGAGACAGGTGCGGCCAAGGCTGTTGCCAAGGCGCTGCCGGAGCTCAAAGGCAAGCTGAGCGGTAATGCTATCCGGGTGCCGACGCCGAACGTTTCCATGGCCATCCTGAACCTGAATCTCAAGTCCGACGTGGATGTAGAGAAGGTGAACGATTACCTTCGTGACATGGCTCTGCACTCTGAGCTGCAGAAACAGATTGATTTCGTGAATTCCCCGGAAGTGGTATCCACCGATTTCGTAGGCTCCCGCCACGCGGGTATCGTGGATGCTCAGGCCACCATCGCTAACGGTAAGCGCCTGATTCTGTACGTTTGGTACGACAATGAGTTCGGTTACAGTGCTCAGGTCATCCGCTGCGTTAACCAGATGGCTGGCGTAACCTACCCGATCTTTCCGAAGCGGGCGCGAGACTAAAGTCTAAGCCTGTTCGTAGGCAGATTGGTTCAGAAGGCCCCGATAGCGCATGCTGTCGGGGCTTTTTTACTTCGCTTGAGGGATGAAACCATTTTCCTTACCGGTGGAAATAGGATTCCTTAATCTCTATAATTGGCGCGATTTTGGGTATGTCTGGCACCCATATTCTCACCCCCGAGTGGCGGGGCCGGGCGTTATAAATCCACAGAATAGTTTCTGATGATTGGATGAGGCTAATGATCAAGATCAAAAAAGGCCTGGATCTTCCCATCAGCGGCGCTCCCGAACAGACCATTACGGACGGCAAACCGATTCGCCACGTGGCGTTGATCGGCTTTGACTACAACGGCATGAAGCCGACGATGGCTGTGAAAGAGGGAGACCGTGTCAAGCGCGGTACGCTGCTGTTCACGGACAAGAAGACCGAAGGCGTTCGTTATACCTCACCGGCAGCCGGTGTGGTGAAAGAAATCAATCGCGGTGAGCGTCGCGTGTTCCAGTCTGTTGTCATCGAGGTCGATGGCGATGACGCGGAAACCTACGCCCGCTACAACGATGCCGATCTTGCCGGCCTGGAACGCCAGCAGGTTGTTGATAACCTGGTTGAGTCCGGTCTGTGGACAGCGTTCCGCACCCGGCCATACAGCAAGGTTCCGGAGATTGACACCGCGCCCAACTCCATATTTGTCTCTGTCATGGATACCAATCCGCTGGCAGCAGACCCTACCGTTATCATCGGTGAAAACAGCAAGGCGTTCGAGAAAGGTCTGACCATTATCTCCCGCCTGACCAACGGCAAGGTCTTTGTTACCGGCAAACCGGGATCAGATGTGTCTGTCCCTAACGCGGATAACATCGAAGTACACCAGTTTGACGGTGTCCATCCTGCCGGTAACGTAGGTACCCACATCCACCACCTGGACCCGGTTTCGGTCAGCAAGACAGTCTGGAGCATCAATTACCAGGACGTGATCGATATCGCCAAACTGTTCGAGACCGGTGAAGTTCCGGTTGAGCGCATTGTGGCCATCGGTGGCCCGAAAGCCCTGAAGCCGCGCCTGGTTCGTACCCGCCTGGGTGCCAGCCTGCCGGAACTGCTGGATGGCGAGATCGACACTGACTGTGAAGTCCGTGCCATTTCAGGCTCGGTGTTCGGCGGTCGTCGTGGTGACGGTCCCTGTGCCTACCTGGGTCGTTTTGCCAACCAGGTGTCGGTGCTGGAAGAAGGCACCAAACGTGAGTTCATTGGCTGGCTGTCTCCGGGCACCAACAAGTTCTCAGTGCTGAACATCTACCTGTCCAAGCTGGCGGGCGGAAAACTGTTCAACTTCACCACTACCACCAACGGCAGTGAGCGAGCCATGGTGCCCGTTGGCGCCTATGAGCAGGTGATGCCCCTGGATATCCTGCCAACCCAGCTGCTGCGCGCGCTGATTGTTGGGGATACCGAAGTGGCACAGAAGCTCGGTGCTCTGGAGCTGGATGAAGAAGATCTGGCGTTGTGCACCTTTGTGTGCCCTGGCAAATATGAATACGGTCCGATTCTCCGCGAGAACCTGACCCGAATCGAGATCGAGGGCTAATACGATGGCTATCCGACAGTTTCTCGATGGAATCGAGCATCATTTTGAAAAAGGTGGCAAGTACGAGCGCTGGTACGCCTTGTATGAAGCCGTTGATACCATTTTCTACACTCCTGGCAAGGTAACTTCCACTACAGCTCACGTGCGTGACGGGGTAGACCTCAAGCGCATCATGATCACTGTGTGGTTGTGTACTTTCCCCGCCATGTTCTTCGGTATGTGGAACATTGGTTTTCAGGCCAATAATTTCTTGGCAGCCAACCCGGATGCCATGATTGCTGACGGCGGCCTGCGTGAAGCCTTTATCACCGCTCTGGCCGTGACCGGTTCCGGTGCCGGCTGGTGGGATAACTTCGTCTACGGTATGGCCTACTTTATTCCCATTTATGCCGTCACCTTCGTGGTTGGTGGTTTCTGGGAAGTGCTGTTCGCCACCGTGCGTCGTCACGAAGTGAATGAAGGCTTCTTCGTAACTTCTGTGCTGTTCGCACTGATCTGCCCGCCTACCATCCCGCTGTGGCAGGTGGCCCTGGGCATCACCTTCGGTGTCGTTATCGGTAAGGAAGTGTTCGGTGGTACCGGCAAGAACTTCCTGAACCCGGCCCTGACCGGTCGTGCTTTCCTGTACTTTGCCTATCCGGCGCAGATTTCCGGCGACACCGTCTGGACTGCGGTTGATGGCTTCAGTGGCGCAACGGCTCTGAGCTGGGCTGCGTCTGGCGGCCTGGAAGCACTGGAAACCCAGATTGGCTGGATGAATGCCTTCGTGGGCAACATCCAGGGTTCGATGGGTGAGACATCCACCATTGCCATACTGATTGGTGGTCTGATTCTCCTGGCCATGAAGATCGCCTCCTACCGCATCGTTGGGGGGGTGTTGATCGGCATGATCGGTATGTCGCTGCTGTTAAACATCGTCGGTTCCGAGACGAACCCGATGTTTGCTATTCCGGCACACTGGCATCTGGTTATGGGTGGCTTTGCCTTCGGCATGATGTTCATGGCGACAGACCCGGTATCCGCGGCAATGACCAACACCGGTCGCTGGATGTTTGGCATTCTGGTCGGTGTGATGACTATCCTGATTCGTGTGGTCAACCCGGCTTTCCCGGAAGGTATTATGCTGGCCATTCTGTTCGCCAACCTGTTCGCCCCGCTGATGGACCACTACGTGGTTCAGGCCAACATCAAACGGAGGCTCGCACGTGGCTAAGAAAAAAGAGACGGTCGGAAAGACCATTCAGGTCGCTTTCGCCCTGTGTATCGTTTGCTCCGTGATCGTGTCTGCTGCAGCCGTATCCCTTCGCCCGCAGCAGGCCCTGAACCAGGAGCTGGACATCAAGTCCAACATTCTTCAGGCCGCCGGCATGGCTGAGCCTGGTGCCAATCGGGCTCGCATCGAAGAGCTGTTTGGTCAGTTTGAGCCGCGCTTGGTTGACCTGCGCACTGGTCGGTTCACCACTCCGGAAGAGCTGGGTGTGCCAGATGTGCTGAGCTATAACCAGTACCGCGCTGCCGGTGACCCGAACATGTCTACCCGCCTGTCGGGTGAACAAGATACCGCTAATCTGCGTCGCCGCGCGCACGCAGCCACGGTTTATATCCTCGAGGAAGGCGGTGAGCTGGTTCGTGTGGTGCTGCCGGTTCATGGTCCTGGTCTGTGGTCCACCCTCTACGGGTTCATTTCACTGGAAGGTGACCTGAACACCATCGAGGGTCTGGGCTTCTATGACCACGCTGAGACACCCGGTCTGGGCGGTGAGGTAGACAATCCCCGCTGGAAAAGCCAGTGGGTTGGTCAGAAGATCTACGGTGATGACAAGAGCGAGCCCCAGATCCGCCTGATTAAAGGTGGTGCCAACCCGGACAGCGAACATCAGATTGATTCCCTGTCTGGTGCAACGCTGACGGCTCGTGGTGTCGAGAACCTGATCAACTTCTGGATGGGCGAGAACGGTTTCGCGCCGTTCCTGAAAAATCTGCGCGACGGGGAGGCCTGATCATGTCTGACGTATCAGCCAAGAAGGTTCTTTTTGAACCGATTTTCAGTAACAACCCTATCGCCCTGCAGATTCTTGGGATCTGTTCGGCGCTGGCGGTAACGACCAGCCTGAGCGTGACGCTGGTTATGTGTGCTTCGGTTATCGCGGTAACCGGGTTTTCAAACCTGGCGGTATCTCTGATTCGTACCCAGATTCCCAACAGCATTCGGATCATCGTACAGATGACCATCATTGCGTCGCTGGTAATCGTGGTCGACCAGGTACTGAAAGCTTATGCCTATGAAATCAGCAAGCAGCTGTCGGTATTCGTTGGTCTGATCATCACCAACTGTATCGTCATGGGCCGAGCCGAGGGCTTTGCCATGCAGAACCCGCCGATGCTGAGCTTCCTGGATGGTATCGGCAACGGCTTGGGATACTCCATCGCGATTCTGTTCGTAGCGTTCTTCCGTGAGCTGTTTGGTTCCGGTGAACTGCTTGGTTTCACCATCCTGGCATCCGTGAACGATGGTGGCTGGTATGTGCCGAACGGCATGATGCTGCTGCCGCCGAGTGCGTTCTTCATCATCGGTCTGGGCATCTGGGCACTGCGTACCTGGAAGCCGGATCAGGTTGAAGAGCCAGATTTCAAGATGTCAGCTCATAAAACCCGGGAGGCCTTCTAATGGATCATTATCTGAGTCTTCTGGTTACGGCGATCTTCGTTGAAAACCTGGCGTTGGCGTTCTTCCTGGGGATGTGTACCTTCCTGGCGATCTCCAAGAAGGTGGAAGCGGCGATTGGTCTGGGTATTGCCGTGGTTGTGGTGCTGACTCTGTCTGTGCCGGTAAACAACCTGATCTTCAATACCGTTCTGCGTGAAGGTGCTCTGTCCTGGGCGGGTCTGCCAAATGTTGACCTGAGCTTCCTGGGACTGCTGACCTACATCGGTGTTATTGCGGCACTGGTGCAGATTCTTGAGATGGTTCTCGACAAGTACATCCCGTCGCTGTATGCAGCGCTGGGCGTGTTCCTGCCGCTGATCACCGTTAACTGTGCAATCCTGGGTGCGTCACTGTTCATGGTTGAGCGTGACTACAACTTTGGTGAGAGTGTGGTGTACGGCTTTGGTGCCGGCGTTGGCTGGGCCCTGGCCATTGGTGCCCTGGCAGGTATCCGCGAGAAGCTCAAGTACAGTGATGTTCCCGATGGCCTTCGTGGCCTTGGTATTACCTTCATCACTGTCGGCCTGATGTCGCTCGGCTTTATGTCGTTCTCCGGCATCTCGCTGTAATGCGCACCCGGATCATCGGATAACTACGAGAAGGCGAGACCATGAATACAGAAATTATTCTTGGCGTGGTCATGTTCACCGTCATCGTGCTTGCACTGGTGGCGGTGATCCTGGCAGCGCGCTCAAAACTGGTCAGCACCGGCGACGTCACCATTGAAATCAATGACGACCCGGAACACACCATGAAAACGGAAGCAGGTGGCAAACTGCTCAACACCCTGGCGGGTAACGGCATTTTCCTGTCGTCTGCCTGTGGTGGCGGTGGTACCTGCGCCCAGTGTAAATGTAAGGTTCTGGAAGGTGGCGGTGCCATGCTGCCCACTGAAAAGACCCACTTCACGAATCGTGAAGAAAAAGAAGGCTGGCGCCTGTCGTGTCAGGTTCCTGTGAAGCAGGACATGAAAATTGAAGTGCCGGAGGAGTTCTTCGGTGTGAAGAAGTGGGAGTGCGAGGTGGTGTCGAACCACAACGTGGCCACCTTCATTAAAGAGCTGGTGCTGAAGTTGCCCGAAGGCGAGGAAGTGGATTTCCGCGCCGGTGGTTACGTGCAGCTTGAGTGCCCTCCCTACGAGATCGATTTCAAGGACTTCGATATCGAGGAAGAGTTCCACGAGGACTGGGACAAGCACGATATCTGGCGCTATAAGGCCATCAACAAGGAAGACACCATTCGTGCATACTCCATGGCGAACTACCCGGAAGAGAAGGGTCTTCTGAAGTTCAACATCCGTATTGCGACACCGCCTCCGGGAACGAATCATCCGCCGGGCATCATGTCCAGTTATGTGTTCAACCTGAAGCCGGGTGACAAGGTCACTGTAATGGGGCCGTTCGGTGAGTTCTTTGCGAAGAAGACCGATGCTGAAATGGTATTCATCGGTGGTGGCGCGGGTATGGCACCCATGCGCTCTCATATCTTTGACCAGCTCAAGCGTCTGAATTCCAAGCGCAAGATCAGCTTCTGGTACGGTGCACGTAGCGTTCGAGAAATGTTCTATGTGGAAGACTTTGATGGTCTGGCCGCTGAAAACGAGAACTTCGAGTGGCACTGCGCCCTGTCGGACCCGCTCCCGACCGACGACTGGGATGGCCCTACCGGCTTTATCCATAACGTGTTGTACGAAAACTATCTGAAGGACCACCCGGCTCCGGAAGATTGTGAGTTTTACATGTGTGGGCCGCCAATTATGAACGCGTCCGTTATCAAGATGCTGAAAGATCTTGGTGTCGAAGACGAAAACATCATGCTGGATGATTTCGGAGGTTAACAGGCTCAGATGACATCCCGCATGTTTGAACCCGTCAGGGTGGTCCTGGTCAGCGTCTTCATGACGCTGGCCGTGGCTGCCCTGGCGGGTTGCTCGTTTCAGGAACAGGAAAAAGTCTGGGAAATTTCCGGAGGTATCTTCGGAACGACCTATCACATAAACGTCGTATTGCCAGAAGACAAGGAACGCCTGCAGACTCTGGCTCAGGGTATTCAGAGAGAGCTCGAAGCGGTGGATGCTTCCATGTCGACCTGGAAACAGGACTCGGAGCTGTCTCGATGGAATCGCAAACCGGATCAGACTGAGTGGACGGAACTTTCCCCCGCTTTGTTTGAAGTGATACAGCGCTCCATTGAAATTGCCGAACTGTCCGATGGGGCGTTCGATATCACTATTGGTCCTGTGGTCAATCTCTGGGGCTTTGGCCCGGATGCGAGGCCTGAGACCGTGCCACCGGATACGGTGCTTGAGGAAGCGTTGGCAGGCATCGGATACCGTTATCTGGAACTGAACGCCGAAACCATGGCTTTGCGGAGTGCCAAGCCCCAGTACATCGACTTATCCGGGATTGCCAAAGGCTATGGCGTCGATGTGGTGGCCCGTTACCTGGACCGTGAAGGTGTGCAGGCGTACCTTGTTGAGATAGGCGGTGAGGTGAGGGTGAATGGCCGTAAGCCCGACGGCGGCGCCTGGCGCCTGGCGATCGAACAGCCATCGGAGGGCGCGCGTCAGGTTAATAAGATTGTCGCGATGGACCAGCATGCGATGGCAACCTCTGGTGACTATCGTAACTATTACGAATCGGATGGTGTGCGCTATTCGCATACAATAGATCCATCGACCGGTAAGCCGATAACGAACAGGATGGCGTCTGTGACGGTGATTACCGAAGATTGTATGACAGCAGATGCTCTGGCCACCGCATTCACAGTGATGGGGTTTGAGCGGGCAAGGGCGCTGTCAATACGGGAGAATATTCCCGCTTATTTCATTGTACGGGGTGAGAACGGCTTCGAGGTGCATGAAACACCGGCTTTCTCTTCCTTCGTGGTTCAGTAAAGGAGGTCAGTATGGGTACCTTTCTTCTGGTTTTGTTCATTGTCGGCATTCTGATTGCAGGCATGTCCATTGGTGTCATTTTTGGTCGTAAGCCAATCAGTGGCACTTGCGGCGGTATCGGTGCCCTCGGCATCAGCCAGTCCTGCGATATTTGTGGCGGTAATACTCAGAAATGCGAAGAAAGCCGCAGCGAGACCGGGGCCTCTGAGAGCGGTGAAGACCTGGCCTACGACGCCTCGCGCACAGAAAAGTAAGCGACACTCATCAATAAATAAAACTACGCATTCTTTGACGTAGATAAGGAGTCACTGCGCACATGGCAGAGCATCATTACGACGTCGTCGTGATTGGCGCCGGCCCTTCTGGTGAAGGGGCGGCAATGAACGCGGCCAAGCACAACAAGCGGGTCGCCATCATTGAAGACAAACCGACGGTGGGCGGTAACTGCACGCACTGGGGCACCATTCCATCCAAGGCGCTGCGCCACTCGGTGAAGCAGATCATCACCTTCAATACCAACCAGATGTTCCGGGATATCGGCGAGCCGCGCTGGTTCTCCTTCCCGAGGGTGTTGCAGAACGCCCAGAAGGTCATTGGCAAGCAGGTGAAACTGCGCACCCAGTTTTATTCCCGTAACCGGGTAGACCTGATCAACGGCCGTGCTTCGTTTGTTGACACCCATCGGCTGGAGATCCGTGGCAACAAGTCCGTTGAGACTATCCACTTCAAGCAGGCCATTATTGCTACTGGCTCCCGTCCGTATCTGCCGCCGGATGTGGATTTCCGCCATCACCGGATTTACAACTCTGACTCCATCCTGAACCTGTCCCATACCCCGCGCACCCTGATTATCTACGGCGCCGGTGTTATCGGTTCCGAGTACGCCTCCATTTTTGCCGGGCTGGGTGTAAAGGTTGACCTGATCAACCCGGGCAGTCGCCTGTTGTCATTCCTGGACGACGAAATCTCCGACGCGCTCAGCTACCACCTTCGCAACAATGGCGTGCTGGTTCGCCATAACGAGCAATACGAATCGGTGAAGGGCGACGACCATGGTGTGGTGTTGTCGTTGCAGTCCGGCAAGAAAATACGGGCCGATGCCTTCCTGTGGTGCAATGGCCGCAGTGGCAATACCGAAAACCTGGGACTGGAAAACGTTGGTCTGGTGCCGAATGGTCGTGGCCAGCTGGCGGTGGATGACCACTACCGTACCGAGGTGGAGCACATCTATGCAGCGGGCGATGTCATCGGTTGGCCGAGCCTGGCCAGTGCTGCTTATGACCAGGGCCGTGCGGCATCATCAGACATCACCCAGGACGAATATTTCCGCTTTGTGGACGATGTACCCACGGGTATCTACACCATCCCGGAAATCAGTTCTGTGGGTAAAACCGAGCGTGAATTGACCGAAGCGAAGGTGCCTTACGACGTTGGCCAGGCCTTCTTCAAGGATCTGGCGAGGGCGCAGATCACCGGTGAGGCGGTGGGCATGTTGAAGATTCTGTTCCACCGGGAAACTCGGGAGATTCTTGGTATTCATTGCTTTGGTGACCAGGCGGCGGAGATCGTCCATATCGGTCAGGCCATCATGAACCAGAAAGGTGAGGCCAATTCCCTGAATTACTTCATCAACACCACCTTCAATTACCCGACCATGGCGGAAGCCTACCGGGTAGCGGCACTGAACGGTCTGAACCGGATCTTCTGATCCGGCCAGTTTGTTCCCCGAGTTGGCACTAGGCCGGCTCGGGCGCTCCTTCTTTGGTTGGCAGGCTCAGAACCGCTCTGGCCCGGTTATCGAAGAACATCCGTGTGCTTGTGGGGTAGTCGGTAATAATGCTGTCTACGCCCATCTCCTCGAGCTTGAGCATGTCGTGTATCCGGTTTACGGTCCAGGTGGATACATGCATGTCGCGCTTGTGGGCCTGGGCAACCATGTCTACGCTCAGAATCTTCCAGTTTGCGCAAAAATACTCACAGCCCAGGCGGGTAGCCAGGTTCAGTGGTTTCGGGAACTTTCGCTCGGCCACAAGGCCAATCCGTATGCTCTTGTCCCGGCGCCTCAGTTCCCTGAGGAACCAGGGGTCGGATGAGGTAATCGCCGCGGTCTGGTAAAGGTTGCGGCGCTGGATTACTTCTGTCAGGCGATTGCAAAGAATATTCAGGCGGGCCCGGGAGTCCTTCTTCACTTCCAGTTGCAGGTGCTCCAGATCGTCAAACTGGTCGAGCAGGGTCTCCAGGGTAGGAATACCGGTTTTTCTGGGCCAGGCGCTGGTGTTACGCCGGGCGTCCATGTTGGCCAGCTCTGCTGCCGTGTAATGGCTTACATTGCCCTTCTGCCCGGTAGTGCGATCCACGGTCAGATCGTGTACCAGCACGGGCACGCCGTCTTTAGACAGCACCAGATCCAGCTCGAAATGCCGGATACCATGCCGATAGGCATGGATGAAACCGGGCATGGTATTTTCCGGGGCCTCACCTTTGGCCCCTCGGTGACCATAAACGATCATTCTGTGGTGCTGTCCTTGAGGTTCTGGTAAATGGCCTGGCGCTTTTTCCAGGTGTCGTGACACAGGCGAATGTCTTCCAGGTACGCCGGCAGTTCTTTCATCAGCAGCGCCTGGGGGCCGTCAACCAGAGCTTTCTCTGGTTTCGGGTGGAAGTCTACCAACACCATGTTGGCACCGGCAATCACGCCCTGGGCCGTCGCGTGCATGACATCCAGTATGCCATCCGGTGAGCGGTCCCGGCTGCCCACGGAGTGGGAGGGGTCCACGCACACAGGCATGCGGGTCAGGCGTTTTACTGCCGGTACGTGGGCAAAGTCGACCATGTTGCGGTGCGGTTGGCCGGCCTCTGTCTTCATGCCTCGCAGGCAGAAAATCACGTTGGCGTTGCCCTCGCTGGCCAGGTATTCCGCCGCGTTCAGGGACTCGTTCAGGGTAATGCCAAATCCTCGCTTCAACAGTGCCGGATAGGTTTTTTGGCGGCCAATGGCCTTCAGCAGTTCGAAGTTCTGGGTGTTCCGGGTGCCAATCTGCAGCATGACCCCGGTAGGCCGCCCCAGTTTCTCGAGGCAGTTATCGATCTCTTCGATATGGCTTTCGTGAGTGATCTCCATGGCAATGACCTTGATGCCATGCTTGCCGGCTTTCTCGAAGACCCAGGGCAGGCAGCCCTTGCCGTGGCCCTGGAACGAGTATGGGTTGGTGCGGGGTTTGTAGGCGCCCATGCGGGTACAGACTTCGCCGTTGTCTTCCAGTGCCTGCATCATCTGCTCAACGTGTTCCGGCACGTCTACCGCACACAGGCCGGCAAAGATGTTCAGATTGTTCTGGCTGAACTCTACGCCGTTGTAGGTAAAACCGCTCTGGCGGTGATCGTCTTTGTGGCGGCCCAGAATGCGGTAGTCATCAGAAATTCGGATGGCCCGCTCCACGGCGGGTAGCGCTTCAATCTCTTCTTTGTTCAGCGTTTTGGTATCGCCCAGCAGATAAATCTCCGTCAGCCGCTGGCTGGCACCCTGAACCTCGTGTACCCGAACACTGACATTGGGCAGGTTCTCCAGATAGTGTATGGTCTGGCGGTAGGCTTCACTGTCCAGTTCTGTGTTGGGGTGAAGAATGGCTAACATGGAATCTCCTTGGGGTTAACCGGCGGCGTCTTCCGCCCGGTGCCTGGCCTGCACGAATTCCCGATGATTAAGATGCAGCAGATCTGCAATCCGGCGAATAAGGTGTTCTTCGTATTTGTCTATTCGGCCGTCTGCCAGGGCTACCCGCCAGATGCTCTCCAGCAGGGCCTGTTTCTGGTTTTGGTCGAAGTGGTCGTTGATCTGCCCGGTAAACTCGTACAGTGACGTGGCATCTTCGGCGTGCTCAAGGGCATCACTCAGGATGTCTTCGGCTTCTTCGCGGGTTACTTGATGGGCTTGAACGGCGCAATCGACAATAATCTGCAGCTCTCGCTCGTCTTCGTGATTGTCCACACGGGCAAGCTGCACCATCAAGGCCGTAGCAGCCACCGCCAGTTGATGGGCGTCGGCTTGTACAGGCTCGGATTCCGGCACTGCAAACAGTTTTTTCAGGCGATCAATCATACAGCGCCCCTCGGCTAAAGGTTGGGGTGTTGATCAGGCAGCCTCGGTCGCTAACTGCCGCACCCGGCTTTCCAGTTCAATCTGGTCTGCGGCAAACCGGCGAATACCATCAGCCAGTTTCTCGGTGGCCATGGCATCCTCGTTGGATTCCCAGCGGAACAGTTTTTCGTCCAGATGGACTGGCTTGTCTGCAGAGCTGGCAGTGCTCGCATCCAGGCGCCGGGGCAGTTCGCCCTGATCATCTTTCAGTTCCTGCAGCAGGGCCGGGCTGATCGTCAGGCGGTCACAGCCGGCGAGCATTTCAATCTCACCCGTATTGCGGAAGCTCGCGCCCATCACTACGGTATTGAAGCCGTTGGCCTTGTAGTAATTATAGATCCGGGTGACCGATTGTACGCCTGGATCTTCCGCCGCCGGGTAACTGTCGCGGCCGGCGTTGGCCAGGTGCCAGTCCAGAATGCGCCCGACAAACGGCGAAATGAGATAGGCCCCGGCTTCGGCGCAGGCTGCGGCCTGGATAAAGGAAAACAGCAGGGTCAGGTTGCAGCGGATGCCTTCCTTCTCCAGCTGTTCCGCGGCGCGGATACCTTCCCAGGTGGAGGCAATTTTGATCAGAACCCGGCTGGTGTCTACGCCCTGCCGGTCATAGAAATCGATCAGCCGGCGCGCACGTTCGAGGGTGGCGGCGGTATCAAACGATAGTCGGGCGTCTACTTCGGTTGAGACGACGCCAGGAATCAGGTTAAGGATTTCCTTGCCGGCCAGCACTGCCAGCATGTCGGTGGCAATGGATAGCTGCTGGGCGGAAGAGCCTCCGTGCTGGCTGGCGAAGGCCACGGCCTTGTTCAGCATCGGGCGGTAGGCGTCGGAGGCCGCCGCTTTCAGCAGAAGCGATGGGTTGGTGGTGGCATCTTCTGGCCGCCATTGGGCAATGGCGTCAAGGTCGCCGGTGTCGGCCACCACGGTGGTCATGGTTTTCAGTTGATCAAGCTTGTTGTTCATTCGTCCTGTCGTCCCGGTTGTGCGGTGTTATTGCGGTATCCAGCTCCCGAATACCTTTGTAACCCCTACAATAACGGCAGCTTACGACAGGAACAAGACAACAAAAGGTATGGTGATGATCAACTTTCTGTAATGGGCTCGGGTTCTCTGACCTTGGCCAGGGCTTGCTCCACCACTTCCAGGCCGGAACCCGGTTTGTTGGCGTTCTCGCTCAGATGCCGGCGGAACTGTCGCCCGCCCGGCTGGCCCAGGAACAGGCCCATGATATGGCGG
The DNA here is from genome assembly GCF_040547575.1 of Marinobacter sp. MBR-99. Taxonomy (NCBI): domain Bacteria; kingdom Pseudomonadati; phylum Pseudomonadota; class Gammaproteobacteria; order Pseudomonadales; family Marinobacteraceae; genus Marinobacter; species Marinobacter sp. MBR-99. The sequence goes on along the minus strand of NZ_JBEPPY010000002.1, from coordinate 39,593 downwards.
GTGATGTGGGTCAGGTACACGCCGCGGTCCAGCTCCTGCTGGATAAACGGAAACATGGCTCGCAGCGCGTCATGGCGGCTGGCAACCGGTGCCGGCTCACCGAAGAATTCGGTATCCACATCCGCCAGCAACCAGGGGTTGTGATAGGCCTCCCGGCCCAGCATCACGCCATCGGTATGGGCCAGGTGCCCGTGGCACTCATTAAAGGTTTTGATGCCGCCATTAATGATGATTTCCAGGTCAGGGTAGGCCTGTTTCAGGCGGTACACCCAGTCGTATTTCAGCGGCGGGATATCCCGGTTTTCCTTCGGGCTGAGGCCCTCGAGTATGGCAATGCGGGCATGCACGATAAACGTCTTGCAGCCGGCGGCGGCAACGGTTTCGATAAACTCGCACAGCTCATCCCAGGATTCCCGGCCATTGATGCCAATGCGGTGTTTGACGGTAACCGGTAGATCCGTGGCCTCAATCATCGCGGCTACACCCTCCGCCACCTTATCCGGATGGCCCATCAGGCAGGCACCAATCATATTGTTCTGCACCCGGTCGCTGGGGCAGCCCACGTTCAGGTTCACCTCATCAAAACCGAACTGCTGCGCCAGCCGCGCACAATGCGCCAGCTCATCAGCATTGCTGCCACCAAGCTGCAACGCCAGCGGATATTCGGATGGATCGTGGCGCAGAAAACGCTCGGTATCCCCATGAATCAACGCCCCGGTGGTGACCATCTCGGTATACAGCAACGCACGGCGGCTCAGAATCCGAGCCAGATAGCGAAAATGTGGTGTTGTCCAATCCATCATCGGAGCCACGCAAAAGCGGCGCGACAAGCCGGAATCAGCGGCAGAAACAATGGGCGATGGAGCAGAAGACATAGGGACTACCTGTAAACAGCAAGGGGGCAGAGCATACGAAAAACCAAGTGCGGTAGTTTATCAGCAATAGCCCTAATAAGCAGGCTGCAAGGGGGGGCTCCCAGCGCCATCCCCAAATGTAACAAAATGTACTGGGGTCTGACCCCAGTACATTTGACCAGGCGAAATGTCTTGGGGTCTGACCCCAGTATGTATAATCCCGGTCTGCATTGATCGGATAACAGGATATTGAATGACCATCACAGCCTTTGACGCCTTAGCTTGCCCCCTGGATGGCGCTGCCTTGCAGCGGGAGTCGGGTTCCTGGCGGTGTGCCAGTGGCCATAATTTTGATGTGGCGCGGCAGGGCTATGTGCATCTTTTGCCGGTGCAGAAGAAGCGCTCGCGGGACCCCGGTGACAGCAAGGTGATGGTGGCGGCACGCCAGCGGTTTCTTGAGGCGGGGTATTACCAGCCGATTGCCGAGGCGGTGTCGCGGGCAACGTTTGAGGATGCGCCGGCTGGCACCACATTGAATTGCCTGGATGCCGGCTGCGGCGAGGGCTATTACCTGCGTCGGTTGGCAGTGGCTGCCGGCGAGGAGCGCACGCTTGCGCTGCTGGGGCTGGATATCTCGAAGTGGGCGGTGCTGGCCGGGGCGCGGCAGGACAAGCGGCCGAGCTGGGTAGTGGGTAGCAACGCCAATCTGCCGGTATTGCCCGGCTCACTGGACCGGATCCTTTGCCTGTTCGGTTTTCCGGTGTACCCGGAATTTGCACGTGTTCTCAAACCTGGCGGTAAGCTGATTCAGGTGGATGCGGGGCAGGATCACCTGCGGGAGCTGCGGGAAATCATCTATCCAGAAATCCGGAATGAATCGAAGAAAGTAACACCGGCACCGGAAGGATTTCGCCGGGTGGCCTCTGAAGACCTTCGTTTCACTTTGCATCTGGCGGGTGCTGAGCCCATCGCCGATCTGCTGGTGATGACTCCGCACCTGTATCGCGCCAGCCAGGAAGGCCGGGAGCGGGCCGCCGCCCTGAAGTCGCTGTCACTCACCGTGGATGTGTGCCTGCATACCTTTGAGCGGGGCCTTCAGGCGGATTAATCCGCGCTTTCCATGCCCAGTCGGGTGCCGCGAGCCTTGAGCCGGTAAAATTCTTCCACAATGCCGGCCATGGCCTCTGGGCAATACTCGCGCAGGCCGCCCAGCATCAAACGCTTGGACACCTCTCCAACGGCATTACCCTCAGACTTCAGGTGGTATGACAGGGTCACGTTGCCGCGCTTGCCAGCCACTTCCAGATCCGCCTTGTTCAGCTCCAGTTCGGGCTGAAGGTTGTCATTCTTGCTGAATGCCACGCTCATGCTCTCATACATCACCATGGGGCGGTCGGGGTTGAACATTACCCCGTGGGATTCCATCAGCGGCTTGAGTGTATGAGGGAAATTCTTGCCAGAAGCGGCCACGTAGGCACGGGTAAAGTCGTCGATGATTTGCTCATCACGGATGATGTTGCCACTGCGGGTGACTTCCAGGTAAACCTTGCCGGCTTCGTCACAGACTTCGATGGTACCCTCTCCGGATTCCCGGAATTCCAGCGGAATCTCTGCGCCAAGCAGGTTACGGAAACGAAACGTCATGGTCTCCGACAGCCCGAAACGGGCGATCACTATGGCGAACAAAAGGTCGCCGGGAACGCAGAAACGGCGGGCATCGGGATCGTGGATCGGGTTGAAGTCTCCGGCGATCTCTTTCGCGAAGTGACTGGCCTGGGGCGCTGTAATAACAATGCGTCCGTCCTGGACGGCATAAAAACTATCTGAAAGCATGATGTACCTTTTACGGATCGCAGAGGTGAGGGAACGAGGTGTTGGTCGGTCCGCATATCGATACTAACATTCTAAACGATTAAACGCCGGGGCGACCCCCGGCTTTCGTACAATGCCGGCCCGCGGAATCAGTCGCCTTCTTCGGCATCCCGGATGCGCTCAAGGCGCTCCCATTCCTCTTCCTTGGCTGCTTCGATGACCTCCAGGAGTTCGTCAACATTGGCACTTTCGGTGTCGTGCTCAAAGCAGCCTGTCAGCTTGCTATCCGGGTGCAGGTCGCCAGATTCGTAAAGAGCCCAGATTTCTTTGCCGTAATCGGTGTTCAGAAGTTCCGGCGCGAAACGGCCAAAATAACGGCGCATGTTGTCCACATCCCGTTCCAGCATGCGTTCAGCGCTGTTGTTGCCGGCGGCGTTCACCGCCTGGGGCAGGTCAATAATGACCGGGCCGGTGGGGTCTACCAGCACGTTGAATTCGGAGAGGTCGCCGTGAATCAGCCCGGCGCTGAGCATGCGGACCACATCTGAGATCACCTTGGCGTAGTAAGCCCGCGCCTGCTCTGGTGTGAGTGTGACATCGTCCAGCCTTGGTGCGGCTCCGCCTTCTTCATCGGTAATCATTTCCATCAGCAGTACGCCATCCACAAAGCCATGGGGCTGCGGTACGCGTACACCGGCGTCTGCCAGCCGGTAGAGGGCGTCTACCTCGGCATTTAGCCAAGCTTCTTCCTGCTCCCTCTGGCCGTGACGGGTTTTCTTGCCCATGGCCCGGGCGCTTCGACTGTTGCGAACCTTGCGGCCCTCCTGGTACTGCACGGCTTGTTTGAAGCTGCGCTTCTGGGCCTCTTTGTAGATCTTGGCGCAGCGAACCTGGTCGCCGCAGCGCACAACGTAGACCTGCGCTTCCTTGCCGCTCATCAACTGGTACAACACCTCATCAACCATGCCTTCATCGACCAGGGGTTGTAATCGCTTTGGTATCTTCATATAAGTTTCTGTACCCGGTTCACCTTGCCGGCCTATGGTATTGGACGGCGTATATGGGCACATACTACCTGATTGTGAACAAAGGAGTGTTGAGTTGATCTTCGATGGCCCATTGCGATGGAACCGATGGCGACTGCTGATGGTCCTGCTGGCCTGTTTGCTGCCTGTTCCATCTGCTTTCGCCATGGATTGGTCGCTGTTGCTGCAGCAGGGGCGAATTGGCGTTGCCCTGCCGGATTTCGAGACCGGGGACTGGAGCGTGACCGGCATCCGGGCCGAGGTGGTTAACTCGGTTGAGGCAGACAACCACGCCGTCATCGTTCACTTCAAACCAGGTTCCCGCCTCACCGCCGCCACCGTTATCCAGAAAACCGGGGATTCTCCTGCCCGGCTGAAGAATGTTCAGCTGGACCTGGCCGATGTCACCCTCACCATTGACCATACTGGCGCCGGTACCTTGATGGAGCGAAGCACCTTGGCCGGCCAGATCTCCATCCGGGTTGGCGACTTTCAGCATCCCGCCGTGCAATCCCAGGGGTGGCGCTTTGACGGCCGGGTAAGCGGCGATTTTTCAGACCTCAGCCTTGAGGGGCAGTTGTTCTCAGATGCAGGCCTGTCGGCGGAGGTGGTGCTCAGAAACCGTACCGACGAGTTTCTGGCTGGCCGCATAACCATGGCGATGGCCGCAGAACAGGCAGCCAAGGCCCTGGCAAATACGCTTGCCCAGTGGCCCCCGTTGCTGACGTTGAACCAAGGGCAGCTAGAGGCGGTCGTCGCCCTCCGCCTGGAGCCTGAGACGCCGCTGGCACTGGACGCCCGGCTGAACGTCCGGGGCGCCAGTGGTACCTGGGATCGCACCGCCATTTCTGATATGACCGGCCGTCTGTTACTCAGCCTTGAAGAAGACTTGCTGGTCGCCCGATTGCGGGACATAACCATTGGCCAGATCAACTCCGGCATAGGCCTGGGACCGGTTCAGTTGTTGGCGGATTACCGGGCAACACGGGCGGCTCCGCTGGCAGGAGTGGTGGATATCCAGCAGGCAACGGCTGCTTTTCTGGACGGTCGCCTGAGAGTTGCGCCCCAGGCGTTCGACCTGTCGACGCAACCCCTGTTGCTGCCGGTGGATGTCCACGAAGTGTCTCTGGAACGGTTGCTGCAAGTGTACCCGGCGGAAGGTTTTGAAGGCACCGGACGGCTCAGTGGTCGTATTCCATTGAGGATTACTGGCGCCACCGTAGAAGTTGAACAGGGTAAGATGAGCGCCGTTTCACCGGGTGGCAGGCTTCGGCTGCCGGCAGAACGCCTGCAAGCCATGTTGGGCCGCAGCCAGGCCATGGAACTGGTGGTGCAAGCTTTGCAAAACTTTCACTATTCGGTGCTGGATAGCACGATAGACTACGATAGTAAGGGCAGGCTGGTACTTGGTCTGAGACTTGAGGGGCAAAACCCCGAGGTTCGCGGTGGCCAGCCGGTAGTGCTCAATATCAATCTTGAAGAAGACATTCCTGCCCTGTTAACCAGCCTACAGCTGAGCGGCAGGGTGAACGAAGCCGTCACCGAACGCGTTCGGGAGCGGCTGCAACAATCCGGGCAGGAGGCACAACCATGACACAACGATGGCGGCTACGCAGGCCGTTTATGGTGAGAGTTCTGATGATAGCGGCCCTGCCACTGGCGCTTGTGGCCTGTACGCCAACGGTGCAGATGGCCGCACCCAAAGAGCCGATTACCGTGAACCTGAACGTAAAAATCCAACACGAAATCTACGTAAAAGTGGACAGGGAAGTGGATGAACTGTTCAGTGATAAGGGCCTGTTCTGAGCAACAGCGGCCCGGGCAAGGGCGAATCAAGGGGTTGATGATGAAACGACTGATACAACTGGGCGCTTTCATACTGGCCATCGGCCTGGCACTGCCAGCGCTGGCCATGGGACTGGAAGAAGCCAAGCAGAAACTGGAAACCGCAAAACAGCAGGGCCTGGTGGGTGAAACCCCGACCGGTTACCTGGAAGTGGTGCGCGCAGAGGGCGATGCGGCTGCGGTGGTGCAAGCCATCAACAGCGCGCGCCGGGATGAATACGCTCGTATTGCCGAACGGCACGACATACCGGTTACCCAGGTGGAAACCGTGGCTGGCAAGAAGGCCATCGAGAAAACGCCAGCCGGGCAGTTCGTTCAGATCAATGGCCAGTGGGTGAGGAAATAACGCCTACTCCAATTCCAGGATCAATGGCTCCATCAGCCTGTACACCCAGGCTGATCGGCCATCCTGCAGTGTTAACTCCACCCTTTCGTAGCGCACACCCAGCCGTTCGTACCTGTCCAGTGCACGCAATTCACTAGCGCTCACTTCAATCACCTCTCCGGCTACGCTGGCATCAGGGTCCGGCTTTATATCCAGTTTTTTCTTGCGAAACCCCGGGAGTATTGCCGGTTCGCTGGTACCTGCACGCCCTGTTACCAGCCAACGCACCCAGGGCCGGGTGAGGGTGCCGTACACAAACACCGAATAGGTTTCGTCTTCATCGATGGTGGGTAATTCCCCGGTTGGGTTATAGCCAAAACTGCTGACAAAAGTCAGCCAGAGATAGGCAATGCCCACCATCAGCAGGGCCAGAATCAGCGCCAGGGTGCGTTTGATCGATTTCCTCATAGATGATTACGCAGTCTCTCCGGCATGGCTGATCAGGACACCCGGCGCGCCGGTTTCCAGCTTGTCTCGCAGGCTGCCTGGAATGGCGACCTTGGCCATCTTTGAGGGCTGGATAACCACATAGGTGATGTCGGCATCGGCGATGAATTGCCCGTCACCGTGCCGGAAGAATTCCAGGTGCAGGGTGAACGATGTATTCCCCAGCCGCCCGGCCTTGATGCGCGCCTCCAGAACATCGTCAAACTTCGCCGGCGCTTTCCAGTTCACCGTCAGGCTGACCACCTGAATATCCAGGTCCTGCTCCAGCAGGTGCTGGTAATCACCAAACAGCGTGCGGATATACTCATTTACGGCAATATCTACGAAATCCGCATAACGGGCGTTGAACACCACACCCTGGGCATCACACTCGCCGTAGCGCACCCGGAAGCGAAAACGGAAAGACTGTTCTGGCATGAAGACTCCTGATTTTATACCGATTGGCCTGTTCACCTTTCAATACTTGACGATGTGACCCATTATTGTAAAGCGGTCTAAAAACTGTGCCCGAATAAAGAAACCAGATGTTGGCGCGATTGTACAAAGGGAATAATTATGAGTCTTGCAAGGAAAAGTGTGCGTGGCTTTGCGGTATTATCCAGCGTTACCTTTTTGGCGGCCTGCGGTGGCGGCGGTGGAGGTGATGGTGGTGGTTCTGGCGGACCAGACCTGACGCTGGATAATGATAATCTTGCCGGGCAAACGGTTGAGGTTGCGCCGGAGTCGGATGTTCGCGGTATTTTGGGCCTGTATGACGATATTGATTACGGTTTGGCATTAATCGTTGATGTGCAGGAAAGGCTTGCGACTCAAAGCGGGGGAGTCTCGGGCACTACCGAGTGTGACGACGGGGGTACTGCTACGGTGACCTACGCGGGAACCGGTGAAAACAGTGACGAGACCTGGACATTGCTGGGCTGTGCAGTCAGCACGAGTGAGTTCGGTATCGTCACACTAAACGGTGATTACCGTTATGTCGACACGTTAACCGACACCAGCATTAAAGGGTTTGAAACATACAACATCAATGGCCAGGTGCAATCAGGGGATGGGTCCGAACAGCTCCTAATGCGAGGCCGGGCAGACTTCGATTATTCGGGAACGGAAGACTCCGCTCGCTTTATCGATACCATCAGCGTATTTGAGCTCAAAATTGGTGAACGGTACGTCGCGATTACCGAAGGCGAAACGCGTTTGATATTTAATGGATCTGAGGCGGAGTACTCCACCAAAGGCAAGCTGATTGGTTCTGCAATTGGTGGCTATATCCAGCTCACAACACCTGTGGTTGTTGAGTTTGTTGAAGGCCAGGAATGCCCCATCGCTGGCGTTATCCGAGTTGCCAGTAATGGCACCGCGGAGATCCGCTTCGGCAGCAGCGCTGGAGGGACTGGCGTAGTGGCGATCTGGATTGATAATCAGCTAGTTGAAAGCTACAACAATTGCAGTGAGATCGGGATCGTCCCTGCACTCTGATTACCAAGGGGTGAAGGCTAAGCCTTCACCCCAAGGCCCTCAAAGATCTTCGGCCAACTGTTTTAACAAATCTCCAGCCGAAATCTCCCTACAACCAGCAGCATTCTGCCCGCACCATAACGGCGAGAAATCCCCGGTGCCCTGCGCCTCGGCTGCCGCCCGTAATGGTGCTATAGCGTTGGTGGCCAATGGGAAAGCAGGAGCCAGGGCGGAGATCGGCCCCAACTCACGCATCACCCGGTTAACAATGCCGCGAGCAGGCCCACCAGAAAACAGGTTGGTGATGGCAGTGTGCCGGGTCGTTTCACGTTTCAATGCCTCTCGATGAACCGCCCGGGTTGTCGCCTCCGGGCAAAGCATGAAAGCGGTGCCTACCTGGGCAGCCACCGCCCCCAGCGCCAGTGCCGCCTTCACGCCCTGGGCATCGGCAATGCCACCGGCAGCAATAACGGGTATGTTCACCGCGGCGATCACCTGCGGTACAAGGGCAAACGTTCCCATCTGAGTGGTCATATCGGTAGTCAGAAAAATACCCCGGTGACCGCCCGCCTCCAAGCCCTGGGCAATAACAGCGTCTGCACCGTTACGCTCCAGCCAGACAGCCTCCTCCACTGTGGTCGCTGAAGACAGCACCCGAGCACCGGCAGCCTTGACCCGTTTCAGTAAAGCAGGCGCTGGCAGGCCAAAATGGAAGCTCACGACCGCTGGCCGGAACTCCTCTACAATGGCTGCCATCTCTGCGTTGAAGGGTTGCCGCCCGGAGCCATTGGCAATCACGCCCTCGTCCAGCCCGAACTCCCGGTAATAGGGCGCCAGAGCCGTCCGCCAGGCCTGTTCTGCTGAATGGTCGGGCTATGGCGGGGTGTGGGCAAAGAAATTCAGATTGAACGGCCGATCGGTACTGGCCTTCAGGGTTTCGAGTTCTGCCCTGAGTGCCGCCGCCGATAACATGGCACAAGGCAGCGACCCCAACCCGCCGGCATTGGAAACCGCCGCCGCCAGCCGGCTGTCTTGCACGCCTGCCATGGGCGCCTGAATGATGGGTAAGTTCGTTCCCGGAAAGTTCAGCATGATGATTTCCTATCCTGCATGATGGGCCCTGCTGTGGCTGTGGACCAAAGCGGGTAGGGGATGCCGGCCAGGCGATTCATAGCAAAAGCATGCGCCAGCAGCAAAGCGACGCCGGCCATCAGTATAGTTAAGCGAGCGGGGCTGGTATTAATTCAGCGGGAAGATTAATACGGTGGCTCCCGTCGATGAGCAGCGTTTAGAGCTAGACCATGCTTGCACAGATGCTTGGAAATCTGTTCCTCCAGGGTTAAGGTTCGTTGATAAGTTCGTTAGCAAGCAATCATCACGACCAGCGATCCCGAAGTCTAGCCGATGGTTTTCGTCAACACGGAACGTAATGGATGCAACAAACCGGAATCTACGAGCAGCTAATCACCAAGCTCATCGAAAGTCGCCTGGACAGAGATAGGTTCTACGTTGGCGAACGCCAGCTCAACAGCGCTGAAGCCTCAGTGTGGCTTTCACGATTCCTGTCAAACATCCTCGAATTTGCCATTGAGGCCGTGCCCTCGGGCGATGATCGGCTGCAGGAGCAGATCGACCTTTCCAATCAGTTGCTGATGTGGCTTAAGGGCAAGATTTCGGATGAGGGCTTTCTGGAAGAGAACCTTCTGGATAGCCAGGGAAAAATCCTGACAGCACTTTACGAGCTGGAAAACCCGGTTGCAGCCAACCTCAAACAATACGTGGAAGACATTGTTCCTCTCACCGGCCTAACTCAAAGTGAGCTGTTCTCCGGCAGCAATGCCGGATTGTCACTGGAGTCCGAACTGAAGCGGGAGATTCTTTCCGCCGACAAAATCTACTGGCTGGTGTCATTCATCAAATGGGCGGGCATCCGCATTTTCCGGAAGGAGCTGGAAGCCTTCACTGCCAGTGGCCGTGAGCTAATGATCATCACCACCTCCTACATGGGGGCAACGGATGCCAAAGCCGTTGAGTACCTGGCCAGTCTTCCGAATACGGAAGTGAAGCTAAGCTACAACACCGAGCGTGAAAGGTTGCACGCCAAAAGCTATTTATTCCTCCGGAACACAGGCTTTCACACTGGTTATATCGGCTCATCAAACCTTTCCAGATCAGCGCTGACCAATGGCCTGGAGTGGAACCTGAAGATCACATCTCAGGAAATCCCACACATCATCAACAAGTCCCTCAGTACCTTTGAAACCTATTGGGCATCTGAGGACTTTGAACTGTTTGATGGGCAGGCTGAAAGTACCGAAAAGCTCAATCGCGCATTAAAACAACAAAAAGGACTGGACGCACCTGGAGTCTCTCACTTTTTCGAAATCACACCATTTGCGCACCAGAAAGATATTCTGGAACAGTTGGCGGTTGAGAGGGATGTGCACCAGCGCTTTCGAAACCTTGTGGTGGCGGCCACAGGCACTGGTAAGACTCTGATCTCGGCTTTTGACTTTCAGCGGTTCCTGAAATCCAAACCAAACGCTCATTTTTTGTTCGTGGCGCATCGGGAAGAAATTCTGCGGCAGGCTCGCGAAGCCTATCGTGGCGTGCTGCGAAATAGTGCCTTTGGCGAACTCTGGGTAGGCGGCCAGTTGCCTGAGCACTATCGACAGTTATTCGTATCGATCCAGACCCTGAACAACCAGCTGGATCAGCTAAAGCTCACTGAAGACTATTACGATTACATCGTGATCGACGAAGTGCATCACATCGCCGCATCCAGTTATCGAGCGGTACTGGAACACTTCTCGCCGGAGATACTGCTGGGGCTGACAGCGACTCCGGAGCGACACGATGGCAGCGATATTCTCAGCGACTTTGGTGGCGTGATTGCCGCCGAACTCCGGTTGCCGGAGGCAATCAACAGGCGTCACCTTTGTCCGTTTCAGTATTTTGGCATTGATGACGATACGGATCTTCGAAACATTTCGTGGAGTAGAGGCCGTTACGATCCAGCTCAGCTTACCAATCTGTATACGCACAACCATGATCGGGTTAAAAAGATACTGCGCAGTTTGCGGGAGATCGTTACCGACATTTCCAGCATGAAAGCTCTTGCTTTCTGTGTGAGCCGTGAACACGCAACGTTCATGGTGGAACAGCTCCTGCTACATGGCATCAAGGCCGACATTCTCACCAGCGACAACAGCCACGAGCGACAACAAAAACAGCAGGCCATTCGCTCAGGGCAAATCAATGTGTTGTGCGTGGTCGATATCTTCAACGAAGGCGTCGATATTCCGGAAGTCGATACCTTGTTATTCCTGCGCCCAACTGAAAGCCTGACCATCTTCCTTCAGCAACTGGGCCGGGGGTTGCGCCTGGCCGATGACAAAGATTGCTGCACAGTCTTGGACTTTGTTGGTAATTCCCGGCCCGAATATGATTTTGCCAACAAATTCCGGGCACTGGTGGGTAAGTCTGAACGCTCAATCACGGAGGAGCTCAAACAAGGCTTCCCCCATGCGCCGCTGGGTTGCCGAATTGAACTCACCAAGAAAACCCAAGAGATGGTGCTGAGTCACATCCGCCGGGCCACTTTGACGATGAAACGGCTGGTGTCGCTGATTCGCCAGTTTCCCCAGCATTCCACTCAACCTCTGACTCTGAAAAACTTCCTGACGCATCATCCCCACATCGACTTGAACGAGCTATACAGGCGGGGCAGTTGGGCAGAGTTGGTTTCCAAAGCCAAAGATGAGGATGTTTCAGATGACTCGACGTTCAAACTGGCCAAAAAGGCGATCTACAACCGGATTCTGATCTGCGACGATCACCAGTACCTGCTGTTCCTCAGGAAACTATGCCAGTCAGGATTTCATTGGGACGACACGAATAATCGCCAAGCGTTAATGTGCCATTACGATTTCTGGCAAAAAGCCGGGCCAGAGTTGGAGTTTTCATCACTCCCCCAAAGCCTGGCAGAGCTCAACAGGTTGGGGTTGGAGCAGGAACTGGTGGACGTACTTGATTGGAAGCTGGCAAAAACCAAACACGAACAGCCAGGCATGCCGGAACTGCCGCAAGTGCCATTGCGCCTCCATGCCCGCTATTCCCGAGAGCAGATCCTGGCCGGATTTGGTGCTATGACCTTTGAGCACCAGCCGCCCTCAAGAGAAGGTGTTTATGTTATCCAAGATCAGAATATCGAGCTGTTGTTTGTCACCTTAGACAAAACCGAAAAGCAGTTTTCCCCAACCACCATGTATCACGATTACGCCATCAGCGAGCAGCTGTTTCACTGGCAGTCGCAGAACAGTGCCCGGCCAGATAGAGGGAAGGGGAAGGACTATATTCAGCACCAGATCATCCAAAAACGGTTGTTTCTGTTTGTGCGGGAGCAGGCGAAAGATGAGTACGGTCGAACCATAGGGTTTGTGAATTATGGTGAGGTGGACTACGTGTCTCACTCTGGCTCACAGCCCATGAGTATTACCTGGAAACTCCGAACGCCGATGCCGAACTTTATGTGGCAGCAGGCGGCGAAGCTGGCGGTGGCATGAGTTACGGACCCTACAACAAAAACGCCCAAAAATTCTTCACCCAATACCAGTCCCTGACCTTCGAACAGGTCCACAGCGACTGGCTCCCGCACTTGGACAAGAAAACCGGTCTGGCGCTGGATGTCGGTGCTGGTAGCGGCCGTGATGCGTCAGCTCTGGCGGAGCGTGGCTTGGACGTGGTGGCGGTGGAGCCGGCGGCGGAATTGCGCCGCCTGGGTGAAGCGGCAACAGCTCATCGCAGTATCCAGTGGGTGGATGATGCCCTGCCGGACCTGAGCGAAATCCGCAAACTCAGTTACCGGTTTGATCTGGTGCTGGTGTCTGCGGTGTGGATGCACCTGCCGCCTACTTCCAGGGAGCGGGCGTTCCGTATTTTAACGGAGCTGCTGGCGCCGTCCGGCATGTTGGTGATCACTCTGCGACACGGGCCAGGGGATGGTGAGCGTCATTTTTACGAAGTCACCAAGGCCGAGTTGGACAGTTTTGCCCGCCAACGTGCCGTGATGCCGGTACCTTTGCCGTATACTCCCCGCGCTGATCAACTGAACCGAGCGGATGTTTGGTGGGAAACCGCGGTGTATCGGGTTTAGGCTTCCGCCTTGCTTTACCGCAAAACGTATATACAATGTAGATATCTTTCGTTGATAAGCTTCACTATTTTCTGGAGTATCCGCAGTGTCCGATGAGCCCAAAAAAGTGAAGCCAAACAAGAAAGATAGCCAGTTGCTGATTCGAATCAGCAGCGCTGAGCGCGAGCAGTTCATTGAGTTGTGTGAACAGCTGGATACCAGCGCCGCTCGCGAAATCAGGCAGTTCATTCGTGGCTATATCAAGAAACACAAGCCAGGGAACTAGCCGATACCACGCCCAGGAGGCAGATCATGTCCAAAAAAACCAAGAAAACCGTGAAGAACCTCAAGAAGAAAATCAACGCACGCAAGGCCAAGGTCGAGAAGCACGAGGCCAAGATCAAGTCCCTCAAGAAGAAGTTGAAAAAGGCGGCCTGATCCGTTGTAACGGATCACCATTCACCGTCTTTTTGACCACTCAAAGTCAGCTCCCGTAGTCTGGCTTTGAGGCTTTCCTTTTCCAATTCCTCAAGTATCCCCGCCAACCTCTCAGCAAGCGATGCGTGTTTGTGGTTTCTTTTAACGAACGTCACGCCCTGTGTAATCCGAAAAGTCCGGCTTTTGCGGCTGGTGCTTGTCGTCTGTCATGTAGGCGGAGGTCAGAACAAACTCTGCGGTGGCGCGGTTGCAGGCTACGGGGATGTTCCACAGTGCAGCGATGCGCAGCAGGGCTTTGATATCTGGGTCGTGGGGCTGTGGTTCCAGAGGGTCCCAGAAGAACACCAGTAAGTCGATTTCGCCTTCGGCAATTTTGGCGCCGATTTGCTGATCGCCACCCAGAGGGCCGCTCAACAGGCAGTGCAGGTCTTCACGCTGCAGGCTCTCCCTTAACAGCCTGCCGGTGGTGCCGGTGGCATAAAGGTGCAGTGGCGCAAGGCGGGTACGATTCTCGTTCGCCCATTCAACCAGTTCCTTCTTCTTGTTGTCGTGTGCCACCAGGGCAACGGATGTTACGGCCATTGTGATTGCTTGCTCCTTTTCTGTGCCATGAGAGTGGCCAAGTGTTTCACAATCGGCAGGCTCGGGAAATAGTACCAATGTGGTGAGCAGCATAGGCTGGCGGGTGGGTCAATAGCCCCACTGTCGGTGGCCAGGAAGGCTCCTGGGGCATGGGGTGTCGTTACCAACGCCGATATGCTGGGGGTATAACAAGACATTGCGGAGTGTGATTGTGGAAAAACAGGTTTACATAACCGGCGGTGCCAGTGGTATTGGCCTTCAGCTTGCGCGTACGTACCTGGCTTCAGGTGCGGCGGTTACGCTGTTTGATGTGCAGCCAACGGATCAGGCAGTGAACGAGCTGGGCGCCATTGCCGGGCCTGAACGGATACGGGCGTTTGCCATGGATGTCACCAGACCGGACGAGGTGCGGGCAGCCTTCGCCAGGGCAGCGGAAGCCGCGCGGCCAGATCTGGTCATCCATTGCGCCGGCATTGCCATTGCGGCGGATTTCGATGCGATAGATGACGAAGCCTACGCCCGGGTGATCAACATCAACCTGGTTGGCTCCCGCAATGTGGTGGCTGGCGTGTTGCCTCATATGGCCACTGGTTCACAACTCGTTCTGGTTGCCTCAATGGCCGGGTTGGTGGGCTGCTACGGCTATGCTGCCTACTGCGCTTCCAAGTACGGCGTGGTTGGGCTGGCGGAAGTGTTGCGGATTGAACTGGCAACCAGGGGTATCGACGTCTCGGTGGTGTGCCCGCCAGAGGTGGAAACCCCGATGGTAGAGGCCGAGCGCCTCAATCGCCCAAAGCAGACGGAAGCCCTGAAGCTGATGGCCGGCACCTTGCAACTCGACGATGCCGTGGCGCAAATCCGCAAAGGCATCGACCGCCGCCGCTTCATGATCATACCCGGCTGGCGCGCCCGCAGCCTGTGGTTCACCAACAAACTCCTGCCCGGGTTCCTTACCCGAAAATTCGCCGACTTCCTGGTCAGCCGTTGAAATTGGGGTCAGACCCCAAGACATTTCGTTGGGTGAAATGTTCGGGGGTCTGACCCCAAATCAGATAATCCGGAAATCCGGGTGCAGGTTTTGCCAGTGCTGAGTCAGTTCCTGCCGGTGCCGTGGGATCATTGGTAGCTCTTTCAGAGCCTTGGGCCATTGGTCTCGGGCTTTGTCCAGGGTGTCCTGGAGGTGTGGCTTAACGGCTCGCCAGGGAATGCCGGATTTCTCAGCCCAGCTCTGGAACTGCGCCATATCAGATTTGTACCAGTCTTTGGCTTTCGCAAGGTTGAGGGCAAATTCATGCTCATCTGCGATGTAAACGCGGGTGGTTACGATATCGTAGGCTGGAGAGAGTCTAGGGGTGAAGTGGTCTGGATAGACTAGGCTCCAGTTCTTGAGGTGAGCATCTCCATTGGCGAGCAGGATGTTGACTAGAAGTCTCCGCGCCAGTTGTTGTACATCCGCAAGGCCATCTCCGGAATACTGGTAAAGAATCCGTGCAATTTGTTGGTAGTTCCCGCCCTGATACTTGTCGTGGGGGTATTGAGTCAGTATCTGTGCGAAATCTTCCATGTGAATGCGCATGCCACGGGCCCGGTCGAACCGTTTGATGGCGAACGCGTGTTGCTCATCCGGCAGGTTGATTTGTGGTAGCTGGTCCACTTGGCCCATTGGTACCAGTCGGATTTCAGGAATGTCGATGCCTGCCAGTTTGGCCATGTGCATGGCCGTGTATTCGTTAAGGGGAACCTGTTCGTGGGTGGTGGAGGGCGTCTTGATGATCCAATCACCGAGCGCGCCGCTATCCGCAACCTGATATCGACCATCTTGTTCCTGCATGGAGAATTTCATCTGTACGCCCGCCAAGGAGAACCGGTTGCTTGTACCTTGCGCTCTGGGCTTTACGATGCTGGGTTTGGCGCCCTGATCCAACACAAAGGCAGGGACAGCCTCCGGCTCCAGAGGCGTGGCAACCAGAGCGCCAGGTAAGTCTTTCCCGAGCCAGGAGAAGAGCTCGAATTCGTTGTCTGGGTGTACCTTCAATGCCTGGGCCAGAAACTGTCGCAATGCCCCTTCCGGCAGCAGGTTGGACAATACCGGGTGTAGTCTTTGCCGCCGAACCCAGGGTGAAGCCATTACCTGATCGGATTTGGGAAATGCGGGGTGGGTGATCAGGCTAAAGGTAGGGCGCCTGCTTGTTGCGCGGTATTCCGGACTGAAGGTCAGAATACTTCGGCCATCCCGGAAGCCGGTAAGGTAGCCAACAGTGGTTTCGTGCAGGGTAAGTTCTAGCACGCTGGCACTTGGTGCTTCAGTCATCCTCGTCTCCAAGCAGTCCTTGCCATGGATTGTCTGCCACGTGGTCGCTGATCGGTTCAGCGGTGGCCGTTAAGTCCGTTTGTCCGGTCAAAAACTCTTCAATAATGCGAACTTTGTCTTCCGGTATCAACATGACTCGCAGGTTAAGGCCTTTCGCCACCAGCTCCAGTGTCTCCAGCCTTGGATTACCACCAGACTCAAGCCGCTGATACTGCTGGCGAGGCATGCCGATGCGCATTTCCATATCCTGCTGGCGCAGGCCGAGTGCTTTGCGGCGTTGTTTCAATTGCTGGTGTAGGTTGCTCATTGCTTACTTTTATGCACCAAAAAAGTTTCATTGTTGACTCAAAGAATCATATTAGTTTCTTAATGGTGTGTTGCAAACTAAATTGGGGTCAGACCCCAAGACATTTCGTTGGGTGAAATGTCCGGGGGTCTGACCCCAAAGTTTAGGGGATCAGTTCCAGTTCTTTGCGCATTTCCTCGGCAGTGGGTCTCAGTTGGGGCAGGCCTTTTTGGGTTCTGCGTTCGCTCAGGTAATAGAGAATCGGTGAGGCGATGAACACCGATGAACTGGTGCCGACCACTACGCCGAACAGCATGGGCAGCGCGAAACTGGAGACCGCAGCGCCGCCGGCGATGGCCATGGGCAGCAGGGCCAGGAAGGTGGTCACGGAGGTGAACACGGTTCGGGTGAGGGTGGAGGAAATGCTCTCGTTGAGCAGGTCCAGCATGGGCATATCCGGATGCTGACGCAGGTTCTCCCGAATGCGGTCGAATACCACCACTTTGTCATTCACCGAGTAGCCGATCAAGGCCAACAGTGCTGCTACGGCGGTGAGGTTGAATTCGACGCCGGTCAGGGCAAAGAAGCCGATGGTTTTGGCGAGGTCCAGCCCGATGGTGAGGGTAGCGGCGGTGGCAAAGTGCGACTCAAACCGTAGCCACAGGAATGCCAGCATGCCAGCGCCGGCCAGCAGAATGGCCAGGATAGTGGCATCGCTGAAGCCGCCGCTTACTTTTGGGCCAACCAGGTCCACTTTTGGGAAGCTGGCGTCTGCTTGCACGCTGGTGATGGCGGCTTTGAGGGCCTCCACCGGGTGGGTCGCGCCCGTCGCGGTGGCGGTGTCCACCGGTAGCCGAATCAGAAAGTTGCCCGCGTTACCGATTTCCTGAATGGATGCGGCGCCCAGTTGCTGGCTGTGCAGGGTGGCGCGCAGTGTATCCACGCTTACCGAGGGTGCGCTCACTTCCACCAGAGTGCCGCCGGTAAAGTCGACGCCGTAGTTCAGCCCGGGCGAGACAAACAGAGCGATGGAAGCTATGGAGAGCACCGCAGACAGCGCCAGCCCCAACACCCGGCCCTTCATAAAGTTGATGCCGCGTTCGCCTAATTTGTCCAGCGAGGCGAAGCCGCCAATGGCCAGGGGCTGTCTTTCGTGACCTTTGATCCACCATTCCATCACCAGTCGATTGAACGCGACCGCTGTGAACAGAGACGTCAGCAAACCGATGCCAATGGTCACTGCAAATCCTCGCACCGGGCCGCTGCCAAACATGAACAGCAGGCTGACGGCGATCAGTGTGGTGATGTTGGAATCCAGAATGGTACTGTAGGCCCGGTCAAAGCCCTCCTTCAGGGCCATCCAGGCTGGTTTGCCGCGGCGGGACTCTTCCCGTATTCGCTCGTTGATCAGGATGTTGGCGTCCACCGCCATGCCGATGGTCAGAATAATGCCAGCGATGCCGGGCAAGGTGAGGGTGGCGCCCAGCAGGCTGAGGATGCCGAACACCAAGCCAACGTTGATGGCGAGCCCGAAGCAGGCGATGACACCCCAGCGGCCATAGATGCCGAGCATGAAGGCAACCACCAGCACGGCGCCCAGCAATCCGGTGCTGATACCCATTTTGATGGCATCGCTGCCCAGATCCGGGCCAACGGTGCGCTCTTCGATTACGTGCAGCGGCGCTGGCAAAGCGCCGGCCCGCAGCATCAGGGCAAGGTTGCTGGCGTCTTTGGTGGTGAAGGCACCGCTGATTTCGCCGCTGCCACCGGCAATTACTCCGCGAATAACCGGTGCGGTCAGTACCTTGTTGTCCATTACGATGGCCAGGGGGCGGCCAATGTTCTTGCGGGTCATGTCGCCGAACAGCCGGGCGCCCTCGGTATCGAGTTTGAAGTTCACCACCGGTTCGCTGGTGTCCGGGTTGAAGGCCAGTTGGGCGTCGCTGATGTGCTCGCCCGCCATGGCCACCTGCTTCTCCAATACGTAATCTGCGGTGCCGTCGGCGTCGGCTACGGTTATAGTGGCGGTGCGGCGTTCATTGCCGGGCTTGGCCACCCAGTGGAAGCTCATCTGTGCCGTGGTTCCCAGCAACTCACGGATCTCGGCCGGGTCGGCCACGCCGGGCATCTGCACCAGAATGTGGTTTTTTCCCTGCCGGGTGATGCCAGGCTCAACCAGGCCGGTTTCATCCAGTCGCCGGCGAACGACTTCCAGGCTGCGGTCGACGGCGTCTTTTATCAGGGCGTCTTCGGGCTGGTGCGGGTTATTGGCGAGTATATCGCGGGTATCCACTTCCAGCAGCAGGTGGGAGCCACCTTGCAGGTCCAGCCCGAGTGACAAAGTGTTCTCCAGATACCAGTCCGGGAATTTGTCGGCCAGGTTGGCCGGCAACAGATTCGGCATTGCACTCAGCAGCCCGAGCACAATCACCAAGCCATACACGATGGCCCGTGAACGTAATGATTTCATCGGCAATCCTTGATAAACAGAGTCGTGTCCAGACGGGCGCTACGGCCGGTCTGTGTGATGTTCAGTGCAGGGGATTACGCGATGGGCGGTGCCCGCAGGGGCGGCGTGGTGAAATCGGTGAGAGAGGCGGCGCGCTCTACGCGGTGATCGACCGCAGGCACCGGAGCGCGCGATTGCGACCAGAGCACTGCATCAAGAAGCCTGGCCAGTTGCTCCGGGCTATCGAGGAACGGCTCGTCTTCCGCTGAGCCGGTTTCTGCCACCGCCAACGCCGGGTTGTGGCTGGCAACCACCAGATGGTCCAGGTGATTGACCACAACCTTGCCTGCCGGGCTCGGCTGGGCGTGCGCCTGGGTGATGGAACACAGAAGAACCAGCGCAAACACAGCCACAGCAAATCCGGACACCATCTGGCGCCAGGGCGGTAACTGCATTGCGAGGGTTCTGTTCATGGAAATGTTCCCGGAATATCCCTGCATTATTGGGGCAAGGCCTCCGGGATTCAAGATGGGGTCAGACCCCAAGACATTTCACCCCTTCAAATGTTCTGGGGTCTGACCCCAAAAATTACTGCGGGCGGCGGTTGAAGATGCCGATGATCGGGGTGCCATGGGCCCGCAGGACCGGTTCGATCTCGCGGTGCAGCGCGTGGTACCGGTAAAACGGCACTCTCGGAAACAGGTGGTGGATCGAGTGCAGATTCTGCCCGAGCCAGAACCACTCCAGCGGTTTCATATAAGCGGGCATGATCAGGCTGTTGGTGTTGCGGTAGCGCTTTGGCTCTCTGTAGGGCAGGTGCGGCCGATAGGCGAACCAGTAGGCGGTAAAGGCGCCGCCAATCAAATACCCGAGCAAGACAACCACCACTGCGCCGCTCTGGCTCACCAGCGACAGAAATACGATTCGCCAACCGATGGATACAAACAGCTCTCCACAGTAGATGGCTTTTTCCCTTTGGGATGCGCTGCCCCAATGTTGTCGGGCGAAGAAGGTGTTCTGTACCCACAGGAACCTGAGCACCGTCAGCAGGGCACTGAAAGGCCCCTTGCCCATGCCGCTGATGACGAAATCCGGGTCTTTATCCGGCTGGTTGGTGTAGCGGTGATGGGTGAAATGCTCCAGCCGGTGTGACTGATAGGGTACGGCAATCAGCGGCGCAACCAGATAACCACACAGATGGTTGAGCCAGGTTAGCTGGTCGTTTTCACCGTGAATGTTGTTGTGAACGGCTTCATGAAGCGGGGTGTAGGAGAAATACGTCAGCGCTCCGATCAGCAGCGTGGCAGCCCAGACGGGTAGCATTCCGGCCGTGAACAATGCCAGGGTGAAGGCAAAGGAGACGACGGTGGCAACGGTCAGTGCCACGGTGGGCCAGGCTACCTTGCCCATGTGCCTTTTGGCAGCCGCGATTGCTTGTTTGTTCAGGGTGGTCAGGTCTTCGGTCATCGGGTTCTCCGGTTTGTTCCGACACTGCCCACGGTAAGCGCCTCGCACCATTACAGACAGGGCAGCTTTGGCCAATCAACAGGCATAAACGGCCTTGGCACCTTGTGCGCTTGTCCGGCTTGCGGGGGCGGGGCATACTCCCGAGCTATGTCAAACTCCGATACCCTTTTGCACCCAGTTACCATCAGTCAGGTCATGATCAACTTTGCTGTCAGGCAAGGAGTGGATCGCGAGACCTGTTTGCTGGGTACCGGTATTGCAGAGGAGGACTTGCAGGCGGCTGATGGCTTGATTACCCGCGCCCAGGAAATGCGGCTGATCGAGAACCTGATTCTAGCACTGCCAGACATGCCGGCTTTGGGGTTTCGTATGGGGCTGCAATACAGCGTGTCGACCTTTGGAATCTGGGGCTTTGCGCTGCGCACCAGCCGGACTCTGCGCGATGCCACCGCATTAGCCCTGCGGTATCTGCCGCTCAGTACCGCCTACTGCAAACTGCAAACCTTTGTGGAAGGCGATGACTTCGGCGTTGCGTTTGATCCCGATGACATTCCCCGTCATTTGCGCCAGTTTCTGCTGGAGCGGGATCTGGCCACGGGCCTTAACCTGTTCAAAGAGCTGAGCCTGGCAGGCTTTGACGTGCAGGCGATCGAACTGAAAGGCGAGCCACTGCCCTATGCCTCCTGCTTCGAGGAGCTGAGCGGCGTGAGGCTGACGTTTAATCGGCCGCGCAACGCACTGGTTATTCGGCGGGCGGATGCCGATCGTCCACTGCCCACCTTCGACCCACACCTGGTGCAAGTGCTGGACCATCAATGCCGACAACAACTTGAGCGGCGACAAACAGGCGGCTTTGCCGGACAAGTGCGACAGCAGTTACTCGGGCCGCTGGGGTTGGTGGCATCGCTGGATGAGGTGGCAGGAACATTGGCGCTCTCTCCCCGCAGTCTTCGGCGCAAGCTGGACCAGGAGGGCACCAGTTTCCGCAAGCTATTGGAAGAAGAACGCCGCCAACTGGCGTTGCAGCTGCTGAAGAACAGCGCCATGAAGCTGGACGAACTCGCCATTCACCTCGGCTATACCGACACCGCCAGCTTCACCCGAGCCTTCCGCCGCTGGATGCATTGCTCCCCCGGCGAATACCGCAGAACTTCGTCACCAACGCAGGACTGAATCAATCTTTGGGGTCAGACCCCAAGACATTTCGCCCCTTCAAATGTCCTGGGGTCAATGTCCTGGGGTCTGACCCCAAAGTTTACTTCAGGGCCTGGTGGAGGTCTGCGATCAGGTCCTGGGCGTCTTCCAGGCCGACGGACAGGCGCAGCATGCCATCGCCGATGCCGCGTTTCAGGCGTTCTTCCCGGCTCAGGCTGTGATGGCTGGTGGCGCTGGGTTGGCTGACCAGGCTTTCTACCCCGCCAAGGCTGGTGGCCAGGAGGAACACCCGAAGGTTGTCGGCAACCGCTGCTGCGGCTTGCTGGCCGCCCTCCACTTCGATACTGAGCATGCCACCGAAGCCGGTCATTTGTTGTTTGGCCAGTTCGTGTCCGTCGAACGAGGGTAGGCCTGGGTAGAACACCTTGGTGATTCTTGGGTGTTGTTCCATGGCTTCGGCAACGGCCATGGCATTTTCGTTATGCTGGCGGATTCTCACTGGCAGGGTGCGCAAGCTGCGAGAGAGCAGGGCGGCGGTTTCCGGCGACAGCAGTTGCCCCAGGTTCTTGCGCCAGGCTGCGACGGGCTTGGCCAGTGCCCCGGTGGTCATCAATGCTCCGGCGGTCAGGTCGCTGTGGCCGCCCAGGTACTTGGTGGCGCTATGGAGCACCAGGTCGGCCCCAAGGCTGATCGGGTTCTGGTTAATGGGGCTAGCGAAGGTGTTGTCCACCGCCACCAGGGCACCGCGGCGGTGAGCGATGTCGGCGATCGCCCGAATGTCCAGAATCGCCAGGTTCGGGTTGGCGGGTGTCTCGAAGTACACCAGCTTGCCCGGCACATCCAGCCGGCTTTCCAGCTGTGCGAGCTCTTCCCTGAACAGGAATTGCACATCAATGCCCAGCGCCATGCAGTGGTTTTTCAGCAGCTCCTGGGTGCCACCGTACAGATCACCTACGCAGACAATGCCGTTACGGCCATGGGTGAGTAGCGTGGCGGATATGGCCGCCATGCCGGAGGCAAACGCCAGCGCTGCTTCCGCCTGCTCCAACCCTGCAAGCCCCTGTTCCAGCTCATTGATGCTGGGGTTGGTGCCCCAGCGGGTGTACAAATTACCCTCGGTGCGCCTTTCAATCACATCCAGCAGTGCTTCCGTGTTCTCAAACCGGTAGGTGGTGGTGTTGTACACCGGTGAGTAAGGACTGCCGAACGCATCCTGGTGGCGACGGTTGTGAATGATGCGGGTGGCGGGGCCTTGGTTCTCTGGTTTGGTCATGGGCATTCCTGTTGATGGGGCAATTTGTTGAGGAGCTTAGGCTTCTAGTTTTTGAGCTTGTGCCCGGAGGCCGGTGAGGATCGGGTCAGCCACTTTAGCGGGAAATCCATCGGGCAGCCGTGCGTTGACGGTTTCGATGACGGCTTCAGTTTGAGCCACTGTCTCTTCCATTATGGCTGTGGCTCGCGTCTGCGAAAAGCCGATGGCCTTGGCTGTTGAGAGAAAATGCCGGGGAAGCATCCTCGCCCAGTGATAATGGCGATTGTGGCCCTTTAGAGACATGGCCATTTTGGCGCGTGCGGGTGCCAAGCTTCCCTGATGCATCAGCGGATAGGCTGAAATTACATCGTACAGTGGCGTCATCCGATAAGCCGATCCGGGCTCAAGGAACAGGCTGAAATTCTTGGCATGGCCATCAATGGCTGCTAGAAGCCAGAACACCAACTGAGTTTTGAAGAATGTGTCCCTATCCTGGCTGGAATTCTGCGAGCCCTCAAGCAGCTTCATGCATTGCCGAAGGCCTGGCCCGCCATCGCTTTCATATTTCAGCGCGGGTGCAATGCCCAGCGCCTGGCAGAAGTCTTCCTGTGGCAAACGCATCAACCAGGAGCCATCACGCGACCATCTTCGGTCAAAACGTTCAACAACCAGGATGTTTTGGCGGCCGAAGTGCGCAAGGTCTGCGTTGGCAGCTGGCAGGCCGAAGGCTTTCAGAATCTGAAGGCAGAGCCATTCGTTCTCGCTGCTTTCGCGCAGATCAATGTTGCTGTGTTCAAGAAAACCAATGGGCAGTTTGAATATATGGCTAGTGGGCGTCGACCCCAGAGGAAGTTGCCATTGATTCTGGTGCCACAGTAATGCCGTTTTCTCCTGTGCGCCAGCCAGAGAAAGGCGGAAGTCGTGATCTCTGGCCATGCCCAGCGGCGCATCCTGGTAGCCGTCCAGAAGATTGTCGATGTCCTGGTTGGAGAGTGGCCGGGCCTTGGTCTGTGTAACGTCGGGAAGCGACATTCCGCTGGAGTAAAGCTGGATCGCTCCAACGCAGTCCCTGCCAACGCTGGCGAGTAGGTCGAAGGGGTGACTGCTGACAATGCGAAAGCGAGCTTGCATGCGGGCGCGAAGGGTATCGGAATCCGGCAGCAGGTTATCGAAGAAGTTATAGACCTTCTCGCCCTTATAGGATGCGAGTGTGAGCGGTAGGGATAACGAGATGGCCCGCGCGCCTTGCCGGCTGACCCACTCTTTAAGGTAACGAAAAGTCATCGCGCCTGATCGGGCCTTTTCAAGAACGCCAACCTCAATTCCGTTGAGCGCTACCAGCAGCTGTGACATCTCACCACTCCTGGTCCCAGCCAGCCTCGGGTTTTTCTGAGTTACGCTCGCTCAGGTGCAGTTCCAGATCAAGCGCCGTAAGCAGCTTGAACAAGGTTTCAACCCGGGATCCTTCCGGTTGGTTCTCGAAACCGGAAATGGTGGCCTGCTTAAGGCCAACGCTATCTGCAACCACGCTCTGGCTGAGCTGACGTTCCTTCCTGATGTTTTTTAATGCCTGAGCCAGCATTGCCGGTGATGTGATTCTCACGCCTATCCCCTTAAGCGGATTTTCTTAAATATATACCGTGTAGGGGATAAAGTCTATTTATCAGCTGTGGCGGATAATATTTTCGGGGTCTGACCCCAAAAATTGGAGTGGGAGATGGTGGCCAGTTCACCCACGGTCCAGTTGCGAAGCAGGCTGACCAGCTCTTCGCTGTGCCTGAAAAGAGCAACGTGCAATTGAGGCCCGGCCGGTTTATACGGATGACCGGGCCCTGAGTCAGGTGGGGTTATTCTGGAAGGCAGTTGGTAACGGCGTCGGCGATGCTGTACTGGAAGTTGATGTAGCCCTCCGCATTGCTTTCGATGTTGGTGGCCAGTGGGTCCCAGGTGCTGAAGGTGACATCCAGGCCTTCGGTGATGGAACGCCACCACTGTCTGTTGAACTGGGGCTCTGTGAGCAGGCATGGCTGGTTGGCTTGCTGCAGCTTGCGCTGAACTTCGGCGATGTGTCGGGCACCGGGAGACAGTTCCGGGTTCAGAGTCAGTACGCCGTCCAGGGTCAGGTCGTAGTGCTCCGCATAGCGGGTGAAGGCGTTGTGGTAGGTGAACAGGCTGACATTCTGTGCGCCGCTGAGTCGAGCGCGAATGTCCTGCTCAGCCGTGGCCAGGCTTTCTTCAAAGCGCGCCAGGTTGGCATCAAGCTGTTCTGCACTCATACCGTCCAGAGTGGCGAGCCTGGTGCGAACGCCTTTTGCCATCTCCAGGGCCAATGCAGGATCTATCCAGATGTGGGGGTCTTCGCCGTCGCCATGGTCGTGATGGTGGTGATGGGCGTGGGCATCTTCCTGGTGGCCATGATCGTCGTGGTGGTCGTGATGGTTATCTTTCTGATCGATTTCAGGTCCTTCCATAAATGCCATGGCCCGGTCCTGGAATTCCCGGCCGCTCAGCAGTCGGTTCAGGAAGGTTTCCATCTCCGGCCCTACCCAGAAGATCACATCGGCCTGTTCCAGAGCCCGGCGCTGGGATGGCTTCATGGAGTAGTTGTGGGGGCTGGAGCCCGCCGGGACCAGGGTTGTTACCTTGGCGTCGTCGCCGGCGACCGCCTTAACGATCAGTTCCAGTGGTTTGATGGAGGTGACAATGTTGGCTGCTGCGACCGGGGCCGAGGCAGCCAGGGCGCTCAGCCCGAGGGCGAGGTAAGACGCTTTGATGTGCATGATGGACGATTATCCTGATGATTTTTCGATACGTTATAATATTACACTTTAAGTGCGCGGTGCAAAACCGGATCATGCGAAAACCAGCCATGGCCGTTATAATGCCGGCTTTATTCACTGGTCAGTTATTTTCAGGATGGTTTCATGACTGTACGCACCCGAATTGCCCCGTCGCCCACCGGTGACCCACACGTTGGTACCGCCTACGTGGCGCTGTTTAATCTGTGCTTTGCTCGCCAGCACGGTGGTCAATTCATTCTGCGCATTGAAGATACCGACCAGGCCCGCAGCACGGCAGAATCCGAGCAGGATATTCTCAAGGCATTGCGCTGGCTGGGCCTGAACTGGGATGAGGGCCCCGATGTTGGCGGCCCCCACGGTCCTTATCGCCAGTCTGAGCGTAAGCACATGTACGGTCAGTATGCGGAAGATCTGGTCACGGCCGGCCATGCTTTCTACTGCTTCCGCACACCGGATGAGCTGGATGCGATTCGCGAAGAGCGCAAGGCCCAGGGCCTGAACCCGGGCATCAAAGGTGACCTGGAACTGCCCCAGGAAGAAGTGAAGCGTCGACTGGACGCTGGCGACCCCTACGTCATTCGCATGAAAGTGCCGGATGAAGGCGTGTGCGAGATCCAGGATATGCTGCGGGGCACCATCGAGATCGACTGGGCCCAGGTGGATTGCCAGATTCTTCTGAAATCCGATGGTATGCCCACTTATCACCTGGCGAACGTGGTGGATGACCACCTGATGGGCATTACCCATGTGTTGCGCGGCGAGGAGTGGATCAACTCCGCGCCCAAGCACAAGTTGTTGTACCAGTATTTTGGCTGGGACATGCCGGAGCTTTGCCACCTGCCGCTGCTGCGTAACCCGGACAAGAGCAAGCTGTCCAAGCGCAAGAACCCCACCAGCATCAACTTCTATGAGCGCATGGGCTTTTTACCGGAGGCGGTCACCAACTATCTGGGCCGTATGGGCTGGTCCATGCCGGACGAGCGCGAGAAATTCACCCTGGATGAGATGATTGAGAACTTCGACATCCAGCGTGTGTCCCTCGGCGGTCCGG
Organism: Marinobacter sp. MBR-99; assembly: GCF_040547575.1. Classification (NCBI taxonomy): domain Bacteria; kingdom Pseudomonadati; phylum Pseudomonadota; class Gammaproteobacteria; order Pseudomonadales; family Marinobacteraceae; genus Marinobacter; species Marinobacter sp. MBR-99. Next base: position 12,844 of record NZ_JBEPPY010000002.1, on the reverse strand, counting down.
TGTTTGATGTGGAGAAGCTGCGCTGGTTGAATGGCCAGTGGATTCGCGACGAGCTGAGCGATGAGCAGTTCATGGAGCGCATGCATCAGTGGTGGTTCAACCGCGATGATCTGCAGTCGTTGGTGCCGCATATCAAGGGCAGGGCAGAGGTGTTTTCCGATGTGGCCCCCATGGCACAGTTCATGTTCAGTGGTATGTTGAACCTGAAGCCGGAAGACTTTGCCCATAACAAACTGGATGAGGGCCAGATTAAACGGGTGCTGCAGTTTGCCCTTTGGAAGCTGGAAGCCCAACGCCACTGGGGCAAGGACACCATCTTTGCCGACATCAAGGCGTTGGCCAAGGCTATGGACCTGAAGATGGGGGATTTCATGTTCTCCATATTCGTGGCCATTGCCGGGACACCCAATTCCTGGTCCGTGATGGACTCCATGGCTTTGCTTGGCCCGGACATGACCCGTTCCCGTTTGCGCCACGCCCTGGACGTGATGGGCGGCTTTTCCAAGAAAGAAACGAAGAAAGTGGAGAAGGAATACGCCGCTCTGGGTATTTGATGAGCGGTTTGTTGGTTAATTGAACGGCATGAACAGGGATGTTCAAAAAACTTTAAAAAAAGCGGGATCGGGTGTTGACGCCCCAAGGGCGGATCCTTAATATACGCATCCGTTGAGGGGCCATAGCTCAGCTGGGAGAGCGCAACACTGGCAGTGTTGAGGTCAGCGGTTCGATCCCGCTTGGCTCCACCAATTTCTAGTCCCCTTCGTCTAGTGGCCTAGGACTCCGCCCTTTCACGGCGGCAACAGGGGTTCGAACCCCCTAGGGGACGCCAATTCGGCTTGACGGTTTAGTCCACCGGAAAGCCACAAAAAAACCGCCTTCGGGCGGTTTTTTTTGTGCGGGTCTGTCCCCGAACGGGGACTGACCCACTTTTGCCCGTCTATTGCACCAAATCAGAGCCCATGGGAAAACCAGACCTCCGCCGGCAGAAGGGTGGGGTCTTCAGGTTTGGTGCCATAAAAAGGGTCAGTCCCCAGGGGGACAGACCCTGAAAACCCATGGGTTCTTATGCGTTGCTCCAGACGGGCAAAAGTGGGTCAGTCCCCATGCGGGGACAGACCCCTAGGTCAGACCCTTTTGGCAATCGCGCCCTTACCAACCCCCTCGTAGGCCTTCACCCGAATCTCGTCCTCCGGAAACTCCGACTTCAGCGTATCCGCAATATGAGCAGCGATGAGCTCCACGGTGGTGTCGGTGTCGAGCATATACACGCGGCTTTCCGGCAGGGTGAGGGCGAATTCGCCCTGGTTGGCTTCGTATTCGAAGGTGATATAGGCGACGCCGTCTTCGCCAACAAAGCGCCGGGTCACGTCTTCTTCAGTGCCTACGTAGATATCTTTCCATAACTTGGCCCAGCGGTTTTCCAGCTCGTAGTCCCGGTGGCCGTTGCGATCTATTCGGATGGGGGATCGGTGGCCGTGGGCAATACGCTGGCAGTTACCCAGGTGCTTCTTCAGGCCGTGTACGTAGTGGTAGTAAGCGCCCTCAATCACATCTTCCCGCAGGTTGATCTCAACCGACGTGACGTTGCCAGGCAGAACGGCTTTCAGTTCTTTCTCCAGCAGAGCTGCCACGGCAGACGGCACTACCCGGTCGGAAGACAGCCACACCACGGCTTCGTCCGGTGAGCGGTGTTCTATGTGGCTGCCATCGGTTAGCTCCCAGATGAAGGTGTCTGGCGCTTCTTCGTTCCAGTGCAGCCCTTCGTAGCCGCGCGGGATCACCAGCCGGTGATCGACTCGTTCATCAATAACCCGCTTGATGGTACGTTTTACCAGGCTGAAATCGAACACCATGCCCTGATCGTCCAGTTCTCCGCCCAGCACCACGTCCGTAATCCAGCTTTCACCCACAAGGCCCCGGGCCGGGTCCAGGTAGGCAAAGTCAATCACGGTGAGGTTGTCGACAAACAGGTGGTTCATGGGTGGTCCGGCTGATTTGGTTGCATGGTGGCGGAATTCTAGCAAAAATCGCGTGATTCAGCAGTTTACCGCGGTTCTCTCCGGATTCCCGCAGATAAAAGGAGACGTTTATCATAACCCGCGACAGCGCCGCTCTCGATCCGCAGTTTCCGGCATTGGTGCTGGCGGCTGGTCGTGCGTCCCGTATGGGGCGCAGGAAACAGCTACTGATTTTGCCAGGCGGGGAAACGCTGTTGGCCAGAGCGATTTGTCAGGCCGGGCATTTGTCCCGCCAGGTCAGGGTAGTGGTCGGTTGTGGCTACCCGCTGATTCGTTACCGCTGTGGCCGGCAGCCTGTTGCCTGGGTTTACCATCCGGATTGGGCCCAGGGGCTATCCGGCTCTCTGGGTGCCGGTATTCAATCGCTGGGGCCACAAGCCCTGGGCGTGTTTGTGCTGTTGGGAGATCAGCCATTGCTGGCACCCGAGGGATTGCGCCAACTGGCCGAGCGCGCCCGCGCGAAACCGGGGCTGGTATGGGCGGCTAACTATGGGCAGAGGGTGGGTGTGCCCGCCTGGATACCGCGGTCGCTGTGGCCGGAGGTGATGGCTCTGGAGGGGGATGCCGGGGCGGGGCGGCTACTCAATCGCGCCGGTGCCCGGGCCATTGATATTGCCGGGGTGCAACAGGACGTTGACACCCCTGAAACCTGGCAAGCAGTAAAGCGATTGTTAACCGAACAGGCCTGACAGCCAGGCGATGCCGACAGTGAATATGCCCAGGCTAACCGCCAGCCCCAGGGTATAAATGCGGGAGTTGGCAGACCGCTGTTGTGAGACGTAGAGGTCAATGGTGCGCTGGGCAATGTCTTCGGCGGTTTCACGGGAGATCTCGTGGGCTTGCTGAATGGCCTCAGACTGCAGGGTTTGCCAGAACTCGGTGTCGATGGTCTGAACGCTGGTGATATGGTCTTTAAGCTCCGCCATGTGCTCGGCGGTAAAGCCGGCGTTCTTTGACAATTCTTTCTTCAGCCGCGCAAGTTCCTGGCTGAGGCTAAGGTTGACCTCGGCGGCAACGTCATCCCGAAGATTGCGGGTACGGTCATCCAGCAGCTTGGTGAGCTCGTTCAGCCTCTCTTCAATGGCCGCATCCTGTTTGCTGCGGTTTTCGTCCAGCGCTCTTTTCAGGTGGTCAAACTGCTCGTCAAACAGGTCGCTGAGCAGCTCGTGTAGCCGGTTGTTGATGTGGGTTTTTACAGCAGAGCGGGCAATCTGTTCAATCAGGTCGCTGGTCAGTGGCACCACGTTCGGGCTGGTGCGCCCGTTAATGCTGATATCGCCTTTCGGTGACATCTCTACAGACGCATTTGTTGGTATGTTCAGCAGCTCGTCTTCGGTGTCTGGCAACTTGGCGTCGTTTGCGGTGGTAATAGACGGTGGAAGTGTCCCCTGTTCCACGTCGCTGGCCAGCTGTTCCAGAACCAGGCTGAGGCCATCAGTCTGCGGGGGTTTGGTCAATATGTTATACACCCCGAAATTGCGAGCCTCCTCCATAAACGAGGAGGACTTCTTGGAGGTGCACATGATGATGGGGATGCCGGCGGTGTCGGGGTTTCCCTTGATGGCTTTGGTAGCCTCAACACCGTTCATGCCAGGCATCAGGTGGTCCATAAAGATCACGTCCGGGCGATCATGGCTTTTCAGGAAGTCCAGAGCTTCCTCGGCAGAGCCCGCCATGTTTACTTCCATGTCCCGACCTTCAAGCAATTTGCTGAGCGCAAATCTCGCTACTTTAGAGTCGTCCACCAGCAGAGCGTTTTTGATTGCCATGTCACTACCTCAACCTGTTACTGCAAACACGTGTTTACTGCGACCGGGTGGTTACCAGCCTTCCAGTTGCGGGCATTGCGTTGCCCGATAACTCTTGTCCCTGTAACACACACCGGGTTCAGTGGTGCGGGCGGTAAAGATTTCGCCGGCCGCAGTGGTCAGTCGCACCTGTCCATAGGGTTCACCATGGCGGAAGGTGGCTTCGATGGAGCTGCCGTTGGGGTTCCGCAGCATGCCCCGTCCATGGAACCTGCCTTCCATGTACTGACCATCGTATTTTTTGCCGTCGGCAAACACTTCCGAGCCCTTGCCGTGGAATTCGCCGTTGGAGAACTCGCCCTCATAGGAGCGGCCATCCGGGTAGGTCAGGGCGCCTTGACCATGGAATTCGTCGTTGCGGAAGCCTCCAACGTAAAGCATACCGTCTGCTGTGGTAAGCGACCCATGGCCATCCATACGACCGCGGCTCCAGTTGCCGGTGAGTATGTCGCCGTTGTTCAGGGTCAGTGTGCCTTTGCCGTGGAACTGATCCCGTTCGAACTGACCGGTGTAGGCTGAGCCATCAGCGCTGCGCCATTGGCCCTCACCATGGCGCTCGCCATTGTTCCAGTCGCCCTCGTAACGGCTGCCATCGGGGTACCAGGCCTTTCCGGTGCCGTGAAACTTGCCGTCCACAAAGTGGCCTTCATAACTTAGGCCGGAATCATCCTGCCAGGTGCCATCTCCGGTACGGACATCACCAACCCATTCGCCATTGCGGTAATTAACCGTGGTATAGGCCTCAAGGCGGCCTACCAGCGTTAGCTCCTGGCCGGCGGTCAGGGCAACGGTATTGGTCCAGGGCTGGTAACCGGGCTTTTCGATGGTCACATCATAGCGGCCAGGCTCCAGTTCCAGGTCGAGCCTGGTGGCGCCGTAAGTCTTGCCGTTGATCGTGACCTGGTCGCCCACGACGTTGGAGCGCAGGACCAGTTTGCCAGTACTCGGGGGCAGCGGCTTCTTCGCCTGCTCCGGAGCCGGTTGCTGAACCGGGCGTTCAGCCTGTGGGGTGTCCAGCCGGGTGCTGATGGCTGATACCGGCTCTGCCATGGCAACCATCTCCGGCTTTTCCGGCATAGGTGGTAGGGTAAAGGGAGTCGCGCTGGCGGTATCGGCAACGGGTTGCTCGGGTTGTCTGGATTCTGTTGCAGCAGGTTCTTGCGATGGCTCTGGTGCCAGAACCGGTTCCGCCGCTGCGACGATGGTTTCAGCCACGTTGGGAACGATTACCTCGGGCACGTCTTTTCTGACCGAAGCAAAGCCGGCGGTAACCAGGAGCATTAACGCAAGGGCGTTTACGAACAGTAGTGGTCTGAAATCGACCATGACAAAACCTCGTGATCCAAACTTTCCGGATGCTTTGTTATGGTTTCATCTTAACCACTGTCTGCAACGTTATGTAACAGAAAGTGTCTGAAGTTGGTCAGAATGCTGGCCAAATCACATTTTGTCCGGAAGCTGGTCATGATTGAGCTGTTCCCAGGACTTCATGTATACATCGGCTTCGTATTGATACGGTGACCGGAACGGTGTCAGCACGAAATCGAACACCAGAAAGAAGGATCCGATCGACAGCCAGGCAATGGTCAAGGTACTGATGGTAGTGGCCTGCTGTTCAGGGTTGGAATTCACAAACCCCTGCAGTAGGGGGATCATGTCGGACGCCATCACCACCGGATTAAAACTGGACAGAACGAATGGCAGCCAAAAAGCGATAAAGATGGGAAAAAAGCCGTACGACCATAGCAGGCGGCGCAGCAGGTAAATGGCAACTTCTCGCCAGAAGCGCTGTCTTATTTCCGGAACCTTGCGGATTCGTTCCAGATACTGGCGTCGTTCTGTCCACCAGGCGGCGACTTCCGGGGCATCAATATGCTTGTGGGTGCGGTCTGTCATAGTTCGGCAGGCTACCTTGTTGAGTCCGTTCCGTGCATCATATCTGATACTACGTGTTACCCTGTAATTCTCCAATTGTTCAATAAACAGGATTGTCTTAATGGCTGCAGCGACCGATAACGCAATTCATCCGGCCTTCGAAAAACTTCGCAGTCACCGGATCAACACGCTGAACCTTGAGGTTGAAGAATACCGCCATAAGAAAACCGGCGCCCGCCACCTACACCTGGCGGCAGACAACGACGAGAACGTTTTTTTCGTGGCTCTGCGGACGTTTCCGATGGATTCCACCGGCGTGGCCCATATTCTGGAGCATACGGCGCTGTGTGGCAGCGAGCGATACCCGGTCCGCGATCCGTTCTTCATGATGATCCGGCGTTCGCTCAACACTTTTATGAACGCTTTTACCAGCAGTGACTGGACTGCTTATCCGTTCGCCAGCATGAATCGCAAGGATTTCGACAATCTGCTGTCCGTATACCTGGATTCAGTGTTTTTCTCCAAGCTGGACCCTCTGGATTTCGCCCAGGAGGGCCATCGTCTGGAATTTGACAAGCCGGATGATCCCTCAAGCGACCTGGTTTACCGGGGCGTGGTCTACAACGAGATGAAAGGGGCCATGAGTGCGCCCACCTCCCAGTTGTGGCAGAACCTGACCAGCCACCTGTTCCCGACCACCACCTACCACTACAACAGTGGTGGTGAGCCGGATCATATTGTTGATCTGACTTACGATGACCTGGTGAAGTTCTACAAACATCATTACCACCCGAGCAACGCCATCTTCGCCACCTACGGCAATATTCCGGCCCGGGAGCACCACGAGAAGTTTGAGGAGTTGGCGCTCAAGCGGTTTGATCGCCTGGATGTGGAACTGCCGGTCCGTGACGAGAAACGAATGTTTGCGCCTCTGCGTGTAGAGCAGGGCTATGCGGTTAATGACGGTGAAGGCACCGAGAACAAGACCCATATTGTGATGGGCTGGTTGCTTGGCCACAGCTTTGACCTGCAGGAAAACCTGGAAGGCCAGTTGCTGTCTGCCGTGTTGCTGGAAAACAGTGCCTCGCCGCTGATGCGGGCTCTGGAAACCACCGATATTGGCCATTCGCCGTCACCCATGTGTGGCCTGGAAGATTCCAATCGGGAAATGACCTTTGTGTGCGGTATCGAAGGCAGCGAGCCGGAAAGCCGGGCACAACTGGAAGCCCTGGTTGAAGCCACCCTACAGAAGGTGGTGGACGAGGGCGTCAGTCAGGAACGGCTGGAAGCCATTCTCCACCAGCTTGAACTGCACCAGCGGGAAATTGCCGGGGACAGTTTCCCCTATGGCCTGCAACTGATCATGAGCGCCATTGCGCCGATGGTGCACGGTGGTGATCCGGTGGAGCTTCTGGATCTCGAGCCTGTGCTGGCCAGCCTGCGGGAGAAAATCAAAGACCCGGATTACGTACCCGGATTGATTCGCCGCAAGCTGCTGGACAACCCACACCGCGTGACCCTTACTCTGCGCCCGGATGAAAAGCTGGAGGGCCATCACCAGCAGGCCATTCGGGAGGCTCTGGCGCGCCGCAAAGCCAGCCTGACCGAAGACGAAGTGACAGCTATTGTGGAGCGTGCCCAGGCGCTGGAGCAGCGCCAGCTGCGCAAAGACGACGATTCCATACTGCCGAAAGTCGGGCTGGATGACGTGCCCCTGCAGATGCCGGAGCCGGAAGGCAGTTACGATGCCGCGCTTGGCGCAACCGTCTACTCCCGGGGTACGAATGGCCTCGTGTACCAGCAGGTTGTGGTGCCAGTACCTGCGTTGTCTGAACAGGAACTGTTGCTGTTACCTTACTACACGACGCTGATTTCCGAGGTGGGTTGTGGTGATCTGGACTACCTGCAGATGCAGGACCGTATTTCTGCGGAATCCGGCGGCATTGGCGCCTCGTTCAGTGCCAAGGGCCGCATCGACGATGTGCAGGACGTATCCGGCTACCTGATTTTCAGCGGCAAGGCCCTTGCCCGCAACAGCAAGGCGCTGACCAACCTGTTGAAAGATGTGTACACCGGTGTCCGGTTTGATGAGCAGGAGCGCATCCGCGAGATCATTGCCCAGGTAAGGGCGCGCCGTGAGCAGGCGGTGACCGGCAGTGGGCACGCCCTGGCTATGGGTGCTGCTGCGCAGGGGCTGAGCGCGGGGTCCTGGTTGACTTTCCGCCTGGGCGGTCTGGCCGGTATTCGTGGCACCAAGGAGCTGGATAAATCCCTGAAGGACGACAAAGCCCTGGCTGAATTTTGTGCCAGCCTGACGGCGCTGCACGGTAAAATCCGTAACCAGCACCGGCAATTCCTGCTGATTGGCGAAGATGGCCAGTTGGCGCCCATGCTGGATGACCTCAAATCCTGCTGGCAGGGCGATGCCGGCCAGGCGGGCGATGCCTGGGCCATGGCACCGGTCAGTTACAGCACCCGAGAAGCCTGGCTGACTTCAACCCAGGTGAATTTCTGCGCCAAAGCCTACAGTACGGTTGCGGTGGATCATCCGGATGCCGCTGCGCTGACGGTTCTGGGCGGCTTTTTACGCAATGGCTACCTGCACAGGGCTATCCGGGAAAAGGGTGGCGCCTATGGCGGCGGCGCCGGTCAGGACAGCGTAAACGGTGTGTTCCGTTTCTTTTCGTACCGTGACCCAAGGCTGGCGGACACCCTGGATGACTTCGACGGCGCTTTGAACTGGCTGCGTACGGAAAACCACGATGCCCAGGCCCTTGAAGAGGCCATCCTTGGCGTTATCGGTCAGCTGGATAGGCCAAGGTCGCCGGCTGGGGCGGCTCGCCATGCGTTTCATAACAAGCTGTTTGGTCGCACGCCAGAGCAGCGGGCCCGGTTCCGGGAGCGAGTGCTGGCGGTGACACTGGGCGAGTTGCAACGGGTGGCCGACACCTGGCTGGTGCCCGAAAACGCCAGTGTGGCGGTGGTGACAAACCCCGACAACCGAGCAGTGGTTGAGGGTTTGGGTATGGCGATTCAGGAACTCTGAACCAGCGGTTTGACCGCAGGCATGTTGCTGAACTGAGAACGGGCCAGGAAATCTGATTCCTGGCCCGTTTTCTTTGTCGGTAAAAGCCTGGGCTGGTCGCTGCTACCGGTGCCGCTTGAGACCGGTGGTGACCATGATCCGGGTTGAAATCTCCTCGACCGAATAGGCCGTGGTGTTCAGATAGGGAATGCGCTCCCGCTTGTACATCAGTTCAATTTCCTCGATTTCGTGCATGCACTGCTGGATTGAGGAGTAGCGAGAGTTCGGTCGACGTTCATTCCGGATGGTCGCCAGTCGTTCCGGCTCGATGGTGAGCCCGAAGATTTTTTCTTTGTGAGGGCGCAGCGCCGCAGGCAGCTTCTGATCCTCCAGATCTTCTTCAGTGATGGGGTAGTTTGCCGCCTTGATGCCATATTGCAGGGCAAGGTATAGGCACGTTGGCGTCTTGCCGCTTCGGGAGGCGCCCACCAGAATCAGATCCGCCTCGTTGTAGTGCCGGGTGCGGGCGCCATCGTCGTTATCCAGGGCAAAGTTCACCGCGTTGATCCGGCGCTCATAACTACCGGCGTTATTGATGGCGTGGGATTTGCCCACAGTGTAAGACGACGATGAGTTAAGTTCCTGCTCCAGCGGGCTAAGGAAAGTGCCAAAAATGTCGATCATGAAGCCATCGGCAGTGCTGATGATTTCCCGGATACTGCTGTTGACGATGGTGTCCAGAACCAGGGGCGCGGCACCGTCCACCTCTGCTGCCTTGTTGATGCGTTTGACCAGGTCATGAGCCTTTTCTTCATCATCAATATAGGGCACGGTTATACGTTCGAAATCGATTTTCTCGAACTGGGCTAGCAGTGCATGGCCGAGTGCTTCTGCCGTCAGGCCTGTGCCGTCCGAAATAAAAAAAGCGGTTCTTTTCATGGCTGTATCCGGTTTGATTTTGGCTGATTGCCGGGAGTTGTTCCGCAGCTCCCTAGGTAATTTCTGCAGGTTACAGTATCATACACGCCAGATTCGAGACTCCGCGCACCACAGACTCAAGGGAGACGTGCTTTGGAAGATTACATCATCTGGTTTGACCACCTGGGAATGTCCGATGTTGACCGGGTTGGAGGCAAGAACGCTTCCCTCGGTGAAATGATCAGTAATCTCGCCAATGCAGGCGTTACCGTTCCCGGCGGTTTTGCCACCACTGCATACGCTTACCGCGAGTTTCTGGCCACCGATGGCCTGAAAGACAAAATTGACCAGGCGCTCGATGCCCTCGACATTAACGACGTCAACGAACTCGCCCGGGTGGGCGCGCAGATTCGTCAATGGGTGGTTGATACTCCGTTCCCCGATAGTCTGGATAATGCCCTGAAAGAGGCCTTTGCGAAACTCCAGAATGGTAACGAAGACATGGCCGTTGCCGTTCGCTCTTCTGCTACTGCAGAAGACTTGCCTGACGCCTCATTTGCCGGCCAGCAGGAAACCTTCCTGAATGTGTCCGGTCTGCAACAGGTTCGCACCTCGGTAAAAGAGGTGTTTGCTTCCCTGTTTAACGACCGGGCGATTTCTTACCGTGTTCACCACGGATTTGATCACAAGCTGGTGGCGCTGTCTGCGGGTATCCAGAAGATGGTTCGCAGTGAAACCGCTTCCAGTGGTGTGATGTTTACTCTGGACACCGAATCCGGCTTCCGTGATGTGGTATTCATCACGTCGTCCTACGGCCTGGGCGAGACAGTCGTGCAGGGCGCGGTTAACCCTGATGAGTTTTACGTGCACAAGCCCACACTAGAGGCTGGTCGCCCGGCCGTGCTGCGTCGTAACCTGGGCAGCAAGGCCATCAAGATGGTTTACCATTCCGAGCCGGGAGAAGGCCAGTTTGTGGAAACCGTCAAGGTCGAGCAGGAAGACCGTAACCGTTTTTCCATTACAGACGCCGAAGTGGAAGAGCTGGCCAAGCAGGCCATGATTATCGAGAAGCACTACCAGCGTCCAATGGATATCGAGTGGGCCAAAGACGGTGACGACGGCAAGATTTACATCGTTCAGGCCCGTCCGGAAACGGTCAAGAGCCGCGCTTCTGCCAACGTGATGGAACGCTATCTGCTGAAAGAAACCGGCAAGGTATTGGTAGAAGGCCGAAGCATCGGCCACAAGATCGGCAGTGGTCCGGTCAAGATCATCACCAGCATTAACGAAATGGACCGGGTTCAGCCCGGTGATGTGCTGGTTACCGACATGACTGACCCGGACTGGGAACCGGTGATGAAGCGTGCTTCCGCCATCGTCACCGACCGTGGCGGCCGTACCTGCCACGCTGCAATCATTGCTCGTGAGCTAGGTATTCCCGCGGTTGTGGGTTGTGGTGACGCCACCGAATTGCTTAAGGATGGCCAGGATGTGACCGTATCCTGTGCCGAAGGCGACACCGGCATGATTTACGAAGGTGCCCTGGACTTCGAACTGCGGGAAAACACCGTGGATTCGATGCCGAATATTCCGTTCAAGATCATGATGAACGTGGGCAATCCGGACCGCGCCTTCGACTTCCAGGCGCTGCCCAACGAGGGTGTTGGTCTGGCTCGCCTGGAATTCATTATCAACCGGATGATCGGCGTTCACCCGAAAGCGCTGTTGAACTATGACGGACTGCCGCGGGATATCAAACAGACGGTCGACAAACGTATTGCCGGCTACGCCTCCCCGGTGGATTTCTACGTCGACAAGCTGGTTGAAGGTATTTCGACCCTGGCCGCAGCCTTTGCACCGAAGAAAGTGATTGTGCGGTTGTCTGACTTCAAATCCAACGAGTACGCCAATCTGATTGGCGGAACTCTCTATGAGCCGGACGAAGAGAACCCGATGCTGGGCTTCCGTGGCGCATCCCGTTATATCTCCGAAACCTTCCGCGACTGTTTCGAGCTGGAATGCCGGGCGCTCAAGAAAGTCCGTAACGAGATGGGCCTGACCAACGTTGAGGTGATGGTGCCGTTCGTGCGCACTGTTGGTGAGGCGGAACAGGTGGTCAACCTGCTGGCGGAGAATGGCCTCAAGCGTGGAGACAATGGCTTGCGGGTCATCATGATGTGTGAGCTGCCGGCCAACGCGATTCTGGCGGAGCAGTTCCTGGAACACTTTGACGGTTTCTCCATCGGCTCCAATGATCTGACTCAGCTGACTCTGGGCCTGGATCGGGACTCCGGCATCATTGCCCATCTGTTTGACGAGCGGAACGACGCCGTCAAGGCGCTGCTGTCCAACGCCATTCAGGCCTGCAAAAAGGCCGGAAAGTACATTGGCATCTGTGGTCAGGGCCCGTCTGATCATCCGGACCTGGCAAAATGGCTGATGGATGAGGGGATCGATACGGTATCCCTGAACCCGGATTCCGTGCTGGATACCTGGTTCTTCCTGGCCGACGAGAAGATTGACTGAGCGCGAATATTTCGGAAAAGGCCAACATTTCGAAAAAGGAGAGTAGCAAGGTGAGCAAGATCATTACGCCAGATCTGTGCGACGAGTTTCCGGAAGTCCAGGTGGTTGAACCTGGCTTCAACAATTACGGTGGTGTGCGCCAGTTTGGCGGCGAAATCGTTACCGTGAAATGCTTTGAGGACAACTCGGTGGTCAAGGAACAGGTTGGCTTGCCGGGCAATGGCCGGGTGATGGTAGTCGATGGCGGCGCATCCAAGCGTAATGCGTTGCTGGGCGACATGCTGGCTGAGAAAGCCGCAGAGAATGGCTGGGCCGGGCTGATTATCTATGGCTGCATCCGGGATGTGGACGAGATAGGCGAAACTCACCTGGGTGTGCAGGCGTTGGGCACTGTTCCCCGCAAGACTGAAAAACGCGGTATTGGTGACCTCAACATTCCGGTTACCTTCCACGGTGTAACCTTCCACCCGGGTCACTACGTTTATGCCGATAACAACGGCATTATCGTATCCGAGAAACCCCTCGTCTGACGCGGGGTGAAGCCGGATTAACGAAAAACGGCGGCCATTGGGCCGCCGTTTTTTGTTTGCCCGGCGAAGCCGGCAAACCCGTCCGCCTGAAAGAGGGCGGAGTCACCCCGACTGAGGGGAAGACAATCCGAATGGCAAGGGCGT